>CAXTWN010000061.1:0-18014 GCA_964248055.1 uncultured Acidobacteriaceae bacterium | reverse complement strand
CAGAATGCGGGGGTCTCTCCACTGCGCGAACGATAGGGCTGTTCGCTCCGGTCGAGATGACACTCTTTACTTAACTTTGTGTATCGAGATGACAATGTTGCTTACTTTGTGTCTCGACGACACTCTTACTTCACTTTGTATTGATGTGGGATCGCTCTTTCACGGCCTGCACGTAAAGCTCTCGGCGATCTTTGCAGGCGCGGCTACTTCAAGGCTGTCGGCTACTGTGCGGCCGTTGTGGTGGAAGGCGTCACTGAAAGCGTCAGGCCGGAGAGGTCGCCGTCGGCCACGGTGACGGACTCCTGGAGCGGCTGAAAGGTGGGGCCGGCGCTGTTGCCCTGTCCCTGGCCGCCGCGGCCGAAGCCGGTGGGCGCCTGGCTGCTGGCGTTTACGCGCAGGGTGTAGTTTCCGGGCGGCACGTAGGGCACCGTGAAGCTGCCGTCGGGGTTGATGAGGCCCGAGCGGTTCAGTGAGCTGTCGGTCTGGTCGGTCAGGCTGACCGAGCCCGAGCGCACCGTCGCTCCGGGGGCACTGACGCTGCCGGAGACGGCGTGCAGGCCGGCCAGACCCATGGTGACCGCGATGTCGTCACGCTCCTCGCCCGCGGTGAGTGTGATGGTGGCGGCGTCGGTGCGGCGCAGCTTGTCGGGCGCATAGACGGAAAGGTTCAGCAGCCGCGCAAAACCGCGGTCGTTGCCGGCCTGTTGTGGCGCCGGCGCCTGCACGTTGGCCCGGACGACGTAGGTGCCCGGCAGCAATCCCGTAAGGCGAAAGCGGCCACGGTCGTCAGTCTGGCTGCCCGCGCCGGGGAAGTTCGGTTGCCCGCCGAACCCGCCCGGACCGCCCACAGGAGCCGCCTGCGTCGCGCTGGTGCCTTGCAGGGCGGCGGTGGGGGCGGCCTGCGCCGAGACCTGCACGCCGGCGGCGGGGCTGCCGTCGTCCCACTGCACCGTGCCGGCGATGACGCCGCCGCGCTGCAGGCTGAGCGCGGTGCTGGCCCCACCGGCTCCCACGCGGACCAGGGGCACGCCCGCCAGCGCGGTACCGGGATCGCCGCCGGCGCTGAGGGCCGCCTGCACCGTGGACGCCTCGTTGACATAGCCCGTGAGCTGGCCGGTGACGTAGTACGCGCCCTGGGGCACGCCGCTGAGGGTAAAGGCGCCGTCCAGGTCGGTGCGGGTGGAGAGCCGGCGCCCGCGGCCGCCTTCATTGTCGTCGCTGGCAGGGATGAGCGAGACCTGGGCGAAGCGCGCGGGCCGCTGCGTGTCCGCGCAGAGCACGCGGCCAGTGACGGTGTAGCCGGTCACGACCGTGGCGACGGTTTGGGCAGAGAGGCGCAGCGCGACGGAGGGCAGGGCCAACACCAGGGCGCAAACCAAGGCTATCCACCGCCGCCGGTCTTTGTTTTGCGTTCCCACGTGGACCTTTCCCCGGAGCTCCCGCTACCACAATGGACGTGCGGGTGGGCGAGAAGGCTGCGCGTCGCGTCTGGGTAGAGTTCTGCGGACAGCTACTGCGAGAGTTCCAGCGCGGCGAGCAGGTCGCGGCTTTCGCGGATCACGTCGTCGGCCTTGGCGCTGCTCAACGGCCAGCGCAGCACGCCCTGCGGGGTGAGTTGGGCGCCGTCCTTGGCGTTCCGGCCCACCAGCTTCATCAGCGTGCCGACGTTGACGCCCTTGCCCGGCTCTGCGGGGGCGGCGTGCAGCTTTTCGCTGAAGCTGAGGAAGAGCATGTCGCGCATGGACTTCATCTGGCCGGCTTTGGCGACCACGGGCGAGTCCGCAGGACGCGGCGCGGCGGTCTCGCGCACCGCCTGCCGGGCGTTGCTGGCGGGCTTCTGCGTGAGGGCGGCGCGGCTGGAGAAGTTGAGCGCCGCCGTGTGCGGGGCCTGGCCGTGACGGCCGGCCAGCGGCTGGCGTGACGGTGGCGCCGACTGCGTGCCGAAGCGGGAGGGGCTCCCAAACGCGGGCGCCGCCGGACGCGACGGCACGGCGGACCGCACCGGTACCCCGGTCCTGGCGGGCGCCGGGGCCTGCTTCTTCGGCTCCTCGACGGCGACCCGCTTGCGCTCCAGGTTGGCTACGCCCAGCCGCTCACAAAGCAGCCGGATCTCGCCGACCGCGAGCAGATGGAGGACGGTCTCAGGCGGCTTGCCGTAGCGGTCTTCGAGCTCCGCGCGCACATCGGTCAGCACGGCCTCGCTTTCTGCGCCGGCGATGCGCTTGTACATCCGCAGCCGCTGGTTCTCTTCGGGGATGTAGGTGTCGTCGATGCGCAGCGAGACGCCCAGGTTCACCGTGACCGCGGGGCGCTCCTCGTGGCTCTCGCCCTTCATGCGGCTGACGGCTTCCTCCAACATCTGCGTGTACATCTCGAAGCCGATAGCCTCGATGTGGCCGCTCTGTTCCCCGCCCAGCATGTTGCCGGCGCCGCGCAGCTCCAGGTCAAGTGCGGCGATCTTGAAGCCGGCGCCGAGGTCGGAGAACTCCTTGAGCGCGGCCAGGCGGCGGCGGGCGATCTCGGTCAGCTGCTGCTCCTGCGGGATCAGCAGATACGCGTAGGCGCGACGATTGGAGCGGCCGACGCGCCCGCGCAGCTGGTACAGCTCGCTGAGACCATGCCGGTCCGCGCGATTGATGATGATGGTGTTGGCGCGGGAGACGTCCAGGCCGTTTTCGACGATGGAGGTCGCGCACAGCACATCGAACGCGCCGTTCATAAAGCCGAGCATCACGCGCTCCAACTCGGCCTCCGGCATCTGCCCGTGGCCGACGGCCACGCGCGCCTGCGGCACGAGTTCGCGGATGCGCTCGGACATCTCATAGATCGTCTCCACGCGGTTGGAGACGAAGTAGGTCTGGCCGCCGCGTTCGAGCTCAACCTCGATGGCCGTGCGGACCAGCTTTTCATCGAACTTCGCGACCACGGTCTGGATCGCCATGCGGTCCTTGGGTGGCGTTTCGATGACGCTCATGTCGCGCAGCCCGACGAGCGACATATGCAGCGTACGCGGGATAGGCGTGGCGCTCATGGCAAGTACATCCACCGAGGCGCGCATCTTCTTCAGCCGCTCCTTGTGCCGCACCCCGAAGCGCTGTTCCTCGTCCACGACCAGCAGGCCTAGGTCCTGGAAGTGCACGTTTTCGCCCAGCACCGCATGGGTGCCGATGAGGATGTCGACCTTGCCGTCCGCGGTCTGCTCCAGGACCTCCTTCTTCTCCTTGGCGGTGCGGAAGCGCGAGATCATCTCCACCTTGACCGGGAAGTTGGCGAAGCGCTTCTTGAAGCTCTCGAAGTGCTGAAAACAGAGGACGGTGGTGGGCGTCAGCACCGCTACCTGCTTGGAGTCCTGAATGGCTTTGAAGGCCGCACGCATGGCGACCTCGGTCTTGCCGTAGCCGACGTCACCGCACAGCAGCCGGTCCATGGGCTGAAGGCTTTCCATGTCGCGCTTGATGTCGGCGATGGCGTTCAGCTGGTCGTCAGTCTCGTTGTAGTCGAAGGCGTCCTCAAACTCGCGCATCATGGCGGTATCTGGCGAAAAGGCGAAGCCCACGGCGGATCTCCGCTGCGCGTAGAGCTTCAGCAGCTCCTCGGCCATATCCTGCATCGCCTTTTTCACGCGGGCCTTGGTCTTCTGCCACGCGGGATTGCCGAGCCGGTTCAGCTGCGGCGCGGGTCCGCTTTCGGTGGAGCGGTACTTCTGGATGAGATCCAGGCGGGTCAGCGGGACGTACAGCTTCGCGTCGTCGGCGAAGTTCAGGATCATCAGCTCCAGCACCGTGCCATCGGGCTGGTCGAGCGAGCGCAGGCCCTCATACTGCGCGATGCCGTGCTCGACGTGAACCACATAGTCGCCGACAGCGAGATCGCGGAAGTCGGAGACGAAGGCGGAGGTCTTGGATTTGCGCTGCACGGGCCGCGCATGGACGTCGGCATCGTCGTTCAGGTCGTGGGCGCCGAAGAGGACGAACTGCCGCGCGGTGCGTGGCTCCAGATCAAGAACCTGGACGCCGCTGGCGACCGCCGCCCGCACCAGCACCGGCGTACGGAGATCGCCGGCCAGGTAGCTCGACTCGGAGTAAACCGTGGTGGACGTGCCGGAGGTGTGATCGGCGCGCCAGCCCAGCCGGTAGGGCACACCGTACTCCTGCAGCAGGCCCGCGAGCCGCTCCACCTCGCCCTGGTTCGGCGCGGCGATCAGGATGCGGGCCTCGGCCTCCATCAGCTTGCGCAGCTCGTCCACCATGGCGGGGATGGAGCCGTGAAAGCGCAGCGTGGGCCGAGTCGCAAACTCGATCTCCGAACCTTCGCTGCGATCGGTTTCGAGCACATCCACCGCGCCCAACTGATCGAGCTCACAACCGGGCATCCGCTGGATGCGATCGGCCAACTCCCAGGGCGAAAGGTAAAGATCCTCCGCGCGCACCAGCGAGCCAATGCCCGAACGCTCATGGCGCTGCTCGACCTTGTTCCACCAGCGCTCGCCCTGATTGCTGACCATCGCGGGCTCTTCGACGAAGACGCGGGTCTGCGGGCCGAGCAGGTCGGTGAGGCAGGAGGTGGCGCCGGCGACGGGGGCATAAAACTCCCAACCGGCGAAGATGGTTGCATTTCCACCCTGACGACGATCGTCGTGGGGAACCCCGCCGTTCGATTCCTTCCCGCTGGCGTGCGCGACGTGGCTCTGGAGCTCGCGCGGGGTGTCGCCGCCCTCGAGTGCCGCGCCGGCTGCCGAGCCCGAACGAGTTAGCCGCGCATTGATCGCCTCCAGCACCTTCTCCGTCGCAGGGGTCTCGGTAAGCGGAAGCAGCAGCACGTGATCGACGGGGTTGGAGGAGCGCTGCGTGTCGGGGTCAAAACGGTGAATCGACTCGATCTCATCGCCGAAGAACTCGACGCGCACCGGGCGATCCATCTCCGGCCCGTAAACGTCGAGGATGCCGCCGCGCACGGTGACCTGGCCGGTCATCTCCACCACATCCACGCGGGTGTAGCCGACCGAAAGCAGGTGCTCAAGCAGCATCTCGGGGATATGCTCCTCGCCCTTGCGCAGGGTCAGGGCAAGGCCGGCGTAGTGTTCGCGGCCGAACAGGCGCATGCACGCGGCCTCGACCGGCGCGATGACCAGCCGAGCCTGGCCGCTGGCGATCTTCCAGAGCGCCGCCGCGCGCTGCTCCTGGATCTCGCCGTGCGGGGACAGATTCTCGAAGGGCAGCACATCATGCGCGGGTAGCCGCAGCACCTCGTGTGGCTTCAGCGCGCCGCTGAGCTCGCTGGCGGCGAGCACCGCGGTGTGCAGCGCCTCGGCGGCTTTGTTATCGGAGACCAGCACCAGCGAGGGCGCCTGGGCCGCCCGCACAAAAGAAGGCAGATACAGGCCGCGGGCCGTCGCCGTAAGCCCGGACACACGACGACGCCCCGTGCCGCCCGCGAGATGGCGCCGCACACGCTGAAAGGGGTCTGTGCTCTCCAGATCCGCGACGAGTTCGCGGACGAAGGGAAGAATCATGCAAGGTCGATTCTACCGTTCTTTCCAGGCGCAGCCGTCGGCAGCTGCGGTGTTGCGGAAGGCTAGGCGACGCGTGGCAGTGTTCCTGCTTTCAGCACGCTCCGGCCCCGCGAAGCGGCGGCGGGCTCGCGGGAGACCCACACCAGGGCGGGGTCCTGCAGCGTGCGGGCCAGGAAGTTCGGCTGCAACCCGAGCCGTTGACCATGCCGCGCCCAGCGCAGGGCCCAGAACAGCAGCAGACCGGGCAGGCTCCTGCGGCGCACGATCAGGTCCGTCACGGCTTCCTTCTCAAAGGCGTGATGCATGGAGTGCGGCGTGCCGCCGTAGATCATCAGCCGCTGGGCTCCCCGTG
Source organism: uncultured Acidobacteriaceae bacterium (assembly GCA_964248055.1). Taxonomy (GTDB): domain Bacteria; phylum Acidobacteriota; class Terriglobia; order Terriglobales; family Acidobacteriaceae; genus Granulicella. The sequence goes on along the minus strand of CAXTWN010000061.1, from coordinate 12,150 downwards.
CGATCTCGTGCTCCAGAAAGAAGGAGCGCATGACGGTGCCGATGGAGTGCTGTTCGAGGCCGGAGGTGTTCATCTGCCAGAACAGGGTGGTGGTGCTGCCCTGCCGCCATCCACCCACCAGGCTCAGCCAACGGCCGTCCACATCGCGCAGACCGGAAAGAAAGCTCCCCGGCAGCTCCGACGCGGAGCGCACACGGCGCTCGAACTCGGCGGCGTCCACCGGGTTCAGCGAGGAAAGGTTAAGGGCCTGCAGATCTTCCCCGCGCAGCGCCGGCGCCGCCTCGGGGACATATTCGCAGGGCATCGTCTTTTCGAGCCGGCGGCGATAGTAGCGCAGGTTGAATCGGGTACTCTTGCCCATCTGCGCGAGGGTCGCATCCAGCGTGGGCAGCAGGCGCAGCGTGCGGCCTACCCTCCGTTGCCTGAGGGCGGCAGCAAGGCGAGGACCACAGAGCGGCGCGCCCTTCGGCTGCGCCTCCTCGTAGGTGGCCAGGATCAGGTGAGCGCCCCGCTCGGCCAGGGCACGGGCGGCCACGGCGGCGACGCGCGTTCGCTGCCCGCGCGGGGCGACGATGCTGCTGAAGCCGATGGCGTCGCCGGTGGTGCTGCGGGCGTGGGCCACAGCCCCGGTACGCAGGCCGAAGACGCGGTACTCGAAGAACAGGGCTGCCGCAGCGATATCCGCCGCGGTTAATGGCCGATCTTCCTCCGTCTCCGGCCGCAACAGCAGGACAAGGTAGGGAATGCGCCGGCCCATGACGGCAGGATCGAGGAAGTAGGGTAGCCAGTGCATGGCCCCAGGCTGGCCGCAGCGCTCGGCGACCGTCGCCAGCAGGGGCGCCAGGCAAAGAATGGCTTCGGGGCGATCAAGAACGAGCAGGTTCTGGTTTTGTCGCAGCCAGCTCGCCCGTCGCATCAGCAGGTACCCTCATCGCCGACTCTACGAGACGGGTTCCAAAAGGGGAAATGACGCTTGAGGGCAAGGGCAATGCGACCAAAGGGGAATGGCCGATACCCCGTTCCGGGTATGGACTTGCTGCAGCGGACGGCAGTTCAGGCGTTGCGCTGCCCATCTTGCACCTGCGCCTCGATGGCGGTGCCATAGATTGCCTGCCCATACTCCAGCAGCGTCACCATCAGCACGCCGCCGCAGATGTTGCCGCCCACCGCCGGCCCCAGCCAGCGCAGGTACTCCCGCAGCGCGGCCTGATGGGTGAGCACGGAGGTGAGGATCTCGCCGGAGCTGGCGATGCAGTGCGCGAAGTTGCCCGCGCCCACCACAAACGTCAGCAGCCAGATCAGGACCACGGAACCGGTCACCGAGTGCGATCCCGAGACCATCCAGGCGGCCGTGGCGATAATCCACCCGCCCACGACACCGGACCAGAAGACGGTGGCAAGCGGCACATGAACCGCGTCGGTCCCAAGATGGGCGATGGCTTGCACAAAGGACGGCGCCAAAGCATGCGTCCGCGAGATCAGCGCGGCAAAGGCCAGAGCGCCGGCGAGATTCGACGGCAGCACAATCGCCCACAGCCGGAGCGTGTTCCAAAGCTGCTTCTTTTCAGCCAAAACCAGCGCGACGGGATACAGCGTGTTCTCCGTAAACAGCTGCGAGCGCCCGATGATGACCACGATGAACCCCAGCGGGTACAGCATGCGCGAAAGCAGAAACGCGCCCGGCCCGCTGCCCAGGACCGCGAGCACGACGCCGACGCCCAGGGCCGAAAAGCCCATAAAGGTGCCGCCGGTGAAGCCGGAGATCGCCAGCGAGATGCTGGAACGCTTCAGCTCTTCTTTGGCGTTGCGGGCGACCTGACGATAGATCTGTTCCGCGCTGGGGCGGTCCAGATCCATCTGGCCGGTGCTGGCGGGCGCTCCGCTTCCGGTGTCCGACGGCTGGCTCTGATCGGCGGCGTTCCCCGGAGCCTGGCCGTCTTGCGCTGCTGTACCGCCGGCAGGGGTCTCCTCCTGCTCTTCGGCGACCGCGGTGCTTGGATTGGATCCCAAGATCTCTTCCTCTGGCATGAACTGTTGCTGTGAGATGCGGTGAACCCCAGGCGGGCCAACGTCGATTGGTAAACTTGTTCCATGCCCGCAGGCGTTGCCTTACCCCCTGACATCCTCGCCAAGTACCAGCCCGTCATCGGGCTGGAGGTGCATGTGCAGCTGCTGACCGCGACCAAGAACTTCTGCGGCTGCAGGAATGAGTATGGGGGCGAGCCCAACACGCATGTCTGCCCGGTGTGCCTGGGGCTGCCCGGCGCGTTGCCGGTGCTGAACCGCGATGCGGTGGAGAAGGCTGTGCTTGCGGCCAGCGCGATCGGCTGCCGCATCAACCAGACCAGCATCTTTTCCCGCAAGAACTACTTCTACCCGGACTCGCCCAAGGGCTACCAGATCTCGCAATTTGATAAGCCGCTGGCGGAGTTCGGCGCCATCACCGTGCCCGATGCCGAGGGCCGGCCCAAGCGCATCGGCATCACGCGGCTGCACCTGGAAGAGGACGCGGGCAAGAGCCTCCATGACGGCTTTGCGGACTCCGGCAGCCGCACCTACATCGACCTGAACCGCTGCGGCACCCCACTGATTGAGATCGTCTCGGAGCCGGATCTGCGTACGCCCGATGAGGCCTTCGAGTACCTCACGCGGCTGAAGGAGATTCTGCTGTACACCGGCGTCTCCGACTGCAACATGGAAGAGGGAAGCCTGCGCTGCGACGCAAATGTGAGCGTGATGCTGAAGGGCGCAGACAGGTTCGGTACCAAGGCCGAGGTCAAGAATGTCAACAGCTTTCGCTACATCCGCGCGGCCCTGGAGTACGAGATCGAACGCCAGATCGGCGTGATCGAAGAGGGCGGGCGCGTGGTGCAGGAGTCGCGGTTGTGGAACAACGCCGAGGGCCGCACCTTCTCCATGCGCAGCAAGGAGCAGGCGCACGACTATCGCTACTTTCCCGAGCCCGATCTTCCGCCGCTGGTGGTCGGCGAGGCGTGGCAGCGTGCGATTCTTGCCGGCATGCCGGAGCTGCCGGAGGCACGTCGTGCGCGGCTGGTTGCGGAGTATGGACTGTCCACGCAGGACGCCGCGACGATCGCCGCGGAGCGTGCCTTTGCGGACCGCTTCGAGCTCGCGGCCAAGCTGGCCAAGAGCCCGCGTCGGGTCGCGGCCATCCTGCTCAGTGAGATCACCGCACGTCTTCGCGCGGCGAACCTGGAGTTCGGGCAATCGCCCGTCACTTTGGAAGGCGTCGTGCTCGCGGCCGATCTCACCGAGGCCGGTGAGATCAGCTCCAAGCAGCTGAAACAGCTGCTCGATAGCTGCTTCGCCGAGGGCCGCGACTTCCCCTTCATCTACAACCGGGACAAGCCGCAGCAGATCTCCGACAGCTCCGCGATTGAGGGCATGATCGATCAGGTCATCGCGGCCAATCCGGCGCAGGTGGCGCAGTTCAAAGGCGGCAAGCGCACCGTCGCCGCCTTCTTCGTGGGGCAGGTGATGAAGCTGAGCAAAGGGCAGGCGAACCCCGCGCTGTTGAACGAACTTGTGGTCAAAAAACTCGACGCGGCTTGAAGGAACACTCTGCCGCGCTGCGTCCACGCGCGGCCAACAAGTTCGGAGCCGGCGATGTACAGCAGCCGGGCAGGCTGGCAGGACGGCGTACTCACCATGACGTCACCCACCACGTCAGACGCGAAGGCCTGCAAGCGCCGAACGTTGTGAATCACGAAAGCGAAGCGGTGCTACAACATGGGGATGCGCCTGCTTGCCGGTCTGTTCGCCCTTGGGTTGGTCTCATGTGTTGCTGCGGCACAGGACGGTCCACCCACCGCGCAGCAGGTCATCGACCGCATCGAGGCCGACTTCGGTACGACCTTTCCGCCGGACACGGTTGATACCTACAAAGCAGGTGATCCGTCCACCCGTGTGACCGGCATCGTTACCACGTTTCTTCCCACCATGACGGTGCTCCGCGCCGCCGTGGCCGAGCACAAAAACCTCATCCTCACGCACGAGCCGACGTTCTATAACCATCGCGACAGTCGCGAGCTCTTCACCGACGATCCCGTCTATAAGGAGAAGCTCGCCTACATCAACGATCACCACCTCGTCATCTTTCGCCTGCACGATACCATACACATGGCGAAGCCCGACCGCATCGTGGACGCCTTTGTGCAGCAGGCGGGCTGGCGAACGTACGCCGACCCCGGCGAGCAGACCTTCTTCACGCTTCCACCTACAACCGTGGCTGCCCTTGCCGGAGATCTCGCGACGAAGTTCAACGCGCATGCCATGCGCGTCGTGGGCGATCCGCAGTTGCGCGTGTCGCATATCGCGTTGCGTGTCGGGGCGCCGCCCGAGCGTTCGCAGATACAGGCCCTTGAGCATCCAGGCACGCAGGTCCTTGTCACGGGTGAGGCCTCCGAGTGGGAGACGGTCGAGTATGTGCGGGATGCCGCGCTGCAGGGACGTCCCATGGCGCTGATCCTGGTGGGGCATGAGGCTTCGGAAGAGATCGGGATGAAGCCCTTTGCCGCGCGCGTGCAGCAGCTGTTTCCCGGCCTGCCGGTACGCTTCATCCCGGCGGGCGAGCCGTACTGGCCGGAGGATCAACCGCGGTCGCTTCCTTAGCGCTGTGCGGCCGCGAGCAAAATACAGGGGTCTCTCCACTGCGCGAACGATGGAGCCGTTCGCTCCGGTCGAGATGACGCGCCCTTGTTCGATCTGCAGATGTAGCGGCGAGGGCGCGCCGGAGTTGTCTTTTGTCTTCGCAGCATCTCAAAGCGTCATGCGCTTGACCCAACGCCTCGCCCTGCTTTGGGCGATGCTCACCCTTACCGGTTGCCGCTCGCGTCCCCCTGTGACGGAACAGCCCATGCCGCCCAATACCATCCTGCTTTCGGGGATGATGCGTGAGCTTTCCGCGCAGCCGGGCTTTACCGAGACGCTCCTGCAGCAGCTGGAAGGTGCAAAAGGAGGCAAGCGCGGGCCGGCGCTGCTGACGCCCGATCTGGTTCACGAACTGCGCAAGCGCGTCCTGGGCAAGGACTGGCAGGGGTTGGACAGCTTCCCTGGCTGGACCATGCGCGAGATCAACCCCACGGTGCGCGTGGCGGATCGGCTGCTGGGCAAGAGCAGCAAGCTGGAGGGCATGAGCGCTGTCCATCCGGGTGCGCCGGCCATGAGTGACCAACAGGCACGCGTGTTTCTCGATCTCGGGCCCTATCCGTTGCAGGCGGAACAGACGGTCTCACTGGATGCGCCCTCGCCGTTGCCGGGCTTCACCACCGAAGGCATCGTCACCCCGTTGGGGATGGGCGTCGTGCGCGGCGATGGACCCAACGCGCTTGCACCGGAGCACGCCGATTCGCAGCGGCTCGCCGACGTTCTGAACCGCTTAAGCGTGAACCGCCTGGCCGATACTGCACCGTTTACTGCAGTGCTCGGCGGGCATGCGGTGCACACGCCGAAGGAGTTGATTGCCGCGCTCACGGCGACTGGCCACACGGTCACCGTGCACGATGCACGGTACTTCGCCAACTTCGGCCATCTGCACTACAACGGGCAGGATGTCATGATGCCCTTCTGGATCAACACGCAGATCGCGGTGCCGCATACGGGTGGGCTCTTCCATAGGCCACGCCCGCTGCTTGTGCCCGTGAGCCATGCCGAGTACGAGTGGACGATCCGCGGCCCTCACATCAACGCCGATGTGAGCCACTACTTCGGCGTGGACGGCAAGGCCGAGTGGCGCACCATGGACACGTTCGATCAGAGCTGGGTGCTGAAGCGCTACGCGCATACCTATACCGGGCCAGAGGCCGTCGAGGTCACGCGGCTTGTCGGGCTGATCACATTGGCGTACATGCACCAGCACGCGGCCCGGCCTGCGCTGGCCTTCGGTGGCTACTACACGTTGGGCGTCTGTCAGGACCCTGTATCGGCGATCGAGAAGAAGATGACGGGAAGGTCGACGCTCTTCCCCAACACGGCGCAGAGTGCCCTCTTCGACGATCCTCGCGATGCGGAGGTGAACGCGCTCTTTGCTGCCATTCCCAAGGATCGCTCCGGCGCGAAGCCTGAGCCGGAGCGCGTCTTCGGCTCGTTGCCGGCCGATCCCGGTGAGAACGCGGCCTTTGCGTCCATCACCATCCCGGGTCTCGCCGGGGATCTGCACTCGGCGTACTCCGCGTGGCAGGGAGGCAGGCTGCAGCGCACTCATGGTCAGCTGTTCTACATCGCGGGGTTCGTGGGTGCAGGCTGTGTCCTTCTTGCCGCCCTGGGGCTGGCGTATCGAAGCAGGCGACCCTCTTTGCGTTGAACCCGTCGCGTACTCGTGAAGAGTGATTTGCTGCTTGATCAAAGGTAAACGAGCAGGTTCATCATGCAACGAAAGTGGTGCACTGTGTGCTCCAACAAATTGGGAGGTTGACCCATCATGGCAACCGCAAAGAAAGCCGCTGCAAAGAAATCCGCTGCAAAGAAATCTACGGCAAAGAAATCTACGGCAAAGAAGTCATCCGCAAAGAAGACCGTTGCAAAGAAGACCGCCGCGAAGAAGACGAGCGCCAAGGCACCGGCAAAGAAGGCACCGGCAAAGAAGGCACCGGCAAAGAAGGCACCGGCAAAGAAATCATCGGCAAAGAAATCATCTGCAAAGAAGTCCGCTGCGAAGAGCTCCCCGACGAAGAAGCGTGCTTCAAAGAAGTCTGCGTCAAAGAGCACTGCAAAGAAGAGTGCCGGGCGTAAGTATGGCCCCAGGGCGAGCGATGAGGTTCGCCAGGAGATGCACGAGATGAAGCGCGGGCAACTGCGCAGTGGGCGATCCGGCAAGAAGGTCACGAACCCCAGGCAGGCCATCGCCATTGGGCTCTCAAAGGCCCGGCGCGAAGGCGGCAAGGTTCCGCCGAATCCAAACACCGGAAGGTAGGCCGCCGCGGCGTCGCGTGCCTCGAGCGCCGGGAGCACTGGTACTATGGGTCGTTCGTCCGCAGGACAGGCGGCACGATCCCGACCGGAGCAGAAGCGATGTCCTCCCTCAGCCTGCAGTCGCGCTCCTGCGGGAGTGTGCATGTCGTTCAGTGCGTCGGCCGCATTGTGGTCGGTGCCGAGGAAAGCTCGCTTGAGTCCGCGCTCACTACGGCCGCGCGAGACTCCGTTCAGATCGTGGTCAACCTGAAGCAGGTCACCCGGCTCGACAGTGCCGGTCTCGGTTTGCTGGTGCGGCATGCGACGCTTCTGGGCAGACGCGGCGGTGATCTTCGCCTTGCGGCGGCACCGCCGGCGATCGTGAGCCTTCTGGAGTTGACCCGGCTGAACACGGTGTTGCGGATCTTCCGCACCGAAGACGAAGCGATCCTTTCCTTTTTAAAGCAGCATTCCGCGGACAAGGTCGGCGGCACGCACTCCGGGGCGCGTGTGTTGATGTATGACCACTCGCCCGACCTGTGCATGTTTGTGCGCGCGGTGCTGGGACAGCGCGGCCTGGAGGTGACCTCGGTGTCGAATCTCCACGACGCGCGCATCCTGTTGCAGGGTGGCCGGGTGGACACCATTCTGCTTGGTCCCGGGGTGGTGCAGGCGCCGGCGCCAAACGCGGCCGGCACACTCAAGAGCCTCGCGCCCAAGGCGACGCTGAGACAGCTCGATCCAGCCTTCGACGCCCGTGATGCCGAAGCCGCAAGCAAGACCCTGCTGGGACTCTTCGGCCTGCGAAGCTAAGCCGACGCGACCGGCAGCGGCATTGGCGAACGCAGCGTCCGCGTCGTCTAATGTGTCGTGCACGTTACGTCTTGACGTGGCGGCTGCAGCCAGGGAGAGAGCATGCCGATGGCGCCCGAGGAGGCGAAGCAAGCGCGGGAGGCGGAGTGGGGCTTTGACCCGCTGCCGGCGCGCGCCTCACGACGGCGGCCAGAGCCCACGTCCGCGGTCGCGCCCACGCCCGCGGTCGCGCCCGCGCCTCAGGTTGCGCCGGCGACTGCCCACGCGACGTCTGTTAGCCCCCGAGGGGCTTCGGCTGCGCTGTGGGTGTGCCTGGCGGTGCTTTTGCTGGTGAGTGCGGCGGCAGGGTTGTACCTTCGGCACGCCGGTCGCGCGAAGTCCGGTGTGGTTCATCGACCGTCTCCGCGGGCGGAGGCGGGGCGGTCTCTGCTTCCGCCCGGTGCGGCTGCGGGCGGTGCCGTTCCGGCAAACGGAGATCCGGGATTCGAGGCGCCGCGGCCCTCCGCGCCCTTGCCCACCGCACTGTTGCGCGCGCGCCCCGCCGCGCCCCGGGCGACGAAGCTCGTCGCCACCAATACCGCAGAGGAGGCCGCGCCCGCGGGCTTCCCGATGCCTCGGCTTGAGGAAGGCCTGACCGCGGTGTACCGGCCCGAGCCGGAGCGCACGGTGGTGGGTGTGTCCGGGAGCGTGCTGGTCTCCGTGCAGGTCGCGCCCGACGGCACGGTCGCGAGCGCCACCGCCCGCGAGGGCGACGGACGGCTGATTCCGCCGGCGCTGGCCGCCGCCAGGCAGTGGCGCTTCCTCGCCTACGTGCCCCACCCCGGCGAGACCACGCGCGAGGCCCTGATCCGCTTCGCGTTCTGACGGCCCGCATCTTACGGGCAGGCCTGCGGTGCGGGCCTGAGGAGGCGGGTGTGGCAGACAGTGTGGCAAGGGAGAGTGGGCGCGAGGCGACGGGTTCGCAGACGGTGGACGCGGGCGATCCCGCCCTGGCGCGGGGCGCCGCGGGAGCGGAGACCTGGGCGCAGCCCCAAGCCGGGGGCGACGGTCACGGTGACCTGGAAGAGCGCCGCGAGACGCAGCAGGTGCTCCGCCCCACCACCGACGGCATGGGTGAGGGTCTGGTGAAGGACCAGGGCTGACGCGGGTGAGCCGCCGCGCAGGGCGTTCCCCGCCTGGCGGCTCAGTCGTGATCTTCTTCGGCGGTCGCGGTGCTGGAGAGGACCTCGGGAGCGGCGCTAGGGATGCGCCTTGATCCAGCGATGGGCGCTGAGCTCGATGACGATGCTGAGGGCCAGCAGCAGGACCGAGGTAAGGAGCGCGCCGAGGATCCAGCCGATCTCGATGCGACCCTTCACCATGAAATAGTCCAGCAGCCCGAAGACCAGCACCAGCACCGCCGCCTCGGCGCAGAACGACGAGCAGCGGCGGGAGACGATGGGCACCAGATGGCTGACGGACGGGGCCGGCGCCACCGGCGCGGGGCGCTCGCCAAGACGCGCCAGATGCAGGGTGGTCCGGGGTTCAGGTTGGGGCAGACGAGGGCTCGTTGCGGAGCTAGCAGATAGTCTTTGAAACATACAACACACCTTTGTGAAGCCTGCCATCATTGTAGCTGGATAACTCGCCGCAGGTGTGAATGGAGCGCAAAAGCATGTATTCAAAGTGGTTACGCATAACTATGCGCTAACTGTGTATGTTTATGCCTCCACGCGGTCCGTGTGAGCCACAGCCGTCGAGGCGCGCGGCTAGTTGTTCTGTCTGCGATTTGGCTGAGGCTGCGGAGCACTTCGTTCACCGCTTTCTAGTCGGGAACAGCACGTGCAGATCGGGATCGAGAAAAGCGGATCACTGAAGACACCATGGCCTCCCCGAAGCTCGCTGCCTTCTGCGGCGCCTTCAAGAGCTGGCCACTCGCCGAAACGACCAAGCAGCTGGAAATGCTCCAAACAGAATGGTCCAAAGGTAGGCGCCAACGACGATGGGCAGGTGTACGCCGGGAGCGTCGAATGAGCGCTCACCCTCTTGTGTGAGCCCTATCGCGCCGGCGGCGCCGAGGATGCACAACACCGAACCTAGCAGCAGGACCGGCCACACGAGATGCCTTCTTCCCAAAAGTGCGTCCAAACCGAGTCCAACAAACCAGAACGGCAAGGCATAAAACGGGAAGGTGACTGCTCGCCAAGTGAAGATCGTGAAGCCGGCGGGACACCAGGTGTCAGGCCACGCAGGAAGGAGGCGATCGATGGGAAGTTCAACGAAGTTTGCCGGGAGATCGACGCCGTTGAACCAGAGTGCGATTGGGGGCACTTTTTCCCAGTGTGATCGAGGAGGGCGTGGTGCGCGCGCTCATGCGAGTCGCCTAACTGCAGCAAGCCTACTGTGACAGGGACCGCGATGAAACAGACCCAGGAGATGATCGAGAGTAGTGGCAGCAGGAACATAAACGGGATGCCGCCTGCCCGCCCTTCCGAAGCGGTACTTCTGCCAGCTGACATCTCAGCATCATCCTTCGCGGCGCTTTTGTCTCGCGCATTGATCAGTGTAGCCAGACGCAGGTTGGGCGGGAGCGGACGAACTTCCGTGCAATATCCACTCACCCGCAGCAAAAGCTGCGTGTGAAATGGGGCACCCGTTGGGGTTAGGAGTCATGGGTGGACCATACGCCCCCTTGCCCAGCTCAAGATTATGCTTCTTACCTGTTAATGAGCGCTTTATTCTGCTCGTTCGTGGAGGAACTGTGCGCAAACCTAAACTTAAGAACCGTCCTCACCATGAGGAGATCGCTGACCGCGACAAACTTGTCTCTAGCCGCCTTACACGAGTGGCATTTGCCAGTTCCGCTTGCCTCTTCGCTTACGGCCTATTAGTTGCTTACTGGAAATCCGCGCCCGCGGTAAAGCTTCCGAACGTCTCAGCTGAATACAGCCAGTTGATGGCATTCTTCGTTGCAACAGCACTTTCCATATTCACTGGCGTTCTTGGCTTCATTTACGAACTCCGAGTTAAGCTAGACCTCTATGGAGACCACCTCACTCGAGCAGTAGGTCAGATGGACGATCAGCTTGCCCAAGCAGTAGATCAAATTGATAATGTCATCGATCTAAGATACCTAGGCCAAGGTCAGCAAAGCGTGAATCCTATCTTAGACAGGATCAAGAACGCACAATCGATTAGAAACACCCTGGTTTTCTTTGATCTTTCTGAACGCGACTTGGCCTTTGCGTCGTATGTAAAGGGTGACATTTACAGAATACAGGATGCGATTGGCACACTGTTGACGAAGGGTGGCAGTTGGACGGATATCCTCTCCCAAGACGCCGTAAACTCCGAGCATCTGGATTGGCTTAAACCATGGAGGGACAGAAGCAAGGGAGGGATTTTACCTGCTAATCAGAGTTCGAAACCGTTCCAATCCAGCCCGAGTGAGGCAGAACGTGATCACTATGTCATTCGATGCTTAAACGAAAGCTACCCAGTCCTCAATTTCATGATCTTGCAGTACGGAGATGGAGATGAGGAGGTAATTTTCGGTCAAGGTCATCATTCTGAAGATCCATCAGGAAGAGTTTACCTGAGTAGAAATGCTAAGCTGATCGAAACCTTCGAGCGGTATTGGCGGGTGTTGGAACGCGATTCTACCCCGTTTGTCCCAGGTAGAACGAAGCCTATGTCTGCTGTCGATATAAGGGGTATGTGGCTACGTGCTTGTCTGAAAGTTCCCCAGGACTGGTGGGCGGTGAATGGCCTGCCAAGTGCAGATTCGCCGTGCATCGATTTTGCCTTTGTCAAAATTTACATCGCGAAAAATCGCAGACTGGTTGTGGACGCTCACCGTTACCAAGCGTGCGACGATCTTAGAAGGCAAGCCGGTTTTCATTCCATAGCAACTGATCTGGATGACACGAGACTGTGGTTCGCAACTGAGACTGCAGATAAGAACGAACTCAATAGAGCAGGTTGGTACAGATTCATCCGACCCAGTGATTTTGATAACAAATCGCTAAAGATCCGGGAATTCTATGGTGAATTCCGGTTGCAAGCCTCGCAGGAAGCTTCACAAGATCATGATTCACGAAATTTTCCCGCAAGTAATGAGAAGCTTATGGTTGTTGGGGAGCGACTCGATCTCGACCTACTACGTGGCCTGCCTTCCTACGATAAGCTATTTCCTAACGGAATTCCTTCTTCCGTTGACACCGATTTTGTAGATGACCCCACTACGCAATCGGCCCTGAATCAACTAGCGAGGGAATGGTGGGAAGTGCGGCGTGCACGCAATCTAAGTCGTGGGGGAGTGGCACACAAGGTAGCTCCCTGATCTACTCCACCGTAACGCTCTTCGCCAAATTCCTAGGCTGGTCGACGTCGCAGCCGCGGCGGACGGCTATGTGGTAGGCGAGGAGTTGGAGGGGGACTACTTCTAGT
>CAXTWN010000060.1:13570-18231 GCA_964248055.1 uncultured Acidobacteriaceae bacterium | reverse complement strand
GTTGAGTGAGGAAAAGGGCATCGAGACGCTGCTGGCCGCAGATCCGCTGGGACGCCTGCCCTTGCCGGTCTTCATTGCTGGCGATGGGCCGTTGCGCCCGCAGCTCGAAGCTGCCTGCGCCCGCCCGGGAAGCCGCCTCACCGCGATAGGCCACAAGCCCGAAGCGGAGGTCCTGGCGCTGATGCGGCAGGCGACCGTCCTGGTGGTGCCCTCGGTTTGCTACGAGGGATTTCCGGTGGTCATGGCGGAGGCGCTCTCGGTGGGGCTGCCTGTGATTGCGTCGCGGATCGGCGGCTTGCCTGAGATTGTCGAAGACCATGTGGTGGGGCTGCTGTTTCCGCCGGGCGATCCCGATGCCCTTTCTGCGGCGCTGGAGCGCTTCGCTCGGCTGCCGGAACAGGCGAAGGCGGAGATGCGTGCGGCCGCGCGGCAACGTTTTCTGGACCACTACGGCGAGGCGGCCAATCACGGACGGCTGATGCAGATTTACGAGGAGGCGATCGAGGTCTCTTAGGGGCAGGGCGTGCAACTATTGTGAGCTTGTGCGGATTGCGGTGGTGTGGGACGGTACAGGGGGAGGCGGTTCTGGGTCGCACTTGCTCCCGATGTCCAAAGCAGACCTAAGCGAGAAGCCGGATCGTCCCGCAGCGTCGGCGGGTCGCCGACCCCGGCTTGCCCTGCTGGTAAACACAATCGCACCCTACCGGCTACCCATCTACACCGCCCTGGCTGAGACCTTCGAGACGGTGGTGCTGCACGGAGGCAAGGAGCCGAACCGATCCTGGGAGATGGAGACACCGGAGCTGCTGCAAACGCGCCGGGTCTGGACGTGGCAGATCTCCCTGCGCAAGCAGACCGGCGTCGCGGGTGTGTGGGACAGGCAATATGTTCACCTGAACCTGGGGCTGCTTTGGGCGCTTCCGTCGTTTCGCCCGGATGTGATTTTGTCCAACGAGCTTGGGTTCCGCACGCTGGCGGCGCTGGTCTACGCGACCCTCGCCGGGGTACCGCTGTGGGTCTGGTGGGGCGGCACCCCGCACTCTGAGCGTCACACGAGTTGGGCGAAGCGCCTGCTGCGAAAACTGCTGGTGCCGCGCATCCGGCGTTGGATCACCTACGGCACGAGCGCGACGGAGTACCTGGGCAGCGCGGGTGCCCCCCGTGCGCGGATCCTGCAGATTCAGAACTGCATCCCCGAGCTCAGCTTCAGGCAAGCGGCGCAGCCGGTGTCCTGGCTGCGCGACGCGCCGCGGCCGGTACTGCTCAGCGTGGGGCAGTTGATTCCGCGCAAGGGCCTGGACAAACTTGTGGATGCATGCGGCCGTTTGGCTCAGCGCGGGCGCTCGTTCATCCTGGTGCTCGTCGGGGAAGGACCGGAGCGTGAGGCGCTGCAGCGTCGCGCAGAACAGGCCGGGATCAGCTTTTATCTCCTTCCGAATCAGTCGCAAAGCGCCTTGCACCGCCTGTACCGAAGCGCCGATGCGTTTATTTTTCCCACGATGGAAGACATCTGGGGCCTGGTGGTGAATGAGGCGCTGTGGGCGGGGCTGCCGGTGCTTTCTTCAAAGTTCGCGGGGTGCGCCGGGGAGATCGTTCCCGCGGAAAACGTCTTCGATCCAACGTCGACGGCCAGCTTCGACGGGGCGCTGGAAAAGATCTTCGATGGGACGATGCGCTCTGCGGACACGAGCCGAATGTTGACCTCAGAGCAGGTAAGCAGAGCCATTGTCTCGTCACTGCTGGCGGGTACCCCGTCTCGGGGTCAAGGTGTGTGCGTGTCGCCGGGAACGATGCCGGCGGAGGCGAGTTTAGCCGCCCAGTAGGACCGTTCCGCGTCCTCCGCCTGCGATGGGAGCTGACCGCTTGCCATGCATGGATCGGTGAAGGCGTTTGGACCCATAGAGTCGGTAGCGTTCAGATCCGTGCTGCGCGCCCAGAGATCAGCGATGGCCGGGGTGCCGTCCGCCGCCGGGCGCACCATACCTCCCCTGGTTCCCTGGACAGTGTTGTTAAAGAACTGAGGCGCGCCGTAGTAGTTCCAGACGACGATGCCGTTGATGAATGGCATCGCGATCCAGTGACCTTGGGCATCCTTCCCGCAGGAGACGACGTGATTGTTGCGCACGGTGATGTCGTGACCGTTGGCGATCTCCACCCCGGAGCCCGCGGCATGCACCATCTGGTTCGCTTCGATCGTCACGAACGCCGTCACGGGAGAGGCGCTGTTGCCGTCCGCGATGATGCCCGTGCCGGTGTAACGGGGGCTGCTCGGAGAGGAGTAGCCCTCCAGGTAGTTGTCGTGGACGTGGATAGGCGAGCCCGAGGCGCCCTGGCTCTTGTAGATGTTGATGACGTCCTCGACCGAGCTGCTGCCGACGTTGTTGATCATCTGGTTCCACCCGATGTCGGCGCCTGCGGGAACGGAGCTCTGGTTCAGAAAAATGAAGTGGCCGAGGTCGGGGCGTGTCGTGGTGAGACCGCCGCTTCCATCGCTGGTCCGGTCTTCGAGGTTGCTGCCGGAGTTCTTCGAGATGGTCAGCGCGGACAGGGTGGAGGAGAGCACCTTCACCCCGAAGCTGACGCCGATCATGGTGCAGTGCTGCACGTTCAGTGAGACGATCTTCCGGGCAGAGAGAAACGATCCACGCTGCAGCCCCGCGACCCCCGGGTCGAGTGCAGTTCCCGTAACGTTGCTGACGGTGAGGTTGGCGCCCTTGCTGGTTCCGGTCACCTCGATCAGGTCGCCGCGCCCGGAGATGACGGCGTCGTGCAGCGTCACAGGGTCGTCGGTGGCGATGCGAACGGCCGGGACCGTGGGATCGTTGCTTTGCCAGATGCCGGTGTAGCTTCCGCCCCTGGTGATGGTGATGGGACCGGCGACAGGCGCGGCTACCTGCACGAGAGCGGTGACCGGAGCGGCGTCTTCGCATTGCAGGGAGGCGGTTGCGCTGCCAACGGCCTCGCCCTGGTAAACGCCGGGGCTGATGGGAGTAAGCACTGCGGGGTCAGAGGAGCCCCAGACGCAGGCGCTTGCGGCGCCGGATCCGGTGGCGCTGAAGGCGATGCGTGCGCCTAGGGAGACCGTGGAGGCTGCAGGGGAGAGCGCGGGCATGGCGAGACCGGTGCGGAGGGCAGCGCCGCAGCCGGTGAGTCCGGAGAGCGAGCAGAGGAGAAGGGCCGCGAAGATCACTCGTCTGTTTAAGGTACCAATCGGGCTTGCCTGGATGCGGAAACGTCTCACTCTTCCTCCGCGGTGCGCCGGGCTCTCGGGCGCTGGCGCTCGCTGAGGGCTGTATCGGCTGGGCGCGGAGAAACTTGAATCGGGGCGAAACGTGTCCTGTCCTTGAACAGGGTCTGCAACGGGAGTGGCATTTACGGGGCCGCCGGTACCGGGGATGGTGGTGGTGTTGCCGTGTTCCAGGTCCCTGACGCGCGGGGATGTGGCGCCTGGCCGTGGAGTGTTGGTGACGACGGAGGAGCAGAGCTTCAATACACCGGTGGTTTTCCTGGTATTCAACCGGCCGGAGCTGACCCGGGCGGTCTTTGCCAGGATCGCGCAGGCGCGGCCGCCGCGGCTCCTGGTAGTCGCGGATGGGCCACGAGCGGAGCGCGCAGGCGAAGCCGAGCGGTGTGCGGAGGTTCGGCGCATTGCGTCCGCGGTGGATTGGCCCTGCGAGGTGCAGACGAACTTCGCGGCGGAAAATCTAGGCTGCCGCGCACGCATCGTGAGCGGGTTGCATTGGGCCTTCGAACAGGTGGAGGAGGCGATCGTTCTGGAGGACGACATTCTTCCGGACCCCAGCTTTTTCCGGTTCTGCGAGGAGATGCTGGCCCGTTTTCGCGATGACGAGCGCGTGTCGATGATTACGGGGTTCAACCTCTGTGCGGACCGCAGGCAGCCGCCCTACAGCTATTTCTTTTCGGAGCTCACGCACATCTGGGGATGGGCGACCTGGCGTCGCGCGTGGAGGCACTACGACGAGCACCTGAGCACGTGGCCCGAGGTCCGGCGATCAGGGATGCTGCGGGAGTTCTTTGCCGAGGAGTCCGCGCTGCGGTACTGGAATCGGATCTTCGACGGCATGTACGAGGGAACCGGGCCGAACACGTGGGACTACCAATGGATGTACACCAACCTGACGCGGCGCTCGCTTGCGGTAAGCCCGGGAGTCAATCTGGTACAGAACCTTGGGTTTGGCCCCGACGGCACGCATGTGACCTCGGCTGAGGGCGCGCCGCGGGTGCGGGTCGGCACAATGGAGTTCCCGCTGCGGCATCCGCCTGCGATGATCGCGTCGCGGTCGCTGGATCTGCTGGATCAGCGGCTTAGCGCATGGCATGTGCCGGCATTGCCGAAGCGGGTGGTACGGAAGGCGCAGCGCGTCTTGCGGAGCGCGGCGGCGGGCGCGGCGTGACCGGAGTCGGGATCGGCTGGAAGCGACGCGTGCGGCGGCGGCTATCGCGTGCGTTGCGGCCGCTGGAGGTGGGGCTGCGGAAGCGGCTGCTGCTCGGCGTGGACCGGTTAGTGCTGTTGTCCACGAGGGCGAGGCCGGACCCGGAGCGGGTCCTGCTGGTCAGGTTGGACAACATCGGCGATTTTGTCCTCTGGCTCCATGCAGCCGAGACGCTGGCGTCTTTCTACAAGGCGCAAGGGAAGCACG
>CAXTWN010000060.1:0-13560 GCA_964248055.1 uncultured Acidobacteriaceae bacterium | reverse complement strand
GGATTGGGCTGCGGAGTTCGGCCTCTTCGATGCGGTGATCGGGCTCGAGGGAAACCGGTTCCGGCGCGACCTGCGGTACCGCGTTCGGATGGCCCGGAGCCTGCGAAAGCTGGGGTTTGGGACGGTGGTGCAGGCGTCGTACACCCGCGTGCTTGGGCTGGGGGAGTCGATCGTGCGGCTGAGCGGCGCGACGCAGCGGCTGGGAGGTGAGGGCCCCTTTGAGCGGGAGTCTGCGGCTGATCGGCGCATCAGCACACCCTGGTACACGCAGCTCTTCCCGGCGGAGCGTGCCGTCAGCGAGGAGATACAGCGCAACGCTGCGCTGGTAAAGGCGCTGACCGGAAGCGCGCACGCGGCCCGGGTAGCGGATCTAACGGCGCACCTCGAATTGACGGTTCCTGAGAGCCTGGCCGGCCAGCTTGGCGGATCTCCGTACTTTGTGGTGTTTCCGGGCGCTACCTTTGCGGGGCGCTTATGGCCAGCGGAAAAGTATGTGGCGATCGCCGAACGGCTGCAGCAGGCGACCGGGTGGCGCGGCGTGATCTGCGGCGGGCCGAGCGAGCGGAGGCAGGCGACCGAGATCTGTGCAAACGCAAGCGTCCCATTGCTGAACTGGGTGGGGCAGACTAGTCTTACCGGTCTCGCCGCGGTGCTGTCCGGCGCGCAGGTGCTGATCGGCAACGAGACCTCGGCGATTCATATTGCGGCGGCGGTGGGCACGGCGACGGTCTGCGTGCTGGGCGGCGGGCACTTCGGCAGATTCGTGCCGTACCGGCTGGAGGGGACGGATGGCCGTCCTCTGCCTGTCGCGGTGTTTCACGAGATGGGCTGCTTTCATTGCGATTGGCGCTGCATCTTTCATCCTCCCAAGGGAACGCCGGTGCCGTGCGTGGACCAGGTGAGCGTGGAGCAGGTCTGGACCGTACTGCAGCCGATGGTTGCGAGGTCCTTGGCAGATCGCGGGCTGCACAGTGGGCAGGTCGATCAGGGTACAGGGCAGGAGCGGAAGGAGATTCGCGAGCAAAACAGCGCCGAGTTGGTGTCGATCCGCTGAGGCTCCTCGAAGCGTCGACCCCGCGAGCCTACGACCCGAGGCCAGCATCTCGGGCCGGAAGGGTGCCCCCTTCGGGTCATTGCAGTAACGTGACGGGCGCAGGAGACTGAGCCTGACGATGCCGGCCCGCACGCAGTTGTCGCACCTTCAGGATGCCTCCGCAGGAGAGGTACAGGCGCATCCTCGACACGTTCGCGCGGTCCGGTGCGTTGGCAAAGCTCGTTTTCGGAAGTGCAGGGGCCCGGCATGCTAGCCGATACCAAGCCCGCGAGGCTGGCGGAGTCGACGGAGGAAAGGCCGCGGATGCCGGCGGGACCGTCGCGAGCGGGGTACGGGCCGGCGCCCGAGACGGAGCTGGAGTTTCGCGAGATCCTGATCGCCCTGGTGCGGCGCAGGCGCATCCTGCTCGGGTTTGCGCTACTGGGGCTCTTTTGTGGATTGGTCGCGGGGCTGGTCGCGAAGCGAAGGTACAGCGCGACGGCCACGGTGGAGTTTGCCGGGACAAGTACGCGCGCGCTCGGGCTGGATGACCCGTCTCCCGACGCCGGCGAACTGTCCACGTTGGAGCTGCTGAACACGGAGTTAAAGACGCAGCAGGCGGAGATCACGGATGAGGGCACGGCGCTGGCGGTGATCCGGGCGATGCATCTGGAGACGCAGAAGCCGTACGCCATTCCGGGCGACCTCCGTGGGCGCGATCCGCTGAACCGGGAGCGGGGCCTGCCGCTGGAGCAGGCGCCACACCAGCGGGAGCGCGTGCTGAAGCTGTTTGCGAGCCACCTCAGCGTGGAGCTGGTGAAGGGGACGCGGCTGCTGAACGTGACCTTCACCGACAGCGATCCGGAGCGGGCGGCGGCCATCGCGAACGCCGTGGTGAGTGCATCGATCGATCAGACCTCGGGGCGACGCTCGAACGCGTTTTCGCAGGTCTCTTCCTGGCTGACCGACCAGCTCGCGTCCCTGAAGCAGCGCGTGGAGGACAGCCAGCGCCGTGCCGAGGCGTATGAGGGGGAGAACCAGAAGGACCTGGCGGGCATGATGGTGTCCGCGAACTCGGCCGGGCAGGGAACCCACGGAGAAGGTCCCATGGCCACGGAGAGTGTGCCGGTATCGCGACTGCTTTCGCTCAACAGCGATCTGACGGCGGCGCAGGTGTCGCGGCTGGCCAAAGAGGCGATCTACCGGGTGGCGGCGACGGGCGATCCGGAGGCGGTGCTGAGCATCGCCAACAGCGCCCTGGTGACGGCACAGGGCGCGGACAGCTCGCTGGCTCCCGGCAACGGCGGCCTGGCGCTGCTGCAGCGGCTGCGCACCCAGCAGGTGGAACTGAATGTGCAGATGTCGGCCGCCGCGACCCGCTATGGCGCAAAAAGCTCCGTGATGCTCGAGTATGAGCGCCAGCGGGCGGCGATCCAGAGGCAGATGGACGAAGAGCTCGCGCGCATTCGGGACCGCGCCCGCAGCGATCTGGATCTGGCGACCCGCGCCGAGGAGGGCCTGCGGCAGCAGGTGACCGCCCAGCAGAGCGAGGTGAGCCAATGGAGCACCAAGGCGGATCATCTGCTTCTGCTGCAGGGCGAGGCGGCGTCCAACCGCGCGCTGTACCAGGATCTCTACGCCAAGTTGCAGGAGTCGCAGTTTGCAGCGGGCATGCGAGCCTCGCACGTTACGGTGCTGGATCCGGCGCGCGCGCCCACCACGGCGTCCTCGCCGAAGCGGTCCCTGGATCTCGCGCTGGGTCTGGTGACGGGCCTTGTGCTGGGCCTGATCGCCGTCTTCGGCGTGGAGTTGATGGACACGTCGCTTCACTCCGCGGAGGAGGTGCAGAAGGCCTTCGGGGTGCCGGTGCTGGGATCGATCCCGCGCTTTCCGCGGGGGACGCGCACGCAGGAGGCGTGGGTTGTCGCCGCACCACGCTCCGCGGTGGCGGAGGCGTACCGGAGATTTCGCACCGCACTGTTTGCGGAGCGGGCGGGCGATCCGGGCCGCGTCATCCTGTTTGCCAGCGCCAGACCCGCCGAAGGCAAGGCGACCACCTGCCTGAACACAGCGGCGGCGCTGGCGGTGCAGGGTCATCGCGTACTGATTCTGAACGCCGACATGCGGCGCACGGAGGCGACCAAGCTGCTGGGGACGCCGTCAGCAACCGGCTTGAGCCGCTGCCTCGCCGGCGGGGTACCGGTGGCACAGGCGTTGCAGCAGATCGCACAGTTTGAAGACCTGTTTGTACTGCCGGCCGGGCCCCCGCCCGACAATCCTGCGGAGCTGCTGAGCTCGCGGCGCTTCCAGGAGCTGCTGACGGAGCTGCGGCGGGAGTTCGATTACATCCTCATCGACAGCCCACCCGCCCTGCTGTTCACGGACACAAGGCTGCTCGCCGGGTGCGCCGACGCTTCGGTGCTGGTGCTGGAGGCTTCGCATACGCCCAGGGTGGACCTGCTGCGGACCATGGACGAGCTCCGCGGCACCGGTGCCGCATTTTTAGGCGTTCTCTTCAACCGCGCTGAGGCGAAACGGCCAGCGTATGCGCGCTTTGGCTATCAGGCGTAAGGATCGACGATGAGCCAGTGGTGGACAGGAGATGCACGGGGACGCGGTTTACCCGGCAGGGCTGGAAGCGTGGTGCTCGGCGGGGTTTTGGGCCTGATGCTGTGCCCGGCGCTAGTCACAGCGCACGCGCAGCAGACGAACGCGGCCGTCTCGGCCAACGTGGACGACCTGACCATTGCGCCGCAGCGGCGTCCTTTGGTGGCGCCGACCCAGAGCACCGTCACCCCGGCGCCCGAGGACATCTACCGCGCCGCCCTGGTGCCCGGTTCGCTGCTGTCGATGGATGTCTACGAAATCCCGGAGATGTCCGGGGTGATGCTGCGGCTGGACGCTGAAGGCAACGTATCGGTCCCGACGTTGGGTCCGGTCCACCTGGGCGGGTTGACCGTGGTGCAGGCGCAGGAGGCGATTGCCAAAGCCCTGGTCGCGGGACAGATCCTGGTGGCGCCGGTAGTGAAGCTGAACGTGGTGCAGTTTGCGGCTGGGTACGTCTCGGTGCTGGGCGAGGTGCAGACGCCAGGGCGCTACCAGATGATTGCGCCGCACAACCTGGCCGATGTGCTCGCGCTGGCAGGTGGCGAGACCCTGGCGGCCGGAGACGACATCGAGGTACAGCGGGCCGGCAAAGACGCGCCCGCCGTCGCGCTGCATGTCCGCTACAGCCAGCGTGATTCGCTCAACAGCCTGCGGGCGGTGGAGATCCAGCCGGGCGACAGCGTCTTCGTGCGCCGGGCGGGCGTCGTGTATGTGCTGGGCGCGGTGAACCGGCCGGGCGGCTACCTGATGGTGAATGGCGGGCGGCTGAACATCTACCAGGCGCTCTCGCTGGCTGGCGGCACGACGCTGGATGCGGCCAAAAACGGCATGTACATCATTCGGCCGCAGGGGGACAGCTTCCAGGAGATCAAGGTGCCCTTCACCAAGCTGGCCAAGGAGCCGCAGGCCGAGCTGCAGCTGGGATTGAATGATGTGCTGTACATCCCCCACAGCGGATGGCGGGTCGGGCTTCTGGATGGCTCGGCCATCATCGGGGCCGCGGTGAGTGGGGCGATCTACACCGCCCGCTAGCCCCTGCCGCGGCCGTCTGGAGAGACCATGACCGAAGCCAGGAAGACGAGCATCGCGGTGCTGATGACGTGTTTCAACCGTCGCGAGCATACGCTGGCGGCGCTCGAAAACCTGCGGCGGCAACAGGGGTGCGAGGACGTTGAGCTTGCTATCTTCCTCGTGGACGACGCGAGCACCGACGGAACCGCGGAGGCAGTGCGGGCCGGGTACCCCGAGGTCTCTGTGCTCTCCGGGCAAGGGGACCTGTACTGGAACCGGGGCATGCGGCTGGCGCTGGAACATGCGCGCCGCGGGGAATATGACCAGTACCTGTGGTTGAACGACGACACGATGCTGTTTCCGGATGCCCTCAGCCGGGTGCTCGCGGCGATGCGGACGCTGGAAGCGAAGGGAGAGACCGCGATCGTGACCGGCAGCACCTGCGACCGGAGCGGCCGGACGCGGACCTATGGCGGCGCGCGCTGGAGCGGCGGCTGGAGGCGGCAGCTGACGCCGGTCGACCCCGACCCGACCGCGCTCCTTGCCTGCGACACCATGAATGGCAACTGCACGCTTCTGCCGCGGCGAGTTGTTGAGACGGTAGGCAATCTGGACCCGGTGTTTCATCACTCCTTCGGCGACCTGGACTATGGGTTCCGGGCGCGGGCAGCGGGCTTCGGCATCTATGTTGCGCCGGGGTATGTGGGCAGCTGCAGCGACAACTCGCGCGAGGGGACGTGGCGCGACCGAACGGCGCCGTTCGCCCGGCGGTGGCGGCATCTGAACTCGCCCAAGGGATCGCCGTTTCGCGAGTGGACGCTGTACTGCCGGCGTCACCTGGGATGGCTGTGGCCGCTGTATGCGATCTCGCCCTATGCCAAGACGCTGGTGACCGCGAGGGTCCGCCCGGAGTGATCAGGATGGCGACGGCCTTCTCCAAGAGGGATCTGATCAAGCTCTACGTGGTGTACTGCGTGTGCATGGACTCGGAGGTGTTCGGCCGGCTCTTTGGAGGTCTCAGCGCAACGGGCGCTCAGGTTGGGGGCTTCCAGAGCGCGAATCCCATCATGCTGCTGTTTTCCGTGCTGCTTCTCGGGGGGACAGCCGCTCTCTTTGTGCCGATCTTTCGCCAGACCAGCAGGCTATTGCTGAACGTGCCCTGGCTGACGGGGCTGTACCTGTGGTCGGCCCTTTCGGTGGTCTGGGCGGTCCAGCCGTCGCTGGTGATCCGTCTCGGGGCGCCGCTGTTTGCCTACATGCTTTGCGGAGCCATCGCCGCGCACTATCTGTCCACGGGTGAGCTGGCCACATTGCTGGGAAAGCTGGTCGCCGTGATCGCAGGCCTGAGCCTGCTGTTGGAGGTGCTGGCACCCATTCGCGGCATCGCTCCGGGGTGGACCGGGGTGTACGGAGAGAAGAACCACCTCGGGATGGGCATGGGGGTCGGCATCCTGGCGCTGCTGGTCACGCCGGGGCGCTGGACGCCGCTGCGGGTTCTGCGAATCGTTCTGTGCGGAGTGTTGCTGGTCGGATCGCAGTCGACCACGGCGATGTCGTTCGTGGCGGTCTGCGGGGGTCTGTTCCTGGTGCTACGGCTGCGGGCAAGGCTGCGGCCGCTGGCGGTAAGCCTTCTTCTGGCCCTGGTGGTGCTGCCGTTGCTGGTTGTTCCCCATGCGATCGATCGAGCCTTCGCAGCGTCCGGTAAGACGACCAACCTCACCGGGCGGGACGTGATCTGGCAGCTGGTCTACGAACAGTGGAAGACGAGGCCGATCCTTGGCTTCGGCTACGCGAACTTCTGGACGACCGAGGACGACCTCGTCCAGCAGACCCTAGGATGGAACCCGAACTCCTCACACAACGGCTTTCTGGAGACGGCGGTCAGCACCGGGGTGATCGGGGAGATCTTTCTTCTGGGCACGCTGGGGGCCGGTCTGCGGCTCGCGCGGCAGGCATGGCGACGAGAACATCGCACGGCCGCCCTCTGGCTCCTCCTGGCCTCTACCGCGATGCTGATCGACGACCTGACCGAGGCCGACTTCATGCAATCGGCGCCGCTCTGGTTTACCTACTGCCTGGCACTGTTTGCGACATACGCGGAACTCCGGCGCAGCGCCTTCGGCAGAGTGCCCGTGGAGGAGCCGCGGGAGCCGATGGCGCTGCGTGGGCCCGCGGTGGCCTACCCATAGCGGCAGACCTGCGGACGGGGGACGGCGCGGTAAGATGGGTTACGGCGTAGCCGTCCCGCGCACATCTGATCGGCCAGGAGTTTTGTGAACGAGCCCGTCCCCCAGGCGCCCCCCGTCCCGTCTCGGCGTCCTTCCGCTGTTATCCTTGGCGCCCAGTGGGGCGACGAGGGCAAGGGCAAGATCGTCGATGTGCTGAGCGAGCGTTTTGATGTGGTAGCGCGCTACGCCGGCGGCCACAACGCCGGGCACACGGTGATCATCGAGGGCAAGAAGTTCATCCTGCAGCTGATTCCGTGCGGCGTTCTGCGGCCGGGGTGCAAGGGCGTGATCGGCAACGGCGTGGTACTGGACCCCGCTGCGTTTCTGAACGAAGTCAGGCGGCTGAAGGACGCGGGCCTGCCGGTGGATGAGCAGCTGTTCATCTCCAACCGCGCCCAGGTGATCCTGCCCTACCACCGGATGATCGAGCTGGCGGCCGAGACCGCGCCGGGCCGGCAGACGATCGGGACCACCCGGCGCGGGATCGGACCGGCGTATGAGGACAAGATTCACCGCAATGGGTTGCGGGTGGTGGACCTGCTGAACTCGTCGCTGCTGCGCACGCACATCACCAACGCCTGCAACGAGAAGAACACCATCGCGCATGCGCTGTTTGGCACCGAGCCGCTGGATCCCAAGCAGATGTACGAGGAGTATGCCCGGCTGGCGGAGCAGATCGCGCCCTTTGTCACGGACACGGCGGTGCTGCTGAACCGCGCGATCGACGAGGGCCAGAACGTGATGTTTGAGGGCGCGCAAGGAGCGCTGCTGGACATCGACCACGGGACGTACCCGTTTGTGACGAGTTCGTCAGCGACGGCGGGCGGCGCGGTGACCGGCACCGGCGTGGGACCGACGCGGATCGGCACGGTGATTGCGGTGACCAAGGCGTATGTGACGCGGGTAGGCGAGGGGCCGTTCCCGACGGAGATCGCGGACGCGTCGGGAGATCTGCTGCGGGCGCGCGGGCAGGAGTTTGGCTCGGTGACCGGCCGGCCGCGGCGCACCGGCTGGCTGGACCTGCCGCTGCTGCGCTACTCCAACATGATCAACTCGACCGAGTGGCTGGTCGTGACCAAGCTGGACGTGCTGGACGAGTGCCCGGAGGTGCCGGTGTGCACGGGCTACAAGGTGGACGGCCGGGTAACGGACGCGATCCCGGCCGATGTGCGCGGCTTCAAGGCGATCGAGCCGGTGTATACCCGGCTTCCCGGGTGGAACTGCTCGACGCTGGGGATCACGCAGTTTGAGGAACTGCCGCGGGCGGCGCAGGAGTACATGCGGTTCATCGAGCGGGAGTCCGGGGCCAAGGTGGGGATGATCTCGACCGGGCCGGATCGGGCGCAGACGATCACACTGCCTGGCTTTCAGCAGGCGTTGGGGTAAAGAGATGATCTCCTTCACGGTTCGCATGCGGTTCCGCCCCGAAGACCGCGCCGAGATCGCAGGGGCGCTACGGGAGTTGGCGGTGCGCTCGCGCGAGGAGCCCGGGTGTGTCACGTATGTGCCGCATACGCTGGTGGACGATCCGGACACGGTGCTGATCTACGAGCAGTACCGGGACGAAGCCGCGGTCGAAGCACACCGTGGGACGCCGCACTTCGAGCAGATGGCGACCGGTGTACTGTATCGGCTGATGCTGGAGCGCTCGGTGGAGAAGCTGGCCGCGGTCGCCTAGAAAGCCGAAAGCCGCTGTATGTGGCGGGGCGGCAGATGGGGGACTCGCATCCCGCTTTTGTGGCAGAGGGAACCCTTTGACTCGCCGGCCTGCCCGGGCTTACCATCCGCCCATGTGCGGGATGGGTCGAGGCGCGCGCTGGGTCACGACGGCGGTTCTTCTGCTGTCGGCGAGTTGCGTCGCCCTGGCACAGCGGCACGAGCGCAAGCGGGTGGAACGGCGGGAGATTGCCGCGCTTGAAAGCCAGTGGCGTCAGGCCCAGATCTCGGAAGACATTCTCTCCATGGATCACCTGCTCGCGGATGATTTTCTGGGCATCACAGCCGCCGGCCAGGTGGTCACGAAGTCGCAGCAGCTGGACCGCATGCGGAGCCGGCAGCTGGCCATCACCCGTCTGGACATGTCCGACACCAAGATCAAGATCAGCGGCAAGCTGGCGGTGGTGACCTCGCTGGTGCGGCTGGAAGGGACCGCGGACGGCGCGCCGCTGCACGGCTACTTCCGCTATACGCGGGTCTACCAGCGCGAGCCCGGGGACGGGTGGAAGATCACCAACTTTGAGGCGACGCGGGTGCCGAACGCCGCGGGCACCTATGACGTCAGATCTCCGCAGGCAAGCGCTGGAGCGACTCCCGCAGCCGCGCCCAGCTCTGGTCCAGCATCTCGGGCAGGATCCGGGTCTCCGCGACCACAGTCATAAAGTTCACATCGCCGGTCCAGCGCGGCAGGGCATGGAGATGGAGGTGCTCGGCGACCCCGGCACCGGCGGACTCGCCCAGGTTGAGGCCGAAGTTCAGCCCATGCGGTTTGTAGACCGCGCGCAGGGCGTTCTCGGTGCGCCGCGCCAAGCGCATCATCTCCTGGGCGGTGGCGAGCGGCAGGGCGGCCAGGCTGTGTTCGTGCTGGTAGGGAACCACGAGCAGATGGCCGTTGTTGTAGGGGAAGCCATTGAGGACCAGGAAGCAGCTCGGGCCGCGTTCCAGCAGGTGAAGGGAGCGTTCGGCGTCCTCGGCGGGCGTGCCGTGTTCGGTCGCCCAGTCCAGGGCGCCGATCATGTTGCAGACGACGCAGCCGAGGGCGCCGGGCCAGGCGGCGAGGGCCTCCGGGACCCCCTGGCGCTCGCCTTCCTTCTTGTGTTCTGTGACGTAGCTGTAGCGCCAGGGGGTCCAGAGCCGGTCCATACAGCGAGTATAGGCACGCGACAGCGAGTATAGGCACGCGCCTCCGGAGGGCGGTGGGTCGGTGCGTCGAAAGCGGGGGCTTGGACGTCTAAAGGTGTGGCACGACACGCGTGTCCTGCCCTGCGATCCTGCGACGAGCCGAGGGTTCTGTTCGATTGACCCGTCCTCAACTCGTTGCTATACTAGCTCTGTAGCTGTTGCGTCCGGGATTATCGCAGCCGCTCTTCGCATGCTTCACCCGAATCCTTTTGACATCAACGCGTAGGTTGCCAGCCCACAAGGCTGGCTGGACGGCTTTGCCGTCTCCGAAGCCGTCGCGCCGAGGCCAGAGCCGGAGCCGTAGCAAATCCCAAAACAGTACCTCCCATGGCCGACTTCGACCACCATTCCGTCTTCACCGAGAGCACAGCCCTGAACACCACACTCGATCCCACCATGCCCGAAACCACCACTGAACCCCTTTCCCACGAACTGCAGGACACGCCCGAGGCCACCCGCAACGCGCAGGCACCCGAGAACGGTGTGCTGGGTGCCGAGACGGCCGGCAGCGCCGCGGCCCCCGTTGCTCTGCAGGCTTCGGCCGCTGCGGGCGAGCCCGAGTACGATGCCGATGACTTCGCCCAGGCGCTGGCCAGCTTTGACCGCGAACAGGCGGCGGAGAAGGATGCCGCGCAGGCCCTCACCGCCGAGGAGTCGGTGGTCACCGGTACGGTCGTCAAGATCACCGACAAGCATGTGGTCGTGGACATCGGCCTGAAGTCCGAAGGCCTGATTCCCCTGGAGCAGGTGCTGGATCACACCGGGGCGCCCAAGTTCCAGGTGGGCGACCAGGTGGAGGTCGTCGTCGAGCGTGAGGAGCAGGAGGGCGGCGGCTATCTTGTCTCTCACGAGAAGGCGCTGCGCCACAAGGTCTGGGACCGCCTGGAAGAGGCCGCCAACAACAAGACGCCGGTAACCGGCATCGTGGTGTCGCGCGTCAAGGGCGGCATCACCGTGGACATCGGCATCAAGGCGTTTCTGCCTGGCTCGCAGGTGGAGATTCGTCCGGTGCGCAACCTGGACGCCTATATCGGCCAGGCGATCGACGTGCGCGTGATCAAGCTGAACAAGAAGCGCGGCAACGTGGTCGTCTCCCGCAAGGAGATCCTCGAGGAAGAGCAGAACGCGAAGAAGGATGTCACGCTCGCCAACCTCGAAGAGGGCGCGGTCTTCACCGGCGTCGTCAAGAACCTGACCGACTACGGTGCGTTCGTCGACATGGGCGGCCTCGACGGCCTGCTGCACATCACCGACATGAGCTGGGGCCGCCTCACCCATCCCCGTGATCTGGTCAACGTCGGCGACGAGATCCAGGTCAAGGTGCTGAAGTTTGACAAGGAGAAGCAGCGCGTTTCGCTCGGCTTTAAACAACTCACGCCTGACCCGTGGCTGGATGCCGTGGAGCGCTACCCGATCGGCGCGCAGGTGCGTGGGCGCGTGCTTTCGGTCACCGACTACGGCGCGTTCGTCGAGCTCGAACAGGGCATCGAGGGCCTGGTGCATGTGTCCGAGATGACCTGGTCCAAGCGCATGAAGCACCCTTCCAAGATGGTGAAGCCCGGCGATGAGGTCGAGGTCATCATCCTGCAGGTGAACCCGACCGAGCGCCGCATCTCGCTGGGCATGAAGCAGCTGCAGGACAATCCCTGGGAGGCGCTCGAGGACAAGTACCCGACCGGCGCGGTGATCGAGGGCCGCGTCCGCAACCTTACCGACTTCGGCGCCTTCATCGAGATCGAGGATGGCATCGATGGCCTGGTTCACGTGTCGAACCTGAGCTGGACCAAGCGCATCAAGCATCCCTCCGAGGTGCTGAAGAAGGGGGAAAAGGTCAAGGCTGTCGTTCTGGGTGTGGAGCCTGAGAACCGCCGTCTGTCGCTGGGCATCAAGCAGCTGCAGCCGGATGTGTGGGACACCTTCTTCGATCAGCACCGTGCGGGCGATATTGTTCACGGCAAGGTGCTGCGTACCGCGCAGTTCGGCGCCTTTGTCGAGATCGCCGAAGGGGTCGAGGGCCTGTGCCACGTCTCCGAGGCAGCCGACGAGAACGGCCGTCCCATCACCCTCAACGTGGGCGACGAGCACGACTTCAAGATCGTGAAGATGAGCCCCGAGGAGAAGAAGGTGGGTCTGAGCCTGAAGGCCATCGGCGAGGAAGCGAGCCGCGCCGAGGTGGAAAGCTACAAGGAGCACGTCTCCAACACGGGCGGCGGCAACAAGGGCAAAGGCGGGCAGTCCAATCAGTCGAGCGGCTCGTCCTCCTCAACCACGCTTGGCGATTTGCTCCATTGGAAGCGCAACCAGTAAGCAGTTCTGGCATCGAACACGGGCCGCCTTCGGGCGGCCTTTGTCTTGGTCATCGCGCAACTTGCGCGGGTGGCGGACCTTGTTCGCTCCAGGGCCGGAGGTAGAGTACGCCTGTGATCTCCAGCCTCCACGCCGTGCCCCATCCGGCGAACACCCCTAAATTCAACCGGAAATCGGGTGCACTACCCGGCGCTGGACGGCGTGCGTGCGGTGGCGCTCCTCCTGGTGTTCTGCCAGCATTACCTCGGGATGCCGTCGGGTATACCGGGATGGACCTCTTCTTTGTGCTTTCGGGGGCACTCTCTTCGACACGGTGGACCGGCCGGATCGCTGGGCCTGGTGACGACCCTGATGGCGGCCTTTCTGAGCTATCGATACTTTGAAGATCCCTTCTTGAAGTTGAAAGAGCGCCGGGGCGCCGGCGCGCTGAGGTTGGCGAAGGCTGCAATGGCCGTTGACGGCGCTCACCGCCTCGGCTATGCTGAAGGCTCGCGCAGTTTCGCGCCCGCACCTCCGTGTGCCCTGCCGTTGACCACCGCAGCCGGGTAGAGCAGAGGAGACAGCAAGGTCGGCGGACACGAAGCACTGAGGCGGGAACGCTCTCCGGCAGCCGTTGTCAGGGCCGCCAGGCATGGAATGAAGCCGAGAGCCTCCGCTCCCCAGCCCGCCAGCAGGCAGGCTCTGTGCGCTCCAACGAAACGTCGGTAGATCTCCGCATGGCATCGGGCTGTGCGTGGGGACTGCCGCCCGCACCCCGCAGGCCGGATCGCCGGCACCGGGCAGGCACAATATCTTCGCGCTTCACGCCGGCCACGAAGACGGCAGAGGTAGGGAGTAAGAACAATGTCGACCGTGATCCCCAGCGGCAAGGACATCCAGCGGAAGTGGTTTGTGCTGGATGCAGAGGGCAAGACCCTCGGCCGTCTCGCGTCAGAGGCCGCTGCCGTTCTGACCGGCAAGCGCAACCCGCTCTACACCCCGTATATCGATATGGGCGACCACGTGATCGTGGTCAACGCCGAAAAGATCCATGTTACCGGCATGCGTGCCGAGCAGAAGGTGTACCGCCGCTATACCGGGTTTCCCGGCGGCCTGCGCGAGGAAGGCTTTTTGAAGCTGCTCGCCCGCCGTCCGGAGAAGATCCTGGAAGAGGCGATCAAGGGCATGCTGCCCAAGAGCAAGCTGGGCCGGCAGATGGCGACCAAGCTGAAGGTGTACAAGGGCGCGGATCATCCGCATAAGGCACAGCAGCCGGTCGCGATGGAGCTGCGCGGGTAGAGTACAGGCGTTAGGGCCCAGGGTTCAGGGCCCAGCAAGCGGATTCGGTGTAGGTTCGGGTTTCAGCCCGGACGTCGAAGGTGGAGATGCAAGGGGCTTCAGCCCCGGATGGCAAGATTTCTGGACCCAGGGCCCTGTGCCCCGGGCCCTGCTAAGGGATAACGATGGCAGATCTGATTCAGTACTACGGCACGGGGC
>CAXTWN010000059.1:11275-18390 GCA_964248055.1 uncultured Acidobacteriaceae bacterium | reverse complement strand
AGACCATCTTCATGGCCTTGGTGATCTGCCGCGTGTTCTTCACACTGCGGATGCGCCGCCGTAGATCCAGTACGTTTGCCATCAGCTCCTACGTCTTCACTCCGCCTTCGAACTTCCCCTCTGGGATTGTCATCCTGAGCGGAGCGAAGGACCTGCTTTTTCTTCATCCACGGCGACAAGCCAGCGCCGCCACTCGCCTACGCCTTTACCGCCTCAACCTTCTTGTGCTGCGAAAGGAAGTCGCCCTTGTACTCGTTGATCGCGCGCTTCAGGCGCTCCCGGAGATCGTCATCCAGAGCCTTCTTGTTGGTGATGTCCGCAAGGATGTCCGGGTGCGCCGTATCCAGGAAGGGGTAGTACCCACGCTCAAAGGCCTGGATATCGCCGACCTCCACGTCATCCAGCAGACCCTGCGTGCCCGCAAACAGAATGGCTACCTGCTGGGCCATCGTCAGCGGCTGAAATTGCGGCTGCTTCAACAGCTCCGTCAACCGCGATCCGCGGTTCAGCTGCTGCTGCGTCACCTTGTCCAGGTCCGAGCCGAACTGCGCGAAGGCCGCCAGCTCGCGATATTGCGCGAGATCCAGTTTCAGGGTCGATCCCACCTGCTTGGTCGCCTTCGCCGCCGCCGCAAAGCCCACGCGCGACACCGACAGACCCACATTCACTGCCGGCCGAACGCCCGAGTTGAACAGATCGGTCTCAAAGAAGATCTGCCCGTCGGTGATGGAGATCACGTTGGTCGGGATGTACGCCGAAACGTCGCCCGCCTGGGTCTCAATGATGGGCAGCGCGGTCAGCGATCCCCCGCCGTTCTCCTTCGACATCTTGGACGAGCGCTCCAGCAACCGTGAGTGCAGATAGAACACATCGCCCGGATACGCCTCACGTCCCGGCGGACGGCGCAGCAGCAAGGAGATCTCGCGATAGCTCGCCGCGTGCTTGGAGAGATCGTCATAGATGATCAGGGCATGCTTGCCGTTGTCGCGGAAGTACTCGCCCATCGCGGTTGCGGCAAACGGGGCCAGGTACTGCATGGGCGCCGGCTCTGACGCCGTGGCGGCCACCACAATGGTGTAGGCCATCGCGCCAAACCGCTCCAGGGTCTGCACCACACCCGCTACCGACGACCGCTTCTGCCCGATCGCGCAGTAGATGCAGATCAGATCGTTCTTGGCGGAGTTAATGATCGTGTCCAGCGCCACGGCCGTCTTGCCGGTCTGCCGGTCGCCGATCAGCAACTCGCGCTGGCCACGGCCGATGGGGATCATCGTGTCGATCGCCTTGATGCCGGTGGCCATCGGCTCGGTCACCGACTGACGCGCGATCACGCCCGGCGCGATGCGCTCAATCGGCAGCGTCTGCGTGGTATTGATCGGCCCCTTGTCGTCGATCGGCTGTCCGATCGCGTTGACCACCCGGCCGATCAGCGCATCGCCCACGGGCACGGACATGATCTGCTTGGAGCGCTTCACCTGATCGCCCTCGCGCAACTCGGTGTAGTCGCCCAGCAGCACCGCGCCCACCTGGTCTTCGTCCAGGTTCATCGCCAGCCCGGCCACGCCGTGCGGGAACTCGATCAGCTCGCCTGCCATGACCTTGTCCAGGCCATGAATGCGAGCGATCCCATCGCCCAGCGTCACAATCGTCCCGACCTCGTCCACGTGGACGCGATCTTCGTAGTTCTCGATCTGCTGCCGGAGCAGCTCCGTAATCTCGTTTGCTGCAATGCTTGGCATTCTTCTTCTCTTTCCTGCAAAAACCCTGCAAAACTTCGCTACGCGTTGCGCCGGTCGAGCCGCTACACCACCGCGTTTAACATCTTCTGTCGCAGCTGCTCCAACTGTCCGCGCAACGAGCCATCGTACACAGTGGAGCCCAGCTTGATCACTGCACCGCCCAGCAGTGTCGGGTCCTCACGGTAGCTCGCGCGCACCTGCCCGCCGCCCGCCAGCCGCGCAATGCTGTCTTCGATCGTCTGCTTACCCGCCGCGTCGAGCGGCCGCGCGCTGGTGACCTCCGCCTCGGTCACGCCGTTGTCCTTGTCGGCGATCTCGAGATAGGCGTCAAACATCTCCCGCAACTCGCGGAGACGCAGATGGTGAATGACCACGGCCAGGAAGTTCCGCACCGCGCGATCCATCCCCAACCGGCCCGCGATGGCGTCAAGGAGGTGCAACTTCTGCGCTTCCTCAATGGAGGGGTTCTCCAGCACCTCGCGCAGCGGCGCACTGCCCTGAAACGTGGTGAGAAAGTCCTGCAGCTGCGTCTTCACCGCCTCACGCGACAGCTTCTGCGCAACGACCACCTCGTCCAGGGCACGGGCATACCGAAGGTCCACAATCGCCATCAGTTCTGCCCTCCCTTCTCGCCCATCAGCCGCTGCGCGAAGCCTTGGATGAGCAGCCGGTCCGTCTCGGCGGTCACCACCAGTCGCTTGGCCGCCTGCTCCACGGCCAGTTCGGCTGCGTGGCGCTGCAGCTCGCGCCGCGCATTCGCCGTGGCCGCCTGAATCTCCTCGTCGGCCGAGGCCAGGATCTTGGCCTTCTCGTCCTCCAGCGACGCCCGCAGGCGCTGTTCCTCGCGCGCCGTCTCCGCCTCGATCTGCGCCCGCATGCCGGCAATCTCTCCGTCAAGCTTGGCCAGCCGGCCTTCCACCGCCGTCAGCCGCGCGCTGGACTCCTCCGTGGCACTCCGCGCATCCACAAGGTGCTTCTGAATCGCCGTGTTCCGCTCCCGGAAGGTCTTCGGCAGCAGCTTCACCAACCCGTACCCTACGCCGACCACCAGCAGCAAGAAGTTCAGCGCCTCAAACGCCGTCGCCGCCTGCTCCGGATTGAGCCCCACCAGGGATCCGAGCTTCCCCACCACCGCGGAGTGCCGGTACGCCTCGTTCTCGTCCTGCTCCTGTTCCTTCTTCTCCGGCTCGGTGTTGATCGGCGTGGAACGTTCGCCTACCCCCGGTCCCACCTGCTTCGGCGTCGCCTGCGCCTGCAGCACGGGCGACATCGCAGCGGAGACACCGCCGGCCAGAAGGAAGAACAGCACGGTAGCGGCCCAGGTCGGCCGTCGACGCAAGCCCCTCACTGCCGCACCCCGTTGGCATCGGCAGGCTTCGGCAGCAGCGTTTGCACGATCCGTTCCCCAAGCTCCGTCACCGCACCCTCGATCTGCCGCCGGGCTGCCTCAGCCGAGGCCTCTACCTCGGCCTTCGCGCCGCGAATGCGCTCGCCGGCCTGATCCCGCGCTGCGGCCAGAGCCCGGTCGCGGTCCGCCTGCCGCTCCCGCAGCCGCTGCTCGCGCTCCGCCAGCAGCTCCTGCCGCGCCGCCCGTAGCTTGTCCTCGTAGACCGCCGTCTCTGCCTCGGCGGCGGCGATCGCCCCGCGCGCCTGCTCGATGGCCCCGCTGGTACGTGCGCGGCGCTCGGCCACAACGCGGTCCAGCGGCCGGCGTACCAGCACGCTGTAGGCCAGCACCAGGAGCAAAAACAGGATCATCGTCGGCACAGAACCGACGACCAACGACTCCAACTGATGAAGAATCTCCATGAACCTACTGTTCTATTGGCTTATGCGCGCCAGTGCCATGCGGCATACCTCCGGGCACACCACGTCTACGCACGCAACACGAACCAAACACACTTGTGTCACAACCGTTGTAGCAAAGCGCATAGGGCACGTCAAAGCCCGACCTCGCGAAACACCAAATGCACAGCAATTCCACACGCGGGGTGGAATCCGCCCGCTTTGCGGTAGCCAGCGGCGCTCTCGCCGGGGTACACTAAAGTCACCACCCAAGACCCGTCCGGGTCAGCAGGCCGCGTGAAGAGGGACCCACCTCCACTCCCTTCTCAGGCGGCCTGTTTTATGTCTCGAAAGCGTTTACCTTCTTCTCAGTTTCCCCGGCATACTCCCGGTTCCCTGCCTCCTCCGCGTCCCGCAGTTGAAAACGTCTGTACCGGTTCAGCAGCGACGCCGGCCCCACCGCGTGCAGGTACAGCAGATTGCCCGCGAAACGCTGCTCCGAAAGCGTCGCGCCACGCTCCAGCGCGGCCAGCACCCGGCCCTCGGACTGCGGTATCCGAAACGCCATCTCGATGAGCGGATCCGCCGTCAGCGCCTCATCCATGGCCGCCAGCAGCGCCTCCAGGCCCGCTCCCGTGCGCGCCGAGACCAGCAACTCACCGGGCGCCGCGCTGGCCCCTTCCGGCAGCAGATCGGCCTTGTTCAGGACCTGCAGCGTCGGCGTGTCGCGCACCTCCAGCTCGGCCAGCACCGCCTCCACCTGGCCCTTCTGCTCTTCCAGGGTCGGACTGGCGCCATCGCGCACATGAACCAACAGTTCTGCGCGTTCCACCTCTTCGAGCGTCGCCCGGAAGCTCGTCACCAGGGCATGCGGCAGATTGCGCACAAAGCCCACGGTATCGGCCAGCAGCACGCGCCGCCGCGACGGCAGGGTGAGCTGGCGCAGCTTCGGATCCAGCGTCGCAAACATGCGTTTGGACTCCAGCACCTCCGCCCCGGTCAGCGCGTTGAACAACGTGGACTTGCCGGCGTTGGTGTACCCCACCAGCGCCACCGTGGGCACCGGCACCGCCTCGCGCCGGCCGCGCTGTTGCCGCCGGATCCGCCGCACTCCCTCCAGCTGCTGCTGGATCCGCGAGATCCGCAGCCGGATCTTGCGCCGATCGGTCTCCAGCTGCGTTTCGCCCGGCCCACGCGTCCCGATGCCGCCGCCCAGCTGCGACATCGCCCGCCCCCGGCCACCCAGCCGCGGCAGCTGGTACTCCAGCTGCGCGAGTTCGACCTGCAGCTGGCCCTCCCGCGTCCGCGCATGCCGCGCGAAGATGTCCAGAATCAGCTGCGTGCGATCGATTACGCGGCACGGCAACCGGTCCTCCAGGTTGCGCAGCTGCGACGGCGAAAGATCATGGTCGAACAACACCACATCGGCAGAGGTGGAGCGCGCCGTCGCCTCGATCTCCTCCAGCTTGCCGCCACCTACCAACGTCGCCGGATCCGGCTTCGCCCGGCGCTGGATCAGCAGCGCGGCGATGTCCGCACCGGCCGACCGCGCCAGCTCCTGGAACTCGGCCAGCGACGCGTCGAAGTCGATGTCGTTCCGCGCCATGGGCACCCGAGTCGGGGGTTCCTCGGCCGATCGCTCGTCCGCAGGCGCCGTAATCGAGGCCGCCCGTTTCGCCTGCTGGGCCACAGGGGAGAGCGCGGGACGCAGCCCGGTGAACTCCGCCGCGACCAGCACGGCGCGCTCGCCCGACGCGCGCCGGCGCGTCTGCAGCAGTATCTGCTCTTCCAGCGCACGGCGCTGACCAGGGCTTCCCTCCGGTTGCACCGGCTACCTCACTTCAGTGTGCTCGCGCGCCGTTACCGAACGGTCGACGCGGTCGGGGAACTTGCCCCATTCTCCAGCGATCCCGCCGCCCCGGGCGCACGGCCATCCCCATGCGGTGCGCGTCCGCTCACCACGGTCGAGATCGCGTGCTTGAAGATCAACTGTTCCTGCGCGTTGTTCTCTAACAGCACGGAGTACTTGTCAAAGGATCGAATCTTCCCCGTCAGCTTGACGCCGCTCACCAGATAGATCGTGATCGGGCTCTTGTCCTTGCGAACGGTGTTCAGAAAGGTGTCCTGAATATTCTGCGCCGGCTTGGT
Source organism: uncultured Acidobacteriaceae bacterium (assembly GCA_964248055.1). Lineage (GTDB taxonomy): Bacteria > Acidobacteriota > Terriglobia > Terriglobales > Acidobacteriaceae > Granulicella. Next base: position 12,718 of record CAXTWN010000059.1, on the reverse strand, counting down.
GTCCATGGGCCGATCTCCTATGTGTTCTTGGCTGCGGTAAGGGGGCCGTCCTGGGCACCAGCCCACGCTGCAAAGGAGCTCCGCTCTGCCGAGATCAAGGTACAGCGTTTGTCCGCGCGGCACAAGCAGCGCCTCAGGGCTCCCGCGATACCATGACGCGATGCCCTCCAGCCCCGATCCCCGGCACACGCCCGTTCCCCTGCTCGACCTCAGCCGGGAGTTCGCCGTCATCCGCGATGAGGTGATGAACGCCATCGAGAACGTCTGTGCCCGCCAGCAGTTTGTCCTGGGTCCGGCGGCCGAGCGCTTTGAACTCGCTGCCGCGCTCGCCTGCCACACCGCCCACGGCATCGGCTGTGCAAACGGCACCGACGCCCTCTGGCTCGCGATGGCGGCCCTCGGCATCGGTCCAGGCGACGCCGTGCTCACCACGCCCTTCAGCTTCTACGCCACGGTCAGCTCCATCCTCCGCACCGGCGCCACGCCCATCCTCGCCGACATCGACGAACACACCTTCAACCTCTCTCCCCAAGGCGCCGAAGCGGCCCTCGCCCAGTCACTCCCCCCGAACACAAAGCTCCGCGCCCTGCTGCCCGTGCACCTGTACGGCCAGTGCGCCGACATGGACGGCCTCTCTGCCCTCGCGCAACAGCACGAGCTTCTCGTCATCGAAGACGCCGCGCAGGCCTTCGGCGCCCGTTGGCATGATCGTCCGGCCGGGTCCCTCGGCCACGCTGCCGCCTTTAGCTTCTATCCGACGAAGAACCTCAGCGCCTTCGGCGACGCGGGTCTGCTCACCACAGAGGACCCCATCGTCGCCGAACGCGCCCGCGCCCTGCGCAATCACGGTATGCGCCAGCGCTACCTACACGACGACCTCGGCGGTCCCATCGGCTGGAACTCCCGCCTCGATGGCATGCAGGCCGCTGTGCTGGAGATCAAGCTCCGCCGCCTGCCCGCCGCCAACGCCCGCCGCCGCGAACTCGCCGCGCTCTATAATACCCGCTTCCGCGAAGCGGGCCTCACCGGCGCAACCGCTGCGGAAGGCGTCGTGCTCCCCTGCACCGACCCTCGCGCCGAGCCCATCTTCCACCAGTACGTCGTCCGCGCGCCCCGCCGCGACGACCTCCGCGCCCACCTGACCGCCCGCGGCATCGGCACGGAGATCTACTACCCGCGGCCCTTGCACCTGCAGCCCAGTCTCAAACCCCTGGGCTACCAGCCCGGCGCCTTCCCGGTCGCTGAAAGAGCCGCCGCCGAGGTCCTTGCCCTGCCCATCTTCCCCGAACTCCGCGAGGACGAGCTCGAGACCGTCGTCGACGCGATCCGTACCTTCTACGCCTGAAAAACGGCGCCCGAGCGGTCGACTCGATCAAAGCATCTGATCGCTCGCGCTCTCGATCATGGCATCCCTGGCCGCGCGGCTCAGATGCACACGTACAT
>CAXTWN010000059.1:0-11265 GCA_964248055.1 uncultured Acidobacteriaceae bacterium | reverse complement strand
GGCGGCGCGGTGACCGCGAGGAAGTCGGCACGATCCACATCGACCAGCACAAACGCGGGTCGGGCATCGGGAGCCATCGGAGCGATCTCCACATGGCTCATCTCCAGGTTGCGCATGTGCCGCAGGAAGAAGCCCTGCGAGGGCATGGGACCAAACACCCCAGGATCGGGGTACTTATCCACCTGCTCCGGCGGAACCACCTTTGCCTGCTCTGCGCCCTTGCCCCCCTTGTGCTGCATGTAAAGGTTGCTGATCTTCACGTCTTCGATCGGATGACCTGGAATGCCGGTGAGAACGCAACCCACCGCTGGGTCCGAGTTATACGACACGATGTTGGACACCAGCACACGGCGCAGTGTGCCCACCTTGGTCGTTTGCTTGGGACCACGCAGACGCGCGCCCAGCCGGAAGAAGAGCGGACCATAGGCAAGATCTCGCATCGTGATGTTGGAGATGACGATGTCTTCGCACAGGGCGCCGTCTTCACTCTCAAGTGACAAACTGCTGCAACCGTCGAAGACGCAGTTGCTGATGGCGATGTTCTTGAAGCCGCCGTTGGACTCGGTGCCGCACTTGATGCGGCCGGTGCGATAGACGTTTTCCCCTGGGGGAAACACCTTGCGCGTGCCGTCCAGCAGCGTGCCGAGCTCATAAGATCCTGAGACCGTGCAGCCAGTGATGGTGACGTTCTCCGTCGCGCGCGCGTACCCAAGCGCATAGCTCGATTTAGGGCAGATTCCATCGTCCCAGGGCGAGTTGACGGTGCAGTTCGACACGTGGACGTTCTTGCAGCAATCGAGGTCCATGCCATCGCGGTCGGTGTCAATTGTCAGGTTGTCGATCGTCAGATTGTCGACGCCGGTAAGCAGCAGACCAAACCAGCCACCCTTGAGAATACTGAAATCGCGAAAGGTCACATTGCGGCAGTTCTTCAGCGCAATGGCTTTGTTGCCTACACCCGGCTGTGTCGTGTTGTACAGCGGATAGCCCCCGCGTTGCTCATCCTTCACCCAGCCGCCGAAGGACAGGCCTTTGCCAAAGATCAGCCCCGGCCCGCTGATGCCGATGTTGTGCAGACCTTCGCCCCAGAGGAGCGAGTTGTGCCAGTGATTGTGGCCATAGTCCTGGTAAGCGTCGTAGCTCGTCTTCGGCTCGGCAGCGTCGTACACGCCTCCCAGTTCACCGGTAGTCTGTCCCGGTAGAGGCGACGCGGCCGCCTGAATCACCGCGCCCTGCGAGAGAAACAGGTGCACGTTGCTCTGCAGCCGGATGGAGAAGCAAAGATACGTTCCGCCAGGAAAGACCACCGTCCCGCCGCCCGCCGCTGCCGCCGCCGCGATGGCCGTGTTGACGGCCGGTGTGTCCAACTGCTTGCCGGTGCCGGTGGCTCCAAATGTGCGCACATCAAAGAACAGCGGCGCTCCTGCACTACCCTCAGCTTGCGCCTCCGCATTCCACGGGGGGAGCAAGGCCAGCGCCAAGGGAGAATGTTTCAGAAGATCGCGGCGTTTGAAGCGGTTCGTTCCTTTCATCCGGACACTCTATCGCACACCGGAGGTCCATCGAAGCGCACCTCACGTCATTCCTCCGCGGAGCCACCGCGACCGGGCGGCAAACCGGTGTTCACGCCCAAAAACGATCTTTCGCATCCAAGACATCAGCCCTTGTCCTCGATGCCTCGACGCACGCACTCATCGAGGTACAACCTTTTCGACGGCGATCGATCTGCCAGGAGTTTGCCTCCATGGACAGGGACGAAAGACCTAAGCTTCAGGAAGAGAAAGGATCCGAGAATGAGCGTTAACGTTTGCGTACGATCGCAGAGTATTGCGACGGCTCTGGCCACCGGTGTGCTTTGTTTTGTAGCCTTTGTGCCCGGGTTTGGCCCGGCAGCACAGGCCCAAAACACCGTCAGCAAGGCAGGGGGAGTCACCACCTTCGCTGACTGGAACCAGCAGGCCCCCGGAGCGCAGCACCACATCACCGTCGCCGACCTGCCGGAGCCGAACCCCTCCGAGGCGGTGGAGAATGGACCGTTCGTCGTGCCCCGTCCGGAGGGCGCGAAGCCGATTGCGCCGGCCGGTTTCAAGGTGGATCTCTACGCGGGCGGCGATTACACGCCGGCGCCCCGCGACCCCAACACGGGCAAACCCGCGCCCGTGTCCGAAGCCAACACCACCTTTCGCGAACCCCGGCTGCTGCGCACCGCGCCCAACGGCGATCTCTTCCTCTCCGACTCGCATGGCGACAAAATCTTTGTTCTGCGCGGGGTCGGCCCTGACGGCAAAGCACAGCAGATCTCCACCTTTGCCACCGGCTTGAATCTGCCGTTCGGCATCAACTTTTACCCTGCGGGTCCGAATCCGAAGTGGGTCTATGTGGGCAACACTGACTCTGTCGTGCGGTTCCCATATAAGTCCGGAGATCTGGTCGCCACCGGGCCGGCCGAGACCGTCGTGGCCCAGCTGCCGGGCTTTGCTCAACTGCGTGGCGGCGGCCATTGGACGCGGGACGTGGTCTTCACCAAGGATGGGCAGCACATGCTCGTTTCGGTCGGCTCCGGCTCCAACGCGGACAACCCGGACACCACGCCCAAAGAGTTCCATCGTGCCGATGTGCTTGAGTTCACCCCGGAGGGCAAGTTCGTCAAGGTCTACGCCACCGGCATCCGCAACTGCGTAGGCGAGGCGATCAATCCCGTCACGGGCCAGCTCTGGTGCTCCACCAACGAGCGCGACAACCTGGGCAATCACCTCGTACCTGACTACATCACCTCCGTCAAGGAAGATGGCTTCTATGGCTGGCCCTGGTACTACATGGGCGGCCATCCCGATCCACGGCTCGCCGCGCCGTGCGCCGACGGTACAGGGCCGAACCCACAGGCACCTGCTACTGCGCCCGACGGTACCTCGTGCCAGCATGTCGACCTGAGCGCGAAGGTGATTACGCCGGACGTCCTTGTGCAGCCGCACATGGCCTCGCTGGAGATGGTCTTCTACCCCGCCAACCTGAAGAACGCCCCGTCCGCCTTTCCGGCGAGCTATGACGGCGATGTCTTTGCCGCCGAACACGGCAGCTGGAACCGTGCCGGTCGCGCCGGGTACGAGGTGATTCATGTGCCCGTGCACGCCGGCAAGGCTGAAGGCAGCTATGAGGACTTCCTGACTGGCTTTCTCACCCCTGATGGCAAGGTGTGGGGACGTCCGGTAGGCGTGACCGTTGCCAAGGATGGCTCGCTCTTCGTGACGGACGACGGCAGCCGTTCCATCTGGCACGTCACCTACGTCGGGACCGGCAGGACGGTCGCGTCCAGCCGTTAGCAGCCCTCGCGGAAAACAGCTGTCTGCGCATCAGACCGAAACCAGGGAAGGCCGGGCACCTGCCCGGCCTTCACCTTTTAGAGATCACGTTGTTAGTCCATGCGGCGAGTGGAGCGATCTTGCTCAAGGTGCCGGCCAATAGACGAGAGCGCGCGCGTCCTCCTCGTACAACGTGAGCGGCTTGTCGTTGAGCCTCACATGCACAACGCGATTCGTCCAGTTCCCGTGCGCGTCCAGGACGTACTCAAAGTACGCGCCCACCTTCAGGGTGCCTGCTGCGTCACGTAGCTCGACGCTCCTGGGGTCGCGTTTGTCCTGACGCGAGTACTCATAAACCAGATGATTGCAGGTTCCGTCAGCATGGCACATGGAGACGTCCTCGTGTAACTCCGATGACCAACCTACGCTGCTGCCGTAGAGGTTCTCCTCAGACGCCCAGAACGAGGTAACCCGGTCATGAACGCTCGTCCTGGATAGCCGCAGCGTACCGTTTTTGTCGTAGTTCCTGAACTGAGATACATCCGTCGCTGGATCATACGTTTCCGTCCATTCGAGCAAGCCGTTCGCTCCCCAACTGGAGTCCTCCGTCAGCACACCGTCGATTGTGAACCTTGTTCTACGGCGCGAAAACTCTTTGCCGCTCCCGTCTTTGGCGACGAACAAGGATCGATGCCCATTTTCATCCCAGCTTTGGAGGAACTCGTCCGTCAGCTTGCCGTCTGGGCCGTAGCGGCGATCCTCGATCGCGCCATACGTCCCAAAGCGTTCATAGCGCACCATTCGACCGCTTTGCCGGTCGAGCGTGCGCCGTTCGTAAAGGTGGCCCTGTGGATCCCGGCTGAGCTGTAGCATCTCACCGTATGGACCGCCCTGCTGTGGCGTCTCCCCAAGCGTCTTGTAGCCATCCGGGTCGTATTCACAACGTCTCCTCATGATGGGCAGAACGATGACGGGTCCGTCGGGCAGACGCACCTCGGTGTCGGGGTAAGAGGTGCTCGTCACAGTCGAGCGCACCGGGCCGGCTAACTGATCAAGCCTCACATCCGTGTATGGCTCCTGCTGCGCCGCCGCGAAGCTCGTCAGTGTCAAGACTCCGGTGGCCAAAATACTTTGCACCATTCTCATGGCATCCCTCCGGCGCCTCTGAGCATACGCCAGAGTGACCCGGGCCGTGTCTGCATGCGCGCGGGTAGGCAGTACCGCACCCCCCCTACGTGACGCGCCTGCTTCTGGCGTCGCTCAGAGAGCGTGAGGGAAGGAGAGCACAAAGGTCGTGCCGCTCCGGCCGGGGAGCTGTGAGCTTCGGACCCGAATCGTGCCCTGGTGCTTCTGCACGAGCTCATGGGTGATCCAGAGGCCGAGACCGGTGCCTCCCATGCCCTTGGTGGTGAAAAATGGCTCGAAGATGTGCTGCAGGGTCGTGTGACTCATGCCGGCGCCGTTATCGGCAATCGTAAGCCGCACACCGGGCGTTCCCGTGGCCCACAGAGTAGCCTCGCGGTATCTCAAGGTAAGGCGGCCACCGGAGGGCATGGCATCGATCGCGTTGGCGATCAGATTGGTCACGATCTGCCGCACCTCTCCCTCGTAACAGAGAAGCGATGCAGCAGCGGAACGCGTACACCGAACATCGATACCGCGCCCCAGAATGCGCCCGCGATACATGGCGAGCACAGAAGTGAAGAGCTCTTCGAAGTGGAGCTCCAACGGTCTCGAGCTCTGCTTGTGAAAGCGCAACGTATGCGTGGCGATCTGCGACACACGCGCGAGCTCCTCCTGCGCGGTCTTGATGTATTGCTTCATCTCCGGATCGCTTGCATGCGAATCGAGGATGTAGAGCAGGTTCGTCACGGACTCGAGCGGATTGTTGATCTCATGCGCAATGGAGCTCGCCAGCCTGCCCAGAGACGCCAGCTTTTCGTTCTGGATGAGGGCCTTTTCCGAGAGCTTGCGCGGTGTGATGTCCCGAATGATCGCGGAGAAAGATACAAGATCTCCAGGCGGTTCGATGTGGGGACTCAGCTTCACCGAGACCGCCAGCTCGTGACCAAGCCGGTGCTTCGCGGTGGTCTCGAGCGTTCCTCGCGTTCCGGTGCGCAGGCTTTTCAGCAGCAGATCGAAGTCGGGTTGTAGCCGCTCCGGGAAGATGAGATCCGAGAAGGAACAGCCGACAGCCTCGCTTGACATAAGGCCGAACATCAGCTCAGCCCCCTCGTTCCAACTCTGAACGATTCCGTCGCTCGAAGCTGTGATGATCGCGTCTGATGAGCGCAGGATCACCTCGGCCATCTGTTCGGCAGCCCTCTGGGCACGCAGCAGGTCTTGTTCATAGCCGCGTCTCTCTGCGGCTGCGAAGACAGCCATAAGGATCCGCTGGGGATGTCCTTTCCTGCCGCGTTCCAGGTTCGCGTTCACCAACACGGGTATGCGGGTCCCGCCCGGTCTCACGACGTCGAGCGCCACCTCGCGGACTGATCCCTCCAGCAACAATCTCGCGGAGATCTGGGTGGCAAAGAGAAGGCGACCCGCAGCGGAGAGGAAATGATCGAACTTGCAGTCGGCCAGGGCCGCGGGTGCGCTATCCGCGATCTCGCAGAACGCGGCGTTTGCCTCCAGAAAACGACCGTCTGTCCCGAGAACGACAAATCCGCAAGGTACCTGGTCGAACCTGGCTGCTTCCATGCCGACCACCCTCAACTCATCAGACAACGCCTTGCAGGAAGTGAGCGATCTCGGCTCTCACCTCCTCAGGCGAGCTAAGGTGAGGGCAGTGCCCGGTTGCCTTCATCACGACGAGACGGCTGCGGGGTACCGCCCTGTGCACGTAATGCCCAACCTCTACCGGAGCGATCGGATCCTCCTGGGTTTGCAGGATCAGGGTTGGCAGCTGGATCCTGGGAAGGTCCGCACGATGGTCAGAGAGAAAGACAACCCGCGCGAAGTGGCTTGCAAAGGCGGGGTTGGTGCGGCAGAAGCTCGCCTCCAGCTCCTTCGCGAGCTCGGGGCAATCGGGGTTTCCCATGATGACCGGCGCCATGGTGATCGACCAGCCAAGATGGTTGCTGCGCAGAAGTTCGAGCAGATCGTCGATGTCGCTCCGCTCGAAGCCGCCGACGTAGTCGCCCTGGTTAATGTAGGAAGGCGAGGGGCCGATCATGATCAGGCTTTCGAACACCTGCGGCCGAGCGATGGAGGCAAGCGCGCCAATCATGGCGCTGACAGAGTGCCCGACGAAGTTCACTCGCGTCAGGCCCAGCTCATCGATGATCTCGAGCGCATCCTGCGCATAACCGTGGAGGCTGCTGTGACGGAGCTTGTCGAACGCTGCGAGGTCCGCAGAGCCGGCCCCCGCGTTGTCGAAGAGCACCACGCGGAATCTGTCCGAAAATGCAGGCGCGACCGCCCTCCACATGTTCTGGTCACAGCCATACCCATGCGCGAACATGAGCGTGCGCTCCCCTTCACCCACCACACGCACTTTGTGCCGCTCCACTACCGTCATACGCTTGCGCGCGCCTAGGTACCCTTCGTGCTGTTCGCTAGGATACTCTTCCGCTCCAGGGTCCAAAGCGCTTGGAACCCGATTCACCACGGAAGCAGGCAGCTTCGCGTGGTACCAAAGCGGTATTTACACGATCCCTGGGGCTTCGGACAACAAAGGCTCAACCTGGTCGAGGCCCTCTGGTCCCGGCAAGTGCATTCGCTACGGCTGCCTTATCGTCTCCGCTTTCCTTTTTCGCCCTTTTGCGGCTCCGGGTTGGGGTGTGCCAGCGCCGGCGGCGGCGCGTTCGGCGGCGCAATCCGCCTGCAGATGTTTCCTTCCAGCCGGATCGCATCGCTATACAACCGCGTTGGCTTCACCAGCCCTGTGGTCGGGTCGGGCACCGGCAGCGGCGCGTCCGCGGGCAGCACCTTGGTGATAAAGGTCGGCAGCGGCATCGCAAAGTGCGGATCCTTGTTGTACGGATCCGTCTTCATCGCAATCTGCACCGGCAGGTAGCCCGCGATGTTGTGCTCCCGATAGGCCGTCTCATAGCGATGTTTCTTCACGTTCCAGATAAACACCCGCACCTGGTCGAAGTCATACGGCAGCCCCGCTTTGAACGGCGAAAGCACGGTCACATACTCCGGAATACTCGTCACCGGCTGCCCATTGCTCACGATGTTCGACTCCGGATCGTCGACATGCGTCAGCACGTACGCCCCCACAATACGCTGGCCTTCGGCATACCGCGCCAGCGCATCCGGCTCGCTCACGTCGATCATCCGGCCATAGATCCAGCCGGTTTCGCCGTGGCTGTCGCGCACCAGCCACCAGTCCTCCATCACCGGTCCGGCGGGCGCGGCGGGTGCGGCTCCCGAGTCACTCGCGGGCGCTTCGCCCTTCAGCGCGGCCTCGTTCGCATCATGGCCTGTCGCCGCGCCGGTCACACGCACCGGTAGTTTGGCGGCCGTAGGCGTGCCCGCGGGCGCGCTTCCCGGAGGCAAGCCCTTCGGCACCGTCGCCCGCAGCAGCAGGCTCAGCGGCTCGTTCTCCCCCAGCCGAAAGAAATGCACTGTCTCCCGCCCCGGCGTCAGGTGGAGGTACACCTCATCGCGCGTCACGGCCGTGGCGACCACGCCATCGTGCAGGTGCTGCGTCTTCAGCGCGTCGAACAGATCCGCGATCCCCTGGTCAGCGGTCAGCTTCTCCTCGATCCAGCCCTCGGCTCCGTTGGGTGCGCGCACATGCAGAAAACGCCGCTGATGCCCCAGGACCGTGAGCTTTTCGCCGTTGGTCACCTCGCCCGTTCGGTTGGAGACCGCCGCCACACGATCGCGCAGAAACGCCTGCTTCGCCGTGACGAACACATACTCGTTCAGCACCGTCACCTTGCGCAGGTCATGGCATCCCGGCAGCGCAGACAACGCCGCGCAAAGGCCCAGCGCGAGACCTGCAGAACCGATCAGCCTGGAAGCGCGCAGTGTTTTCATCAGGCGCGAAGTTGCCGTGCAGCGCGAACCCTCGGTACCGCGCATAGAAGACAGCAGGTGCATGGTGCTTGACGATGCCTTTCAGCGGCGATCCTCGCGCCGCCCCGGCTCTTAGTGTGTCATGGCCACCAGCGCCGGGTACGCCTCGCTGGTGCCCGAACCCGTCGCCGCTACCTGCGTAAGCACCCCCGCCGAGCTCACCGAGTACAGCCGCACGCCCGCGCTGGCGTCATAGCCGACGGCCACCGCGTAGCCACCGGACTTGTCGAAGCCCAGCGCCGACACGTTCGCAGGGCCGGCAAACGGCGAGCCAGAAACCGCCGTCAGCGCGCCGCTGCCCCCGATGCCGAAGCCGGAGATCGTCCCTGCCGCCTCGTTCGCGGTATACACATAGCCTCCGCTCTGGCTGAGCGCGACGCCCCGGGGCGTCAACCCCGTCCCATAGTCCGTCGTGCCTTCCGTATCGATGGTGGTTGAGCCAATTCCGTACACCGAGACCGAGTTCGTCTGCGCGATATACGCGTAGTTGTTCGCATCCAGCGCCACCGAAAAGTCCCCGGTCGGGTTCGCGGTGGAGTACCCCGATCCGATGGTGCGGTAGCTGCTCCCCGTCACGCCCCCCGAGCTGCTGTAGCTGAACACCGCATCCCCACTCACATTCAGCGAAGCGACGACGTAGTCCCCGCTCGGCGCCACGGCCACGCTGCAGGACTGGCTCACCGGGGTCGCCGTGGTCAGGTTGCAGGTGCTTCCGGGAAGCGTGATCTCGCCCTGCAGCGTCAGCAGTCCTGTCGTCGTATCCACCGCATACTCCGCCATCGTCAGTCCGTCGATGTTCACTGTGTACAGCCAGTTCCCATCCGGCGAGATCGCCATCGCTGCGACCGCGTCCGTGGCCAGCGCCTTACCGCTGTTAGCCGCCGTCAATGCCCCGGTGGACCCGATGGTGTACAGGTAGATTCCCGGACTCGTGTAGCCCGGCGTCGACGCCACATATAAGAAGCTGTCGCTCGGGGCCACGGCCAGCGCCACGGGGATGAAGCCCAGCGAGACCGTTCCCACCGAGGTCAGCGCCCCGCTGCCCACGTTGTACGCCGCAAGCGACGTCGTCCCGGCGCTGCTGTTGGCTACATAGGCGTAATCGGTCGTCGTGCTTCCACTAAACCCTGTGCCCGTGCCGCTGGTCCCCGTGGACGTGGGCGGCACAAAGAAGCCTTTGCAGGCGGTCAACGGCGCCAGCGCTGCCAACAGGCCCAGAGCGGCGAACATGCGCAGCCCACCCTGCGTCAGCAGTGCTTCACGAACGCTCGCGCCGCTGTTCGCTCGTCCCCACAGCGCCCTGATGCGCGACCCTGTACCCATCGCAGCCGTCTCCAACATCCGTCCCCGCTCCCGTACCGCATAGGACGACCGAAAACGGAAACGGTCACGTAGCCGATGCGATCCTTCCGGCTGCGGGGGGTGGTGACGTTTCGCCCTGTCCCTCACAGGCCGTATCATTTAGAGCGGTATGCCAAGCTTCGCCGACAGCATCTTTCTGTTCGTGCTGGCCCTTCTGCTCTTCGGGCCGAAGCGGCTGCCGGTGCTGGCCCGCGAGCTCGGCAAGTGGATCGGCGAGTTCCGCCGCGCCTCCAACGAGTTCAAGATGCAGATGGAAGACGAGCTCCGCGCCTCCGAACAGGCCGATCGTCAAAAACAGATTGCCGCCATGGAAGCCGCAGCACCCTTGCCACCGCCGCTCGAAGAACCCGAGCACCCGCACCTGCGCAACACGATTGCCCCATCCTCTGCAGCCTCCGAGGCTGTCGCGCCCGCCGCTACTCTCCCGGACGCGCTCCCTATATCTGAAGACCGTCATCCTGAGCGCACCGGGGTCCCCGGCGAGCTTGCTCGCTGGGGTGAAAGCGAAGGACCCCCGTCTTCTGCCGATGTCGCCCACGATCCACAGGTCGTTCCTACCCTTTCGTCCGCCCCGGCTCCCGTCGAAATTCTTGACGGCGTTCGCCCGCTTCCGATCGCCACCTCCGGCAATCTGCACATGATGCCCCCCGCCACCGGCCTGCCCACGCCGCGCGCCCGCAACGGCAATGGCAGCGCCAACGGCAATCCCCTCGGTGGTCTCCTCGACGCCATCCCGGAAACCGACGCCCCCGCCCCGCTCACCGCGGAGAACGCCCTTCATGGCGACTGATCTCCTCGACCGCACCCGCTCCGCCGTCCACGAGCGCGTCGAGCTCCCCGGCATGAGCCTCATGGAGCACCTCGAGGAGCTCCGTTCCCGCCTGCTCTGGTGCGTCGGCTTCCTGGTCGTCGGCTTCGCCATCGCTTACGTCTTTCACACGCCGCTGATCGAGTTCATTCAGCGCCCGCTTGAAAACATCGGCCTGCGCATGACCATGACCCATCCCACCGATGGGCTCAATCTGGTCATCAAGACCGCCCTCGTCTTCGGTGCCATCGGCGCCAGCCCGCTCATCCTGTACCAGATCTGGCTGTTCATCTCGCCGGGCATGTACGCGCACGAAAAGCGCTACGTGATGCCGTTTATGGGCGTTACGGTGTTCCTGTTCCTTGCCGGCGCCTGGTTCGGCTACCGCTACGTTCTGCCCGGTGCCATGGTCGTGCTCATTGAGGACTTCGGCAAGAACTTTACTCACATGATCACCATCGAGGATTACACCGGCTTCTTTCTTGCCGTCATCCTCGGCCTGGGCGTCACCTTTGAGCTGCCCGTGCTCATCTTCTTTCTCGCCCTTTTCGGCATCGTGGACGCCAAGTTCCTGCTGCGCAACTTCCGCTACGCCATCATGGCCATCTTCATCATCGCGGCGATCATCTGTCCCTCGCCCGAGCCCACCGCCATGTGCCTGTTCGCCGCCCCCATGCTGCTGCTCTACTTCGTCGGCGTCGCCGTAGCCTTCCTCGTGCACCCCGCCTCCCGCGCCCGGCGCAAAGCAAAGGCCACCGCCTG
>CAXTWN010000058.1:0-18464 GCA_964248055.1 uncultured Acidobacteriaceae bacterium | reverse complement strand
GCCCTGCGTTCTGGGGGCTGCCGGCCCCGCGCTATGCTGCATGAAACAGCATCGTCTCCGCGGTTACCCCCGGCCCGAAGCTCATGGCGCCGCCGCGGTCGCCGGGCTTGGCCTCCGCCATCAACCGCTCCATCACAAACATCACCGTCGCCGAGCTCATGTTGCCGAAGCGCTGCAGCACCTCGCGCGAACAGCTTAGCGCGGTCGCACTCAACCCCAAGCCGCGCTCCACCGCATCCAGCACGCTCTTGCCACCGGGATGCACGCCCCACAAGGCAATCTCGTCCTTCGGCAGCGCGCCCAGCACCTCGGTGCCGCCATGCTCCAGCGCCTTGCCGATCGCCCCCGGCACCTGGCCGCTCAGCAGCATGTCAAAGCCTACGCCGCCGATCTTCCATGTAATCAGATTCCGCGTCGTGGGGATCAGCACCGCGCGGAAGCTGTCCAGCGCAAACCCAACCGGCTCGGCCGAGATCAGGCTCGCTGCACAGCCATCCGCGAAGACCAGAAAGCTGAGCACCTGCTCCAGATCGGCCGTCTCCTGCAGGTGCAGCGTGCACAGCTCCAGGTTCACCATCAGCACCTTGGCTGCAGGCTCCGAGCGCACGATGTGACGTGCAGTTTTGAGGCCGTTGATCGCGGCGTAGCAGCCCATGAAGCCGATCACCGTGCGCTCCACGTCCGCCCGCAACCCGAGGTGGTCGACGGCCTCAAAGTCCAACCCCGGCGCGTACAGGCCCGTGCAGGTGGTGATGATGACATGGGTGATCGCGCCGCGCTCGGCTTCGCTCACCGCCAGGCCGTCCAGCGCGCGCCGCATCAGCACAGGTGCAAACCGCTCATACACCCCCATGCGCTCGGCCGTGTGCGGAAACGCACCGTTGCGGTAGAACTCGTGCGCATTGATGTGGAACTCGGTCGAGACCTCGTTGGGCGTCAGCACTGAATATCGGTGCTCGATGCCGGACCGCACCGCCATCCGGTTAAATAGTGCCCGCACCCGGCCATCCGCCCGGCTCGCGAGCAGCCCGTCCGCAAACGCCACAAACGCGGCGTGTACATCGTGGTCGGGCACCGCCGTGGCGATGCGGTTCAGGTAAGCCGGGGTCACGCGCGCCTCCAGACGGCAAAAGCCAGGACAAAGGTTGGATGCGGCCGCCATCAACCGTCGCTCGGGAGCTGCCCATCCGAGTTTCACGGGGCGATGCGATTGCGGTCGCCCTTCGACCTCGCGGTCGGAAGCGCTGCAAATGCTCGACGCGGAACTCGGCGACTCTGCTGAGCGTAGCTACGCTGCAGATCGCTCCCATCACGCGCCCCTGCAAATCTGCGCACGGTACACTCACCTTGAAACGATGAACAAGAAAGACGCACTCCGGATGGCGCTGGCCTCGCTTTGGGCCAACAAGCTGCGCACCGCGCTGACCCTGCTGGGCGTGGTCATCGGCGTCGCCAGCGTGATCATGGTGGTCACGCTGGTGAACGGGGCTAACACCTTTGTCGCCACCAAGATCAAGACCTTCGGTGCGGATGTCTTTACCGTGGGCCAGCGCCCCACGGTCGTCACCAACTACGCAGATTCGGTTCGCTTCAACAAGCGCAAGGTCCTCGGCCTGGACGAGTACCACGCGGTGGCGCAGGGATGCCGTACCTGCCTGGGCGTGGGCGCCAGCAGCGTCACCAGCGGCACGGTCATCGTGGGTAGCCAGTCCAGCACCGGCACCACGATCCGCGGCTACACGTCGCTGATGCCGGACCTTGCCAACCTCAACATCGTGGAAGGCCGCGGCTTCACGCAGGCCGACGAGGAACACGCCGCCCACGTGGCCCTGATCGGCGCCGACATTGAAGAAAACCTGCTCGGCGACAGCAACCCCATCGGCCGCGAGATCCGTGTCGACGGCGTGCCGTATACGGTCATCGGACTCGGCGAGAAGCAGGGCAAGACGCTCGGCGTCAGCCAGGACGACTGGGTGGCCATCCCGCTTACCGCCTACCAGAAGACCTACGGCACGGCCAAGACCATCTCGCTGGCCATCCGCGGCGGCACCGGCGCCAACATGGATGCCGCCATGGACGAGACCCGCGTGCTCCTGCGCAGCCTGCGCCACGATCGTCCCGGCGTTGCGGACAGCTTCAGCCTGGAGACCAGCGACAGCCTGGTCGCGCTCTGGTCGCAGATCTCCGGCTCATTTGAACTTGTCGCAGTCGGCATCGCCGCCATCTCCCTTGTGGTCGGCGGCATTGTCATCATGAACATCATGCTGGTCAGTGTCACCGAACGCACCCGCGAGATCGGCGTGCGCAAGGCGCTCGGAGCCAGCAGTTCGGATGTGCTGCTGCAGTTCCTCATGGAGTCGGCGACCATGGCACTCGCCGGCGGCATGATCGGCGTGATCCTGGGCGTGGGCTGCGCGCAGATCATCACCTATCTGGCCAGCTTCCCTTCCACCGTGGCCCTGTGGAGCATCTTCGCGGGGCTGGGCGTGGCCGTCACTGTGGGCGTGTTCTTCGGCGTGTATCCGGCACGAAAGGCCGCGCAACTCGATCCCATCGTGGCGCTGCGGTCGGAGTTCTAGCCATGGCATCGATCAAGGTCACCCAGCAGCGCGAGGCGATCGGCATGGCGCTCGACACCCTGCGCTCCAACAAGCTGCGCTCCGGGCTCACCATCCTCGGCATCGTCATCGGGGTCATGACCGTCATCATCATCTCGTCGGTGATCAACGGGCTGAACAACAACGTCTCCAGCCTGGTGGAGTCGTTCGGGACCAACATCCTCTGGGTGACGCGCATCCCCCTGATCGCCGTGCGACCAACGGCCGAGATGCTGGGCCGCAAGTACCTCACCTACGACGACGCGCTCGCCATCGCGCAGCTGCCGCACGTGCTCGCGGCCGGCGGCAGCCTCCGTTATCAGAACAGGGAGTTCAATACCGGCCTGGCGACCGCCAAGTACGGGGACCGCAAAGCCGAAAACCTCATCCTGAGCGGGGACAGCGCGGCCAGCGCCGAGATCTACGACCAGAAGGTCGACTTCGGCCGCTTCTTCAATCAGGCGGACCAGGACCGCGCCGCGGATGTGGTCATCCTGGGCCATGACACCGCGCAGGACCTCTTTGGAGGCGACGACCCGACCGGCAAGGAGATCACCGTCGAGGGCCGCACCTTTACCGTCATCGGCACCATGCAGAAGCAGAAGTCGCCCTTCGGCTCCGGCAAGAACCCGCAGGACAACCTCGTCAACATGCCGGTCACCACCTTTCGCAAGCTCCACCCCGAGGTGCTCGACTACTGGATCAGCCTGAAGTACGACGACCAGAAGAACCGGCCCATTGTGGAAGACGAGGTCCGCGAGCTGATGCGGCGGCGGCGCAAGGTGCTCAACAACGCGGAAGACAACTTCGTTATCTCCGGCGCCGACGCGCTCACCAAGCTCTGGACCCAGATCACCGGCAGTCTGTTTCTGCTCATGCTCGGCCTCAGTGCCGTGGGTCTCATGGTCGGCGGCGTAGGTGTGATGAACATCATGCTGGTCAGCGTCACCGAACGCACCCGCGAGATCGGCATCCGCAAGGCCATCGGCGCCACCCGGAGCACCATTCTGCTGCAGTTCACCGTGGAGGCGGTGGTGCTGTGCGCCGTCGGCGGGGTTCTGGGCATCGCCGGCGGCTCGCTGCTGGCGCTGGCCGTGCGCCTCGTGCTCAGCTCGCAGGTCGGCCTGTGGTGGGTGCTCGCGGCGTTTCTCAGCTCCTGCGGCATCGGCCTCGTCTTCGGGATCTACCCCGCCTGGAAAGCCTCCACGCTCGACCCCATCGACGCCCTGCGCTACGAGTGAGTCACCGGCGCCACCGGCCGGCCGTCATCGCCGCAACCGGCCGCTGTCATCGCGGCGCACCCTTCCGTATTCAGTCAAGGTTCGCCCTTCCATGCCTTGTCATCCTGAGCGCATCGGGGCTCCCGGCGAGCTTGCACGCTGGGGTGAAAAGGCGAAGGACCTGCTTTCGTTGGGATCACCATCCAACTCCGCACGCCTACCTCCGCGCCCGGCATACCCTTGGCTACACTGAAGAGCGGTGGATGCCTTCGCTCTTGCCGTGTCTCTGTTCACCGCGCTCCTCACGCTGTGCGGCATTGCGTATAGCCTGCTGGCTCTGTGGGGGGCGCGTGCCTTCCGCCGCGCGGTCGCCGTGCACAACGCAGACCCACCCTCGCCGGAGCCGGCCCCGGGCGTCTCTATCCTGAAGCCCCTGCGAGGCGTCGATCCGCGCATGTACGCCGGCTTCGTCACCCATTGCCATCAGCGCTACACCGGCCCGTATGAGATCCTCTTCGGCGTCGGCTCGCTCGACGACCCCGCGGTGGCCGAGGTCGCGCGCCTGCGGGTAGAGCATCCCGCCCTCCCCATCCACCAGATCGAGTGCTCCGAGCGCCTGGGACCGAACGGCAAGCTCTCCAGCCTCGCGCAGATGCTCCCCCATGCGCGGTACGAGCACCTCGTCGTCAACGACTCCGACATCCTGGTCTCACCGCTGTATCTCGCGCACATCATGGCGCCGTTCGCCGCCGCTTCCACCCCTCCCGCATCACAGACCGGCGTACAGAAGCCCCTCGGCCTGGTGACTGTCCCCTACTTCGGCCGCGCGGAACCCACACTTTGTTCGCGGCTGGAGGCCCTGGGCATCTCGACCGACTTTATCCCCGGCGTGCTGGCGGCGCGCGCGCTCGAAGGCGGTCTGCGCTTCGGCCTCGGCTCCACGCTGGCAACCACCAGGACGGCTCTGCACGCCATCGGCGGCTTCGAATCCCTGGTCGACCAGCTCGCCGACGACTATGAGCTCGGCGCTCGTCTCCACCGCGCCGGCTACCGTGTGGAGCTCGTGCCGGAGGTCGTCGCCACCACCGTCCCCGCGTACACCCTGCGCGGCTTTGCGAACCACCAGCTGCGATGGTGCCGCTCCACGCGCGACTCGCGCCGCGCTGGCTACCTTGGGCTCCTCTTCACCTTCGTCCTGCCCTGGGCGCTCCTCACCGTGCTCACCAGCGGCTTCGCCCTTTGGAGCCTGTCGCTGCTCAGCGTTGCGCTGCTCGTGCGGGTCGCGGTCGCTCTCACCGTCGGCGTGGGGCTACTGCGCGATGAACAGGTCTTGCGGGACCTCGCCTGGCTGCCTGTGCGGGACGCCTTCGGCCTGTTCTTCTGGGCCTGGAGCTACGCCAGTGACGTGGTCACCTGGCGCGGCGAACGATTCCGGCTCCGCCGCGGCGCCCTGGTACGGCTATGACCTCGTCCGCCCCCCTGAAGGTCCGCGATCGTCTGGCCGCCGGCCCCGCGCGCGGCCTGGGTGCGGCCAACGCCCTCGCCGCAGAAGCTACGGCGAAGCCGCAGATCCTCCGCGAACTCGTCGAGGCGCTCGGCGACGAGCGGGAGACGGTGGCCGGCCGCGCCGCCAACGCGCTCAAGAAGGTGCAGACCCTCGCTCCCCGCGCCCTGGACCCCTACGCCCACACCCTGCTCCAGCGCGCACTCGCCTGCACCGCGCTGGAGGCCCGCTGGAACCTCACGCTCGTCGTCGGAAGATTGCCGTTGAAGGCCGGCGACCGGGCGCTCGCGATCGACCTGATGTTCGAAGCGCTGGGGAGCCACAGCGCGTTTCTGCGGACCTTTGCCTTACAGGGACTTGCCGACCTCAGCGCCGGGGAGCCCGCCCTGCAACGCCGCGCCGCGCTCGCCCTTGAGACCGCCCTAACCGATCCGAGCGCCGCCGTGCGTGCCCGTGCGCGCAAGCTGCTGGCGGGTCTCAAAAGAGCCTCGCGCTAGCTTTGCAGGTCGTCCACTTCGCGTGACTCCGAGGGTCCGCGCAGCCGGTCGTCGATGTCATCCAGCTTGGCGCCAACGAAGTTCAACTTGCGCGCAAGTGCCTTGATCTCGCTTTCGGCCCGTCGGTTGACCTCGAAGTCCAGCTCCGAGCGCAAGCGGTCGCGCGAGTCCTGCCGGTTCTGACTCATCATGATCACCGGCGCCTGGATGGCGGCCAGCATGGAAAGAAAGAGGTTCAGCAAGATGAACGGGTACGGATCCCATGCGCGGCCTCGAAGCGCCACGTTGATGGCCGTATACGTCGCCAGCACGACGCTGAACAGGATGATGAACCGCCACGAGCCACCAAACGAGGCCACGCGATCTGCGAGCCGTTCCCCCAGGGTCTCCCGCTCGTCGATGAGCTCATTGGCACTGCGCACCGAACGGCCACGCACCAGCTGCTGCGTGGCGTGGATCTCGCGGGCGACGACGGTCAGCAGATCCAGCCCCGCCATGGGCTTTCGCTTGAACAGCTCGGCCAAATCATTGCGGTCCACCTCCACGCAGGTGGTGCGCTCGATGGCCACCGCGGTGGTCTGGTGCGGTGCGGCATCCAGCATGGACGCGAAGCCGAAGAAGTCGCCATGCTTGGGCTCGGAGAAGAGCACCTCCTGTCCGTCCTCGTCCACCGAGGTCACCCGCACGTAGCCCGCCATGACGAGAAAGGCGCTCGACGAGGGATCGCCGGCCTGGTAGATGCGCTGCATCGCGGAGAATCCCCGCAACTCCACCTGTTGCGCTAGCACCGCAAGCTCCTCATCGTCCAGCAGGGAAAACAACGGCACATGACGAAGCTCTCGCGGATCACAGGGCATGGCGGGGTTGAACCTCACGTTCAGGCGACGGCGGAATGTGCGTGCGCCCTCATCATAGCGGGCCCCGCAGGCCTCGCGGCGTCAACGATCAGGCCGGTTGCTGACGATCTCCTTCCCGCCGCTCCTCGCCACAAGGTAGACCGGGCCGGGCAGGGGCGGAAGCGTATTGGGCGGGTCGGTGAGGGACTGCCAAAGGAAGACACGCTGCGGTCCGCGCCACGCCGCGCCGAGGCTCGCTGCGGTCTCAAAGATCGGCGGGGCATCGGGGAAGAACGAGCCGTACCAAAGGTTGGAGCTGCGGCCCTCCAGGATTTGCACAAACTGATTCGGGAGCTGCGCGTACGCCGCGCCCGGCCGCTCCAGGTAAAACCCCAGCGTGGACCCCGCCTCGTACTCCCCATGGATCACGACCAGGTCCTGCGCGCCCACCTGGGGCCGGATCGCCTCGGCGAGCTGAGCCGAGCTGATCACTGGGGCAAAGGTCTGCAACCCGAGATGCGCCGCGAACAGAAAGCCGAACGTGCTCGCCGCGAGGGTCAGGTTGGAGGCATGCGCCCGCCTCCGCAGCCGCATCCACCAGGCCGCCGGCCATCCCCACCCCAGGCAGACTGCGGTGATCCCGAGAGGCACGCGGAACATCCCCATGGCCCTGGCGTTCAGGTCGAGAAAGTGCCCGAAGCTCAATGCATACTCTCCCGGGTTCTGCTGCAGAAGCTGCGCCAGATCCGTATTGCGATCCGGGGCCTGGGTATGGAGCATGAAGAAGCAGCAAACCCCTGCCGCCACGACGCCAAGCACGGCCAGCCCCGCCACAATGCGGGTCCCGGCCTGGCGATGAGCTTCGGCCCCCGATCTGTCCACGGCCCCGCGTGCCAACCACCCGGCGATCAGCATCGCCAGCGCGGGCAGCGCCGGCAGCACGTAGTACTCCTGCCGCGTGGACAGCGAGAAGAACAGCAGCACAAACCCAGCCCACACCACCAGGAGCAGGAGCCCGCGCCGCCTGAGCGGCAGGTCATGCCGCCGAAGCTGGCTACGCCACCGTCGCGAACGAAGGGGCACCGCGCACCCTACGGCATGGAACGCGAAGGCCGCCCAGGGCATCAGCCACACGGCGCAGAGCCCCCAAAACAGCCACAGCGGCACGGTGTCGTAGTCCCGCGGCACACGCAGGTTCAGGTAGCGCAGCAGGTGTTCGTTCATGAAATAAAACCACCACCAGCCAGGTACATTGCCATCGGTCGGCAGCGGCACCTGCCAGTGCCCGGACGGCAATGTTGTAGACGGATCGCGCACGAACGCAAACGCCGCGGGGTGTCCCTGGGTCGGATTGGCCAGGCCGGCCAGCACGTGCCACGGCGCCGCCAACGCGAAAAATACCAGCAGCGAACTCCACGGGTGGAGTGCTCCGAGCCGTCGCACACCGCGCCGCCATCCCCGGGCCAGCAGGAGGTACACCAGCACGATGCCCGCCGGGAAGACCACGCCGATCAGCCCCTTGGTGAGCACGTTCAGCGCGCAGGCAGCGCCGAAACCCCAGCAGAACCAGCGGCGGCTGCGCGCGTTGTTCTCTGAAGCGCCAGCGTTGTCCCCCTCCTCCGCACGCCAGAAGCACCACATCGCCACGGCGATCCAAAGGCACACCATCGCATCCGGGATCGTGATGCGCGTGAAGATAAAGACGCCGAAGCTGGAAAGCAGGATCAACGCGCTGTACAGCCCGGCCCGCGCCGAACGGAACAGCCTTCGCGCCAGGTCCTCACAGCAGAGCACCAGCGCCAACACCGCAAGCGCGAGCGGCACCCGCGCCGCCGCGGCCAGCGTCTCCGGCCGCTGCACGCCGAAAAGCATGGCACAACGCATGCTCGCCGCCATCGACCAATACAGCAGCGGCGCCTTCTCCAGATAGCGGATGCCGTTGGCGTAGAGCGTCACATAGTCGTGGCGCAACAGCATCTCGCGCGCCACCTCCACGTGCACACTGTCCGCGTCATCCAGCAGCGCAGGGTAGAACAGCGCGAAGCTCGCATAGGTTGCCAACCAGAGCAGCAAGACGGCAAGCAGCGTGGAACGGGGCCGTGCGGGTGTGTTGCCGAGCGACATCGGCTCCAGTGTACGGTTGGGGCTCGGGCAGGCAGGTCTTTCCCGCTCCGCCCTGCTATACCGAAGCCGCCCTGCGGAGCGCTGCCCTAAACTTGAGGGATGGCGCGTATGCGGCCAATCCGGGCAGGGCGCGCGCAGACCCTGGTGCAGATCGGCCCCGCCGACAAAGCCGGGCCGCCAGCCGAGATGATCTTTGCTGAGTGGTACCCCGCCCTGCGCACCGAGCAGCTGAAGCCGAATGCCACCGCGCTGACCACCCTGCTCGGCATCCCGCTGCTCCTGGGGCGCAAGCGCGACGGAACCCTGTTTGCCTTGCGGGATCTCTGCCCGCATCGCGGCATTCCGCTTTCGGCAGGCTGGTTCGATGGCGAGACCGTGATGTGCAAGTATCACGGCTGGCGCTTTGAACCCTGCAGCGGCCGCTGCGAGGAGATCCCCTCACTCACCTCCCACAATCATCTCCAACCCAACCGCATTTACGCGAACGCCTTTCCCGTGCGCGAACGCGACGGCTACGCCTGGGTCTACGTGCCCTCCGCGGGCGCCGGGCGCCTGGTGGACGAGAGCACGCTGCCGCCTGTGCCCGAGCTGCCCACCTTCACACCTCAGTTCCGCACGGCCCACCT
This sequence comes from uncultured Acidobacteriaceae bacterium, assembly GCA_964248055.1. Taxonomy (GTDB): domain Bacteria; phylum Acidobacteriota; class Terriglobia; order Terriglobales; family Acidobacteriaceae; genus Granulicella. The sequence continues at coordinate 9,060 of CAXTWN010000058.1, read as the reverse complement.
CTCCGCCGACCTGCCGTGCAACGTCGACCACGGCATCATCGGCCTCATGGATCCGGCCCATGGACCCTTTGTGCACCAGGCCTGGTGGTGGCGTTCGGCGGCCAGCATCCACGAAAAAACCAAGCGCTTCGAGCCGCTCCCCGACGAGGCGCACGCAGGCCGCAACGCCGGATTCCGCATGAGCCCGCACGCGCCCAGCTCCAACTCCGCGCCCTATAAACTGCTCGGCCGTCCCGTCACCACCATCGACTTCGTCCTGCCCAATCGACGTTATGAGACCATCGTCGCCACGGGCCGCCGCGGCAGGCAGCGCTGGTTCTCCTCCCTCACCACCGTTACGCCGGTCACCGCGTCCACGTGTCGCATCGATGTTGTCGCCGCCTGGAACATCGGCTACTACGTTCCGTTTGTCCCCTCGCTGGTAAAGTTCTTCGGTGCGCGCTTTGTGGCGCAGGACCAGCAAACCATGGTGGAACAGGCCCGCGGGCTCCGCTCCAACCCCGGCCTCATGCTCATCGACGACGCTGACAAGCCCGCCAAGTGGTACTTCGCCTTGAAGCAGCGGAGACTCTCCGGCAAGGGCGACCACCCCCTCGCCGGCGGCCCCGTGGAACTGCACTGGCGCAGCTAGAGCAGAGCGCCGTGTGAAACACCGCGCACGCAGGGCACACCGCGTTTGCAGTTCGCTTACGCGGACCTCAGCTTGGTAAGAATCTTCCCCAGCGCCGGGCTAATCGATCTCGACGACCACACACGTCGCGTTGTCGTGCCCGCCGGCATCGGCCGCCGCGGCGACCAGTTGCTGACAGGCCTGTTCCGGCGTCGAGGCGGCCAGCAGCAGCGAAAGCATGTCGCTGTTGCTCAGTGCCTTGGAGATGCCGTCGGTGACCAGCAGAAAGCAGTCCCCCAGCTGCACCTGCACCATGGTGACGGTCGGCACAACAAAGTCCGAGACCCCGATGGCTTTGGTCAGGATGCTGTCCCAGCGTGCCGCCTCCTGTGGCGTGATCGTGCGCGCTCCCTCGCGCAGCTTTTGGGCGAGTTGCGAATCGTCGTCCGTGAGCCGGTGGAGCGAGCGCCGCCGGAGCAGATACGCCCGGCTGTCGCCCACATGCCCGACCCACATGCGGGATCCATCAAAGTGTGCCGCCACGATGGTGGTGCACATGCCCTGGTATATCGGCTCCTGGCGCGCCGCCTGGAAGACAGAACGGTTAGCTGCCTGGATCACCCGATGGAGCTCCGAGCCGCCCTCGTTGAGATCGGTGACCTTCTCGGGAAAACGGCTCAGGACGCAATCCACCGCACAGCGGCTCGCGACCTCGCCTGCATTGGAGCCGCCCACGCCGTCACAAACCACGAACAGACCGCGGTCCAGATCGAACCCGAAGGCGTCCTCATTGGTGCGGCGAACCGGCCCGATATCGCTTGCGGCCGCCGCCTGGATGCGAATGTCCATGTTTGGCCCTCACCCTGGCCCGTGAAGCGTCTCAGCTTTGCGTCTTCGCGCGGCGGTCGTAGCCGAAACGAAGATCGATGTTATTGGCCAGCGTGATCACACTGCCACGGCGCAACAACTCCGGCTGGCCCGGCTGCAGCGACTCGCCATTAATGCGCGTGCCATTGGAACTTTTGAGGTCGGTCACATACAGCTGACCGTTCTTGCGCGCCACCTCGCAGTGGAAGCGGGAGATGGCATGCTCCACATCCTGCAGGACGATGTCGTTCTTTTGCCCGCCGTTCTGCGACACCGCCCCGATGCGTACGAGGTCTTTGTCCAGCGGAAAGGTGCGGCCCTCGTCCAGCCCGCGAGTCACCTCCAGCACCGGGTAGCGCTGTTGTTTGCGCCGCCGCAGCCACAGGCCGATGCCTCCCACCAGCGTGACCAGGCCCGCCCCGCTGCCCAGAAGAAAGACACGTTGCCGCAGCGACCGAGCGGAGTTGATCCGGGAACGAAGGTCGCGTACCGCGGGATTGTCGGGGGTCAGCCGTTCGGCAAGCAGCAAAGCCGCGCTCGCCTCTTTCAGGTGGCCGCCCAGAAACGCACCTTGGGCCTGCGTGAGGGCGCCGGCAGCCTGCTGATCGCGGGTCTGGGCGGCCTGCTGCTGATTGACCTGCGCCATGGCGGCCTGCTGCTGCGCGGCCTCAGCCGCCTGCACCTTGGCCTGCGCCTCCTTGTAGCCCTGCACAGCGGCCGCGTTGGAGGGATCGATCTGCACCACCTGGCCGTAGTACTGCTGCTGCTGCTGCGGATCGGTGGTGGCTAGAGCCTGGCTCATCAGGGTCGCCACGCGCTGCTTGGCGGCCTGGTCGGTCGCGTCCTTTTTGGCCGCCGCCTGTTGCTGCTCCAGCAACGCTTTTTCCGCCGCGCTGGGCGCCGCGGGGGCTGCGACCGCCGCCGTGGTCGCCGGGGCGACACTCTGCGCGGGCACCGGAGGCGGCGGAGCCGGGGCTCGTGCTGCTACGCCGTAGTTGCTGGGCAGCATCGCCATGGCGAGGTGATGCACATCGATCTGCTGGCCGCCGCTGGGCAGCACCAGGATCACCGTTCCGCTGCCGGTTTTTGCCCCTTTCAGAGGATTGCTGTTCTCCGCGCGTGTATCCGTGTGCACGGTCGTCAGGACACCGCCCACCCACACCGCGATCGTTCGCCCGGCGAGGACGATCGTCTCATCCACCGGGCCGTTCACGTGCAGCGGCGGCCGGTTCGCCAGATTCGCGATGCCGCCCGCAAACGCGGCGATGCCGACGTCGTACCCGCTGTCGAGTTGCCCCGGCGCATCCCGCAAGCCCAGGGCCAGAAAGCTGTCCTTTTTGACATCGCCGCGCATGGACGCCGTAATTTGAAAGATGCCGTCCTCCACCGGACTGCTGTCCTCCAGGCCGCCGGGACCGTCCTGCCCGTGAATGCTGCCGCCCAGCACCATCCACTTCGCCTCATGCGGTTTGGCGCTGCCTCCGCCGATGCCCAGGGTCAGGGTCTTGGTGAGATCATGGCCTACACCGGCCTTTGCCTCCGGACCGCGCGCGATGCTCTTCCAGCCGCTCAGATCCGCTCCGTTGAAGATCGGACTCAGCGCTAGCGGCACCAGCTTGATGTTGCGCAGTTGCAAGGTGCCGTCGCCGCCCGCCTCAAAGCCTAAAAAGCCCGCGCGCGAACCCAGCCCCGAGGCGCTCCCCGAGGGCTGACCGTCGACGCGTACGTTGAGGCTGCCGTGCGAGGCCTCGAGCTGCAGATGGTGCCAGCCCTGCGGAACGTTGTTGATGGATGAGTGCGACAGCGCTTCGATCCCGCCCACGCCTGCGGACGATCCCGCGGTGTCCAGATCGATCGCCAGCCCGCCGCTGTCTTCGCGGTTGGCCCAGAGCCGCAGCTTGGCGCCCATGGGCGTGCTCTCGTTGTACTCCAGTTCCAGCCGCATCTCCGCAAACGGCACCGCGGTCAGCACGCTGCGGCTGCCACCCCCGGCGGTGGTGAGATTGCCCGCGCTCGCGGCCCACGAACCGTGCGCGTTCCAGCCCAGGAGCGAGGTCCCGTTGAACAGCGACAACGGCGCCTGCGCCCCTGCCGCGCACGGCAGCATCGCCAGCAACAACAGAGGCAGAAGCGCCCTTACGCAAGACGGCAGACGATCACGACTCATAAGGTCACCTCCTCCTCCTTTGTATCGGCCAAAGAGAAAATTTCTTTAGCTCCAGAAGTTGTATCCGCCTCTTCGCCTGTGTCCGGGTCCTTGCCGGCGTCCGCGTCCTTGCGGTCCGTGATGGTGAACACCAGCTCCTGCGAGGGCTCGGCTTGCTCCCCGTCCTTGACCTCGCCCTGCTCGCCGCCAAGCACGGCGTCGAGGTGCAGGGTGCACCCCGCCACCGCGTCGCCCGAGAGCAGGATCTCGGCCAGGGGCGACAGCACCTCGCGTTGCAGCACCCGTCCTGCGGGCCGCGCGCCGTATTCGGGGTCATAGGACAGCCGCGCGAGCAGATCCACCGCGGCCGGCGTCGCTTCCAGGAACAACTCCCTGTCTTCCTCCAGCTTGCGACGGAGCGCGCGCAGCTGCGTTTCCACGATGCGCTGCAGCTCCGGCATGCCGAGCGGATGGAACGGAATCACCTGCCCGATGCGGTTGTAGAGCTCCGGTCGCAGATTGGCGCGCACGGCATCCAGAATAATCTGCTCCCGGAGGGCGTTGTCCTCGCCGGCCCGCATCGACTCGCGCACGCCCAGGTTCGAGGTGAACAAAACCACGGTGTTGGTGAAATCGCAAAAGCGCCCCTTGGCATCGGTCAGGCGACCCTCGTCCAGCACCCCAAGCAGCAGGTCCAGGATCTCGGGGTGGCCCTTCTCCACCTCGTCAAAGAGCACAATCGAATACGGCGACCGCCGCACCTGCTCGGTGAGGAACCCACCCTCATCCGAGCCCACCAGGCCAGGCCGCGAGCCGATCAGCCCCGCAGCCGACGCCCCGTCCTTGTACTCGCCCATGTCAATGCGAATGAGCGCTGTCTCATCATCGAAGAGCGCCTCGGCCAGCGCCTTGGCCAGCTCGGTCTTGCCCACGCCCGTCGGTCCGACGAACAAAAACGACGCCGGCGAGCGCTTGAGCTGCACGTCTGTGCGCATGCGGCGCGCGGCCTCGGCCACGGCCCGAATGGCCTCGGGTTGCCCATACACCCGTTCGCCCAGCCGATCCTCCAGCTGCAGCAGCCGCTCCCGTTCGCTCTCCAGCATCCGCGACGCGGGCACGCCGGAACGCTCCGCCACCACCTCGGCGATGTGCTCGGGCAGCACCCGGTCGGCCACCGTGGCGTTGCCGCCGGCGCTCTCACGGTGCTGCGCAAGCTGCGCCTCCAGGTCCGCGCGCTGAGCCTCCAGGTGCTGGAGCGCGCCATAACGAATCTCCGCGGCTCGCGTCACCTCCCCCGCGCCCTCGGCCGCGGTCAGCAGCCGGGTGTTTTCTTCGATCGCCTGCGCCGTCCGTCCCAACGCCCCGCGCGCGTCCCGCTGGCGCTCCCAGGACGCTGTGTCCGCGGCGATGCGCGGCTCCATCTCCGCGATCTCGACCTCCAGCGCTGCAATCTGCTTTGTCTGCGCGGGCGTTGCCCTGGGCAGCCCACGCAGGGTCTCCAGCTCCGCGCGGCGACGCGTCAGCAGGCGCTCCTGCTGGTCGAGCGCTGTTGGCCGCGACTCCAGCTGCATGCGCAAACGCGCGGTCGCCGCGTCGATCACGTCGATGGCCTTGTCCGGCAAGAAGCGGTCGCGCATGTAGCGGCGCGAAAGCTTGATGGCCGCATGCAGCGCCTCGTCCGTAAGCTCCACGCCGTGAAAGGCGGCATAGCGGCCGCGGATCCCACGCAGAATGTACAGCATGGACTCGTCCGTCGGCTCGCCCACCTGTACCCGCTCGAAGCGCCGGGCCAGCGCGCCGTCCTTCTCGATGCGCTCGCGGTACTCATCGAAGGTGGTTGCGCCCACGCAGCGCAGTTCGCCGCGGGCCAGCGCCGGCTTCAGGATGTTGGCCGCATCCATGCCGCCCTCGGTGCCGCCCGCCCCTACCAGCTGATGGATCTCATCCAGAAACAGGATGATCTCGCCCTTACGCAGCCGGACCTCGTCGACCACGGCCTTGATCCGCTCCTCAAACTCGCCCCGGTACTTGGCTCCGGCGACCAGCCCCATCAGATCCAGCGCAACCACGCGGCAGCGCTTCAGGCTTTCCGGCACATCGCCCGCCGCCACCCGCTGGGCGAGCCCTTCCACGATGGCGGTCTTGCCGGTGCCGGGATCGCCTACCAGCACCGGATTGGACTTGGTCTTGCGCAGCAGTGTCTGGATCAGCTGCCGAACCTCGTCATCGCGGCCCACCACGGGCATCAGCTCGCCGGCCAGGGCAGCCGCCGTCAGATCGCGGCCGAAGCGCTCCAGCATCTGCGCGCCGTTCTGGAGATCCGCGCCGCCCGGCTCCTGCTTTCCGCCTGCCGCGGTACCTGCCGCGCTGGACGCCTGGCCAGTAGAGCGTGAAGGTGCCGCAGGCAGCGTGGGCAGATCGTCCAGGGTCAGTCCCGCCCGGCGAAACTCGGCGCGCAGATCGCCGTGGCTGGCTGAAAGCGCGGCTTCCAACACGTCGATCGGCTCGGCGGACGCGCGGCCGTGCTTGTCTGACACCGCGAAGGCCTCCGCGAGGAGCGTTCGCAGCGGCTGCGAGGCCAGCGGCCGGCGACCCGGCTCCAGACGCTGCGCCGCAAGCTGATCGGCCCGCCGCGAAAGCGCGTCCAGCAATGGGGTCAGCGCGATGTTTTTCCCGGCGAGCCCGCGCCGCAGGCTGCCGTCCTCCCGATCCAGCAGCAGCAGCAGCAGGTGCTCGGGCTGGATCAACGCCTGTTGCCGCTCCTCGGCGAGCACCCGCGCGCCCGCCAGGGCCGACTCCATCTCATCCGACAGTCTGCTCAGATCCAGTGCCATCGTCGCTACTCCAGCCGCCGGCGGCGTGGCTTGGCCGCCTCATCCGCACCGTTGGACGGCGCGGCGGTGTCCCGCGGCATCCACGGGGGTTGCAGCGTCGGCGCCGGCGGGCCCTCGCGGGCCGGCACGGTCTTCATCGGCGCGGGCGGCCTCTCCTCACGAGCGGGCTCCAGACGCGTCTCCCGGCCTTCGCGGTAGCCGCCGCCGTTCTCCGGTGCGGGCGGCGGCGAGGCCACCGCGCCGCGCGGGTAGTCCGCCGGGGCGTTCGCAGGGGCGGCCGGACGCTCCCGCTCGATCCCCCGCGCGCCCACCGGCTCCCGGCTGCCGGCGTAGAAGCGGTGCCGCATGAACAGCAGCGCCGTCCGCACTGTGTGATACGCCGGCACCGTGACTCGGAGATCGGTGATGGTCGGCACGTCGGGCGCCTCGAAGTCGAGTTCCAGGTTGTACTGCTCGTCCAGCTTCACGTCGCCGGTCAGAATCAGGCTCTCCCGCCGGAAGCCGGAGCCCTCGTTGATCCGGATCTCCGCCCCGATCGAGGTGCCGCGCTGCCAGGGCGTGTTTCGGTCGCCAACCAGGATCAGGCGATAACGGTCCCTGCCCTCCAGCCGCAGATTCGAAAAGAAGATAGTCATCTCGTCCGCGATCCCCTGCACGCGCGCCGGCCGTGCCGCCAGCTTGTAGAGCGCCTTACCGCCGCGGTCGAAGATAAAGTTCGTGCTCTCCAGGCTCCCGCTCTTGCGGAAGTCGATGTACTTGCCTTCGAGCGCGCGCTCCAGCTTCTCCAGCCCGGCCAATGCGCCCAGGGCCTTGCGCACCTCCAGCCCAAGGTCCTCGTCCAGCTTCAGCGTCCGTCCCATCTGCAACGTGTGCTTTTGCAGCTCGATGAGCCCCAGCAACTCGCTTTCGCCGGTCTCTCGCAACGTGTCGTAGTACTGCTGCATACCGGTCGCCAGGTCAAAGAACAGCGCGGCCGAATGCAGGGTGCGGCGGACCCGCCCAAAGAAGCGCTCCGGGGTCTGGGTGCGGTCCAGCAGCTCGTACGCTGCGTTCTGCAGCTCCAGCACCATGCGTTCGGCAAAGTCCATGGAGTCGCGATCGACCTCGGTCTCCAGCCCCCGCTCGGTGAACCGCACCATGAACTCGCGCATCGCGCGCTGCAGCTCGGCATACCCTGCCGCCAGCCGATGCACCGCGTCCAGAATGCGGCGCGTGCCGGTCATCAACTCCGAATGCGCCGCCAGCGCCACGCAAGGCGGGATGTACTGCGCGTCGGCCTCGAAGTACATGCCGCTCGCGGGCCGGCGCACCCGGCCCACGGCCAGGCTGTGCACCCGTTCGGCGGCCGTGACGCTCAGTGCCACGCGATAGCTGGGCACCCGCTCCGACCGCATCTGCGGGTTAAAGCTGTCTGCGACGCCATCCGCCTTGATCCGTTCGCCCGGTTCGCAGTGCACATACACCACCGCCTCGGCGACGCCCGCCAGCTGCTCCTTGGAGAGCCTGCTGGAGACCGTGCCCGCGGTCTCCACATCCACCAGGGTCCCTGCGGGCGTCACGCCGCGCGCGCGACCGACCGAGATGTCGAGGTGGTCGGCGGTCTCATGGAGCGTGACCTCCGGGTCGAAGCGCACCGTGCCCAGATCGCTCTCCGGCAGGCGCACGCCACCGCCCACCAGCCCGGCCGCAGGCGTCAGGTAGCGCAGCGCCCAGGCGGACAGCGACTCCAGGTAGCGCTCCTGGCGCAGAAAGTGCTCCGGCGTGAGCAGCATGCCGTGCTCCCAGTTCACCGACCGGAGCTCAAGGTCGTTAGGCGGATTGGACCGCGGATCGTTCATGACTCACTCCAAAAGCTGTTCCGGGGCGGTGTTGGCTCCGCGGGGGCTGCGGTGGCCCACAGCGCCGGTCCCTCCGCGCCCAGATGGCTGTTCACGCCCAGGCGGCTGTTTTCGGCGGCGATCCCCAACCGCGGCGGCCGCGTGCGATCCAGCACCGACCAGCGCAGTTCGTAGCTGCCGGACACCGGCCGGATGAACTCCAGGGCCTGCCGCAGCAGGCGCGCGCCCGCTTCGGTCTCGGCGAAGCGCTCATACACCGCCAGCGGCACCGGCCCGATCTCAATCTCCGTCAGGGCCAGATCTTCGACGGCATCGCCCATCAGCAGATCGACCCCCAGCCGCGAGGCCCGCGCGCCCAGGTGCGAGAGCGCCTCATCCGGCAGGGCCGCGAGCGTGGGATGGTACGTCACGCCCCGTACAGGCAGGTCCAACAGCGCGTCCAGAAACACCGCGCAACCCGCCTCCGAGCAGGAAAGCTCCCCAACGCTGGCGATCAGCGACGCCAGCCGGTACCACAGCGAGCGCGGCCAGTCCTCCGGACGAACGCCGAACAACCGCAACCAACGCGCACACGCGGCGGGGTCTTCGCGGTCGATGCGGAACAGCGGCGCGCCCTCATGGAACCAGTGCTTCAGTTTTTCAAGCGGATCGTCAAACGGCTCCAGGATCTCGCGCGTCCCCAAGCCCGCCTCGCCCCCGGAGTCCCACATCCCTACGGGCAGGGCCTGTGTAAAGCCCAGCCCCGCGATCTCCAGCTGCACCAGG
>CAXTWN010000057.1:0-18578 GCA_964248055.1 uncultured Acidobacteriaceae bacterium | reverse complement strand
GGTCTCTCCACTCCGGCTGCGCCTCCGGTCGAGATGACGCCGCAACGCAAGAGTTCGGTTCGCCTCCGGTCGAGATGACGCCGCAACGCAAGAGTTCGGCTGCGCCTCCGGTCGAGGTGACACGGCATCACAACAAGTTCGCGTGCGCCCGGGGCCGAGTGAAAGTGTCGCGTCGCAAGAGGTCACTGCCGGGCGTTGGAGCTCGTCGCGGAAGCTTAGGCTTTCCCTTCGGCTTCGCTCATGGTCAGGAGGACAAGCTCCGGAGAGTGCTCAGGGGAGCGGTCTGGCGAGACGGCGGCCGCCTTCGCCCCACCACAGGCAGAGGCCGGTGAAGAGCACCGCGCCGACGGCGCACTTCAGCGCGACGGGAGCGTGGGTGGGCGAAAGGAAGCCCTCAAACGTGCCGGCGATGATCAGCAGCGGAATGGTCGCGGAGACGAGTTGCACCGCCTCCGCACCGGCTTTGGCGAGGGCGTCGCGGCGGCGCAGCTGGCCGGGAAAGAGGATGCCCGCACCCAGGCGCAGACCCGCGGCGCCGGCGAGCATGATGCTGGGGATCTCCAGCGCACCGTGCGAGACCATGAAGGCGAGCAGGCTGCCGGCCATCTTGTGCTGCGCGCAGCAGGCCAGCACCGTGCCGATCTCGAGCCCGTTGTTGAAGAGCAGAAACAGCGTCCCGAGCCCGCCGGTGATGCCGGCGGCGAAGGTGGTGAAGCAGACGCTCATGTTGTTGGTCATGATGCCGGAGGCGGCCTGCGGCTTCATCGAAAGCACGGCGTCGGTCCACATCTCGTGATGGTTGATCTTCTCCATCATCTGCGGGCCAAGCCACAGCGTCGCGAAGTCTGGACGGAGCAGGGTGAGGAGCATGCCCAGGCCGAAGCAGGCGAGAAACACCACCGCCGCCGCCCAAAGATACGGCAGCATGCGGCGCAGCAGGCGCGGGTAGCCGTGCGCGAGGAACTCCCACAGGCTCCAAAACGAGACCCGGCGGCCGGAGTAGACCAGATTGTGCGCGCGCCCGACCAGCCGGTTCAGGTAGGCTTCCAGCGAGCGCGAGGTCGGATCGGCGCGTACGGAGGAGAGATCGGCCGCGGTCTGCCGGTAGAGCAGGCCGAGGTCGCGGAGTTCGGCGACGGGCAGCTTTTTGACCCCGACACGTTCGGCGTCGGCGAGCAGCGCCTCCAGGCGGCTCCAGTTACTCTTGCGGAGATCGATCCAAAGATTGGTGACCATGGACGGCAACGAACAGAACGGCAATGCAAACAGCGGCCCGGCGCCGTGGGGCGTGGAACCGGTCCGGATGGAGCCGGCGCGGCGCTCCCCGCGGCTGGATGAGCCCGGGTTTACGCGGCGCAGCTTTGCCGATCAGCTTAGCATTGAGACCCCCGAGCAGGTCGCGCTGGAGTTTCCCGTGGCGGGCATGGGGAGCCGGTTTGTGGCGCTGCTGCTGGATCACCTGATCCAAGTTGGGGCCCTGCTGGTGCTGTTCCTGGTCTTTCTCATGATCGAGGCGGCGATCGGCGAGCACACCACCGAGTCGACCGCCAGCAAATGGTTCATCGCGGGCGTGATCTTTGTGGTGTTCCTGCTGTACTGGGGCTATTTCACGCTGTTTGAGGCGTTCTGGCGCGGGCAGACGCCGGGCAAGCGCGTGATGAAGCTGCGCGTGATCAAGGACGCCGGGCGGCAGATCACGCTGTTTGAAAGCCTCGCGCGCAACCTGCTGCGCATCGCCGATTACCTGCCCAGCCTGTATCTCGCCGGCGCCATCACCATGCTGTGCAACCAGCGCAACAAGCGCCTGGGCGACCTGGCGGCCGGCACCATGGTGGTGCATGAGCGTGGCGAGTCCCAGCCCCTGCTGTACACCGGCATGCCGTCCACGACGGCGGCGGCTGCGCCGCGCGGCGCGGGGCTGTTTGCGCCGGGAACGTTTGTGCGCACGCCGGCGGCGCCGGTGGATCCGTGGAGCGCGCCCGCGGTGGGTGCGGGAATGTTCCCGGCGGATGCAGTCGCGCGGCTCTCCGGGCAGGACCTGGTGGTGCTGGAGGCGTTTTTCGCGCGAGCGCTGGATCTGCCGCTCGCGACCCGCGCCGCCATGGCCGCGCGCATCGCGGCCGAGATGGCGGGCAAGATGGGTGTGAGCCTGCCGGAAGGGAATCCGGAGCGTGCGCTGGAGGCGATAGTTGTGGCGCTGCGCGGGCAGGGACGACGGTTGTAGGGCGCGTGGTGGGCCGCACCGGTTGGGCGAACACTGTAGCGGTTTTCCGGGGCCGGGGTACGTAGGCGAGCAAAATGCGGGGGTCTCTCCACTCCGCGAACGGTGAAGCCGTTCGCTCGGTCGAGATGACGCCTTGGTAGAGGACGCTGCCGGCGCCCGGCCTGCACGGGATCCGTGCGGCCTACACGCGGCCTACACGCGAGCTGTAGCCTACACGCGGATCCTTGCGGCCTTGACGCGGCCTACACGCGAGATCCATGCGTCTTCTCGGGCCTGCACGCGAGCTGTGGCCTACACGCGCACCGAGCTATCACCAAAGTGCCATCTCGACCGGAGCACCACGGCCTTACCGTGGTGCGGAGTGGAGAGACCCCCGCATTTGCCCCCGGGTTGGGCGGCTCTCAGGGGATCGCATGGAGAAGCTCAGTTACGTGTACAGCCTGTCCTCAAGCTTCAAGCACCTCTATATCGGCGTGACCTCTGACCTGCAAAGGCGCATCGCCCAGCACAAGAATGGGACGTCCAGCGCAGCATTCACCGAGCGGTACAACATAAAAACTCTGGTGTACTTTGAGCGCTTTGCAATGATGCCGGAGGCCATCGCGCGGGAGAAGCAGTTGAAACGCTGGTCGCGGATCAAGAAGATACAGCTGATCGTGGCAAACAACCCAACCTGGCGAGACCTGAGTTCGGAGTGGGGGCAACCGGTTGCGGCCTTTGCAGGCGAGCTCCGAGCCCCTTGCCGTTTCGGGGAAGATACGGGGGTCTCTCCACTCCGCGAACGGTGAAGCCGTCCGCTACGGTCGAGATGACACCCTGAGTGAGGATACTGGGACTAAGTGGACTCGAGAAGGAATACGGGGGTCTCTCCACTCCGCGGACAGTGAGGCCGTCCGCTCCGGTCGAGATGACGCCTCTGTGGGGCCACGCTGCCGGCGCCCCGCCCGTGCGTGACTCACGTGGGTAGCTGTACTTACCCTGCGAGTAGCTGTCCCTTTCCGGTGGGTAGCTGTGGCTTCCCCGTGAGGTAGCTCTGACCACGCACGCACCAAGCCCAACCACAGAAGTATCATCTCGACCGGAGCACCACGGCCTCACCGTGGTGCGGAGTGGAGAGACCCCCGCATTCGCGTCCAACGGCTGAGGGATCGCTCACCCAAAATCGATACCTACACCATCCAGAGGCTAACGCGCCGTTGCAAGCCGGGCGTCGGCCGAGGCGACCTCTGCAGAGCGACTCGCGGCAGGCAGCACAAGGCTCTCCCCCTCCACCAACGGATGCACCCGGTTGCGCAGCCCGCTGCGCTCGGCGGCAGCGAGCAGGCGCGGCAGAGGCTCGGACATGGGTTCGCGGCCCAGGCGGAAGGTGTTGTAGTGCATGGGGACCATGGTGCGGGCGCGGACGTCTTCGAAGATCTGCAGCGCCTCTTCCGGGCTGGTGTGCACGGCACGGTAGCTGTCGGGGAAGTAGGCCCCGATGGGCAGCAGCGCGATCTCCGGGTGAAGCCGATTGCCGATCTCGTGGAAGCCGCCGAAGTAGGCGGTGTCGCCGGAGTGGTAGATCGTGGGCGCGTCTGCTGCCTGCAGGACGTAGCCGCCGAAGCCGCGGTGTGTGTCGGAGAACATGCGGGCGCCCCAGTGCTTGGCGGGCGTGGCGGTGACGGTGAGCGAACCCTGCTCGCCTTCGAGGGCGGCCGACTCCCACCAGCGGAGCTCGGTGACGGCGCGAAAGCCGAGATCGCGCACCAAGTCCTGGACGCCGTTGGGCACGATGGCGACGGGTGCGGGCAGCTGGCGGCGGCGCATCTCGCGGGTGATGGCGCGCAGCGAGGGCCGGTTGAGGTGATCCATGTGGGCATGGGTGAGCAGCACGGCGTCGATGCGCGGTAGATCGCGGAGACGCACACCGGGGCGGCGCTGACGGCGCATCAGGATGAGCCGAGTGGCGAAGACCGGGTCGATGAGCACGGCCTGCCCGGCGATCTGGATCAGAAACGAAGAGTGGCCGATGAAGGTGACGGCCGTATCGTGAGGACCGACGCGGGGCGGGCGTTGCGGTTCGCCCTGCATGGGATTGGCGTGCGATTCGCGGACCAGGCGCCAGAGCTGCTTCAGCTTGACGGCGCGCCAGGAACGGGTGCGGGGCATAGATCAGGTCTCCACCGGGCTTAGGGCCTACGCGCCCGGCCGAAGTTACTGATGCTTGCCGAGGCAAAACGATGGACTGGGGGCAGGCTTGGACCCAGGGGGCGAAGCTACAGGGGACGGCGGCTTGACCACTCCCAACCGGAGCGCCGGGCGGTGCATCTGACAAGCCAGGCGACGAGGCAGCGGGCATCGCCTTCGGGCCGGCGGAGACGGGTTGGATATGAACGAAGCGGGCACCAGCGCAGATCGCACCCCGGTGAGCCCGGGAGGTGCGGGCGCACCAGACAAGTTGGACCACGAGGCGCAGCATGTGTGGCGTCATGTGTCGCACTCGCCGCTAAAGAACCTCTGGGACTTTGAGGGCACGTCGCCCACCGTCATCCTGAAGCGCTCGGCGATGGCCTTCATGAGCGACAACCTGGTGTCGCGGGCCGCGGAACTGGGCTACTACTTCCTGTTTGCCCTGTTCCCCACGCTGTTGAGCGCTTCGAGCATCCTGGGGCTGCTGGCTAAAAGAGCAAGCACGGTGTACGTGGGTCTGCTGAATTACCTGTCCATTGTGATTCCACAGTCCGCGTTTCAGATTGTGATCGACACCTTCAACCAGACCGCCAAGGCTTCGAGCGGGGGCAAGATCACCTTTGGATTAGCTGCGGCGTTGTGGTCGGCCAGCGTGGGCTTCGCGGCGATTCAGGACACCGCTAACATCGTGTACAAGGTGACCGAGACACGGCCCTATTGGAAGGCAAAGCTGCAGGCCATTTGGGTAACCATTCTGTTGAGCCTGGTGATCACCACGACGCTGTTCACCCTGCTGGCGGCGGATTTCCTGACCAGGTGGATCGCGAAGTTCAACGCCAATCACTATGTCGCCGTAACCGAGCAGGTGGCGGTACATGCGGTGTCATGGATTGTGGTGCTTGCGCTGCTGATGCTGCTGTTTGCGCTGATCTACTACTTCGCCCCGGACGTGAAGAAGAAGTGCTGGCACTGGCTGACGCCGGGTGCTGCGGTGGGCATCTTCGGCTGGCTGGCGGCGTCGCTTGGTTTTCGAGCCTACCTGCATTACTCGTCGGGCTATTCCGCCACTTACGGCTCGCTCGGTGGCGTGATCGTGCTGCTGACGTGGTTTTACGTCACAGGGCTGATGCTGCTGGCGGGGGCGGAGGTGAACTCGGAGATCCAGGCCGCGGTGATGGAGAAACGTTTGAAGGACAAGGGTGAGATTCCGGCCCACGTCAGCGCGGAGTCGGGAGCGGCCCCGGTGCAGGCGGCGAGCTAGGGTTGTGCAGCCAAGGTGGCGGTCCTTCACGCGAGTAGGGCGCAGAGTGGTGCCGGGGCAAAAAGCAGGTCCTTCGCTTCGCTCAGGGTGACAAGGCCTGGGGGTGACCCGGTCGACTGGTCGGGTCGGCGTACGAGAGGGCGTACGAGAGAGGGCTGCGGTGCCTGACGGTCCTGTCGGAGCGCTTCAGACGACCTTCTCCGGGCGCTTCACTTCGGCGTCGCCGTCATGGGCTTGAGGATGTCGTCCAGGCGGGCGGGCGTGTTGGCGACGCGTTCCAGATCGGGGTATCGCTCGCCGCCGTGGTAGTCGATGTGCAGCACCTTGTAGTAGCCGGTGTTGGCGACGATCAGATCGAGCGCCGGGCCGCTACCCTTCCCCGCCTGGAGCGCGGCGCGTAGCAGCGCCGGGGTAAACGCGCGACCGTTGACGGCCACCAGGGTGAAACCGGGCGCGAGGCCTGCCTTATAGGCCGGGCTGTCCACGATCACGTCGCCGATCTTGCCGCTGTCATCCACGGCGAGCCCGAGCGAGAAGCGCGCGTTGAGGCCGCCGGCCTCGGACTCGGTCAGCTGCGACCAGTAGTTGGGGCGATCGCTGTAGACGAGCTTGTACCCCGAGAGCTGCTCGAGGCCGGTCGTCTCGGGGACGTGGAGATCGTTGCTGTCCAGCCGGGTGCGCAGGAACGCGGCCCAGTCGTTGGGCACGATGCCGTTGAGCGCCGTGGCGATGTCGTCAAAGCTGTACGGCACGACCTTGGGCCCGGTGTTGCCGCCCAGGCCGTGAAACGCCGCCACGAAGTCGTTGATGCTCTTGGCACCGTTGCTCTTGGCGCGCAGGGTGCAGTCGACCTCCATCCACAGCAGCTCGCCCTCGTCGTAGTAATCGGTGGCGCGGCGCCAGTTGTCGTAGGGCCCGCCGACAAAGTAGAGGAACTGCGCGGCGGTCGCGGTGTCCTGCAGATCGCGCCAGGTGCGCCCCGGGCGCGCATCGTTGTACTCGCCCCAGATCGTCGCCAGGCGATCGCGGAAGATGGGGCCGTTCCAGATGCCGGAGCGGGCGGCGAGCACATCGCCGAGATACTCGGTCAGCCCTTCGTACACCCACAGCAGATCGCCCTGCATCGGCTCCTGGTAGTTGGCCGTCGCGAGCCCGGCGGGCCGACGGTATTTGCCGTTCCAGGAGTGGGTGAACTCGTGGGGAAGCAGATCGCCGTCCAGGATAAAGAGCGAGTCGTCGGTAAAGGTCTTTTCGCCGACCCGATCGTCGGAGCTCTGGTGGTGCTCCAGGCCGAAGTGCGCGACCTGATCGCTGAGCGTGACGAGGAAGTGATAGGAGCCGTAGTGGCGGGACTTGTAGAGCGCGCCGGTCTCGCGAATCAGCTTCTGGAAGTCGTCAAGGTGCTCCTGGTTGATGGCGATGTCTTCCGGACCGTCGCCGGCGAGATCGAGGAAGTGCTTGGGCGTGATCTCGGGGGCGAGGGGAATCTCTTTGAACCAGCGGCCTGCGAGCACGGGGGAGTCGACGAGTTGTTCGAGGGAGACAGGTTTGAAGAGGGTTTGGCCGTTGCGGCCAGGCTGGTTGTCGGTCGTGGCTTCCAGCGCCGTGCCAAGGTGCCAGCCGGCGGGAATGGAAACCGCCGGAGCCACCATCACATCCGCGGACTTCATACCGGCCGGGTAGACGAGGAGTTCATTCCAGCTCAGCAGCGCAAGGTTCGCGCTGGTGGAAGCCCCTGCAGAGAAGCCTGCGGCCGCTGCCGTCGCCAGGAAGTCCATCTTCACCGACAAGGCGGTCGCGCCTGCAGGGACCGTGAGGTGGTAGGTAAACATGTCCAGCGGATCGCGCTCCCACCTCACCCGCTCGCCGCTTTGCGTGGTGATGGCAAAGCCGGCCTGGTTCTCGATAGGACCATCCGGGGCGTGCTCGCCGGGGATCCATTTCGGATAAACCAGCGTCAGGGGCCCGGGATGCGCGGGGATCGTCTCGACCGCGTGCAGGATGCGGCGAGGCGCGTCGGTGAGGTCGACGGCAAGGGTGATCGGGGCGCTTTGGGCGTGCAGAGCCGCGGGGGCGAGTGCAGCGGATAGAACAAAAGCGAAACGAGCTGCCCGAACATCAAGAGACATCAACGAACTCCTTGGGAATGGCGAAGCCGGTTCGATAAGTCTACTGGGAGCTGGAGATCAATCGTCAACCATGAGTGCATGCGTTAGCGAGGGTGTGGAGTCCTTACTGCAGATAACCAAGATTGACAATCTTCGCTATCGGTACTCATGCTGGATGACAGGGAGATCGCGTATGAATGTCTCATTGACCCCGGAGTTGAATGAGTTCGTCACGACCAAGGTCGCCACGGGACGGTACACCTCCGCGAGTGAGGTCGTCCGTGAGGCGCTCAGGTTGCTGGAAGAGCGGGATCGTGAACGCGGTGCACGTCTGGCCGCTTTTCATGGCGAAATCTCGACGAGGCTCGACTCCCTAGACCGCGGGGAGCATACCTCCCCGGCCGCGGCGAAGGCCCGCCTTGAACGCCGGTCGCAGCAGCGGAGACATCAACCCGCATGAGCCAGTACGTCCTGGCGCGTGCGGCAGAAGCGGATCTTGAGTCCATCTGGGAGTACATCGCACGGACAGCGTCGATGCCGCCGATCGCTGGGTTGCCAAGCTCTTCGGAGCGTTTGAGAGGCTCGCGAAGAACCCTGGCCTCGGCCACACGCGCTCGGACCTCACCTCGCATCCGGTCCTGTTCTGGCCCGTCGGCGCGTACCTCATTGTGTATCGGAAGCAAACGGAGAGGATCGAGATCGTGGGTGTCACCCAGGGATCTCGCGACGTTCCGGCGTTCCTTTCGCAGAGACCACTTTCGGAATAGCACCTGAGCGTCCCCGTCGCTGTTTAGCGCGGCACTTGATTGCTGTCACGCTAGAATGGCCGCACCCCTCATGGCACTGTACGCGACGGTTCTGGGCATCATTGTGTTGGCGCTGCTCGGTGTTTCGCTCCTGCGCCTCGGCCGGGTGAAGACCAAAGCAGATTACCTGGTGGCCGGGCGCAGCCTGGGCGCCTTTGTGCTCGTATTTACGCTGCTTTCCAGTTGGATCGGCTCGGGCTCGCTGCTGGGCGGTGCGGAGAATGCGTACAAACACGGCTTTGCCGCGCTTTGGCAGTCTGCCGGCGGCTGGGCCGGGCTCGGGCTCATCTACTTCATCGCTCCCCGGGCGCGGAAGTTCGCGCAGTTCACCATTCCCGATCTGCTGGAGTCGCGCTACAACCAGACCGCGCGCGTGCTGGGCGTGGTGGCGGTGCTGTTCACCTACACGGCCATCACCAGCTACCAGTTCATCGGCGGCGGGGACATTCTCCATCTGGTCTTTCCGCAGGTGTCGAGCCTCACCGGCCGGTACATCCTGGCGGGCTTTGTGATCGTCTTCACCGCGATCGCCGGGATGAGTTCGGTGGCCTATATGGACGTGGTGATCGGCCTGCTGGCCTCCGCGACGCTGATCGCGGCGCTGCCGGTGCTCCTCCATCTCGCCGGAGGCTGGGCGGGCCTCCGCGCGGCGCTGCCGGCGACACACTTTGCCTGGTTTGGTGACCTGCGGCCGTTTCAGACCTATGTGCGAACGCTGCCCAATGGCACGCAGGAGACCGTGCCATCGGCCCTGGCGATCTTTCTTCCCACCTGCCTGCTGATGCTGGGCAATCAGGCCATGTACCAGAAGTTTTTCTCCGCCAAGAGCGAACGCGTTGCGCGGCGCGCTACCGTGGGCTGGATCGTGGGCACGGTGATGCTCGAGAGCGTGATCGTCGCCGTCGCGGTCGTGGGCTCGGCGATCTATCGCTCCGGCGAGGTGGCGCAAAACCCCCGCGAGGTGCTGGCCTACACGGCCACGCATGCGTTCCACGGCGGGGGCGCGGGCTGGACCTACACGACGCCACAGACAACGCACTACCTCAGCTGGCTTAGCCTGCTCGGCGCGCTGATGGTTGGCGCCATCTTCGCCAAGGTCGTGTCTACCGCCAACAACTACCTGTTCTCCCCGGCGACCAACCTGGTGAACGACATCTTTGTTCGCTACCTGCGGCCCGAGGCCCCGAACGGGCAGGTGCTGCTGGTTAGCCGGCTGATGGTGGTGGCGCTTGGGCTTTGGGCGCTGTGGCAGTCGCTGGGCACCAGCAGCGTCCTGAAGAAGAGCTTGTACGCCTACACGATCTACTCGGCCGCGCTGACCCCGGTGATCCTGGCGGCGTTCTTCTGGCGCCGGGCGACAGCGGCGGGCGCGGTGGCCAGCATCGCCGCGGGCACACTGGTGACGATTGCGTGGGATCTCCTTGCGCCCCACCTGCCCCCATCGCTTGGAACGCAGGATGCCATTCTGCCCGCGCTGGTTCTGTCGTTGGTCGCCCTGGTGGGCGTGAGCCTGGCCACGCCGCGGTCGGATACCGCGCATCTGGCGTCGATGGGCGAGGCCTGAGACGATCCCTTGTAGCGATTCTTCTTGTGGATTAAGCGGAGCGCACCTCGCTTGCATCCAAGCGGGAGGTGAGTGGGACGACCCCGCCCCAGGAGAGATGGTGATGGCAATCAATCAAAACCTTCCCGCAACCGACAGCGCGGCCGCTTTGCACGAGCTGATCGGCGACGACGCCACCGCGACCTTTGAGAACGATCCGAAGTTCGTAGACAGCAACCCCACCGAGGACGGATCGAGCGAGAACCTGCAGACCCGCGGCGATCGGCGGGATGTGCAGGAGCGCCCGCCGCTCGATCTCCGCACGACGGAAGATGACGACGACGAGGATGAGGACGAAGACGAAGACCTCGACGACGAGGACGATCTTGACGAGGATGAGGACGACGAAGACGATGAGGACCTCGACGATGAGGACGATCTCGATGAGGACGAGGACGAAGACGACGACCTGGACGAGGATGACGACGAAGACGAGGACGACGAGGAAGACGATGAGGAGTAACTCCGGACCCGCGGATGGGGTGTATGCCTTGCCCGCGGGTTTCGCTCCTCCTGCCGTGCTGCGTCGCGCCGCGGACGCCGGCGCGACCGAGGACGAGGAGGATCAGGACACCGGGGACCTCCCTTCCTGAGTGGACGAGGACGCGCTCGACTACGATGACCTGGACACCGACCGGGTGACGAGCACGGAGGGTCAGGCGGCGAGCGCGGTCTTGTTTGGTCGTGTAAAAAACGTTGTACTCCGAAAAATTAAAAAAAATCGGTGTGCTTGAGGCACGCCCTTCCGTTGCATCGGCAGTGAATCGAAAGCGTCAGTCGGGGGGATATCGTGAGTCTGGAACAAAAGAAAGACACAACATCGCTGGTGAAGGGATTGGTCGCCGGACTGGTGGGCGGCCTCGTCGCGACCGCAGCCAAGACGCTGGCCGAGCAGGTATATCCGCCCCGGGTGCACGGCGAACCGGAGCCGCCCGAGGTTACCGCGGAGAAGATCGCAGGACATCCCTTGGACGAGGACACCAAAGAGGTGGCCGCGGAGACGATCCACTGGGTCTTCGGCGCGGTCGCCGGCGGCTTCTATGGCGTGCTGGCGGAGCTCTATCCGAACATCACCGCCAAGAGCGGTGCCACCTTCGGCCTCACGCTGATGAGCCTGACCCACGAGGGCGCCCTGCCGGCGCTGGGACTCTCCGAGCCGCCCGAGGAGCATAGCTTCCGCGAGCACACCAGTGAAGCCACGACCCACATGATCTACGGCGTGGTCACGGAAAAGGTCCGCGGCATGGTGCGCCACATGCTCGACTAAACTGCGGCCCTGGTGTGATCCAGCCTCACTGCGCAAGTTGAGGCCCCGGCCGTCACAGGCCGATTTGTGTGTCGCGCATCACCCTTGCAGAAACATTTGGCGAAGGCACAGCGACCCGCGGCGGCAAGCCGTTTGAGGCTTTGTAGCGGCGCTACACTCAACCTGTACGTCAACTGGAAACTGCTGCAGATGCCTCACGCTTCCCTTCGGGACCGCTCGACGAAACACGTCATTATCGTAGGAGCCGGCCCCGGGGGCCTGGCCTCGGCCCTGTTGCTGGCGCGCTCCGGTGTGCGCGTCACCATCGTGGAAAAACATGATCGCGTAGGTGGCCGCACCGCGACGCTGGCGCGTGATGGATACAAGTTCGACATTGGGCCCACCTTCTTTCTGTACCCGCGGGTGCTCAAGGAGATCTTCGCGGACGCGGGCTACGATCTTGACCGCGAAGTGCCCATGAAGCGACTGGACCCGCAGTACCGGCTGATGTTCGGCTCCGGCGGGCAGATCGATGCGACCCCGGACATCAAGCGCATGGAGCTGGAGATCGCGAGGATCTCGCCGCATGACGCCGAGGCGTTTCGCGGATTTCTGGAGCGCAACCGTCGCAAGCTGGCCAGCTTCCTGCCGTTTCTCGCGTCGCCGTTTGAAAGCTGGACGGCCCTGATGAAGCCCGAGCTGCTGAAGCTGCTGCCCCTGCTGAAGCCCTGGGCCTCGCTGGACGGCGACCTGCGCTCGCACTTTAAAGACGAGCGGATTCGGCTGGGCTTCAGCTTTCAGTCCAAGTACCTGGGCATGAGCCCGTTCCGCTGCCCTTCCCTGTTCTCGATCCT
This sequence comes from uncultured Acidobacteriaceae bacterium, assembly GCA_964248055.1. GTDB lineage: Bacteria > Acidobacteriota > Terriglobia > Terriglobales > Acidobacteriaceae > Granulicella. The sequence goes on along the minus strand of CAXTWN010000057.1, from coordinate 6,307 downwards.
TTCGTTTCTTGAGTACGAGCACGGCGTCTTCCATCCTGTGGGCGGCTGCGGCGCGGTGACCGCGGCCATGGCGCGCATCGCCGCGGACATGGGCGTAGAGGTGCTGCTCGACGAGCCCGTGGAGGAGATGCTGGTAGAGCACGGCGAGGCGCGCGGCGTGCGTACCTCCAAGCGCACGCTGAAGGCCGACTCCGTTGTGGTCAACGCCGATTTCGCCGATGCCATGCGCACGCTGCTGCCGGGCAAGCACCGCCGTCGCTGGACCAACCAGCGCATCGAGAGCAAGAAGTTTTCGTGCTCGACGTTCATGATGTATCTCGGCATCGAGGGCCGGTACGATGACGTCGCGCACCATACAATCTACCTTGCCAAGAACTACCAGCAGAACCTGCGCGATATCGAGAACTCGCATCAGCTTTCAGAAGAGCCCAGCTTTTATGTTCAGAACGCGAGCGTGACGGACCCGACGCTCGCGCCCGAAGGCCACTCCACGCTGTACGTTCTTCTGCCGGTCACGCACGAGGTCGACGGGATCAACTGGGCCCGGGAAAAGGATCGGTTCCGCGCGCTGGCGCTGAAGCAGATTGAAAAGATCGGGCTTACCGGGGTCGAGGAACGCATTCGCACCGAGCACATCATGACCCCGCGCGGCTGGCGCGATGAGTTTGCGTTGCACAAGGGCGCGACGTTTTCCATGGCGCACTCCCTGGGACAGATGCTGCACATGCGGCCGCATAACCGCTTTGAAGATGTAAAAGGCATGTACCTGGTGGGCAGCGGCACGCATCCGGGTTCGGGCCTGCCGGTGATCTTCCAGTCCGCGCGCATCTCCTCGCGGCTGCTGCTCGAAGACCTTGGCATTGAGCCGCAATGGCAGCGGGACGCGAGCACCGCGCTGGCCGAAGACCTGATGCAGGTTGCATCATGAGTGCAGCCATGGCGCCTGCGCTCCAAGCCGAAGCTCCATCGGGCAGCGAGCCGGGCCGAACACATCAAGGCGCCTGCTCCCGCATGTGTTCGGCGATGCGCGCAGATGCGGCGGTGCCTGTGGTTGAGGACGCACAGCGTGCCTGGGCGGCGCAATCGGTGGCGAATCGGCTGCAGGTGGTGCGCCGTGCCCGCCACTGGATGGCCGCGCACGCTGCGGCCTTCACCGAGGCGATCTCCCCGGAGCTGACGCGCTCGCCGTCGGACACCCTGGTGACGGAGTTGCTGCCGTTGCTGGAGGCGATGCGCTTTCTGGAGCGGCGCGCCGCAGGTTTGCTTGCTCCGCAAAAGCTGGGGACCAGTGGTCGACCGCTTTGGCTCGCCGGCGTGCAGGCCGAGGTGCAGCGTGTGCCGCTAGGCCATGTGCTGGTGATCGGGCCGGCGAACTTTCCGCTGTTTCTGCCCGGTGCGCAAGCGATGCAGGCGCTCACGGCGGGCAACGCCGTGACCTGGAAGCCCGGCGCGGGCGGCAGACGGGTGGCGCTGGCCTTTGCGCAGGCGCTTCGCGAGGCCGGCCTGCCCGAAGGTGTGCTGCACATTACCGACGAGAGCGTCGAAGCGGCGCAGCAGGCGCTTGCCCAGGCACCGGACAAGGTCATCTTTACGGGTGGATTTGAGAGCGGGCGGCAGGTGCTGCGCACGCTCGCAGAGACGGCCACCCCGGCGGTGATGGAGCTCTCCGGCGCCGATGCCGTGGTGGTACTGCCCTCGGCGGATCTTGCCCTGTTGGCCGAAGCGATCGCCTTCGGACTGCGGTTGAACGGCGCTGAGGTCTGCATGTCGCCGCGCCGGGTTCTGGGCACGGCCGAGACGTTACGGATTCTGCGTCCGCTGCTCGAAGAAGCCCTGGCTACTGTGCCCCCGGTGGCGCTGAAGGCAGGTACAGCGACCAAGCTCCGCACGCTGGTGGAGGAGGCCGTCGCGCAGGGAGCCCAGGTCGCCGGGGTCGTGCGTCCGGAGGCGCAGACGCCGTTGCTGGTGGCGAAGGTGCGTGGGGAGATGGCGATCGCGCAGAGCGATGTCTTCGCTCCCGTCCTGTCGCTGATGGAGGCGCCGAGCGTGCTGCACCTGCCGGAGCTCGTCAACGCGTGCCCCTATGGACTCACCGCGGCTGTCTTCGGCGAGGCGCGTGCCGCGCGCGCGTTGGGTGGGCAGCTGCGGGTAGGAACGGTGCTGGTCAACGACCTGATCGCGCCCACCGCCGATCCTCGCGTCCCCTTCGGCGGCCGCGGGCGCAGCGGCTTCGGCGTGACGCGCGGCGCAGAGGGTCTGCTGGAGATGACCGCAACACGCACGATGCTGATACGTCGCAAGGGCCTGCGGCAGCACTACAAGCCGGTGGGCAGGCGTGAGGCGTCGATCTTTACGGGCGTGATTGGAGCCCTGCACGGTGGGTCCCTGCGCGAGCGCCTTCGCGCGGTGCGCGCGCTGGTCGCGGCAGCGCGACAATGAAGTGTGTGTTCGCGCGACGCCGATGTGTGTCGCCGCGCAAGAGCAACGGATTGCATCGGCTGTTTGCATGCGACGATGCTTTGCATCCGGCGTGTTCGTAAGTTTCTCAGGTTGGTGTTGAGGAGTGCAGTATGCAGGTTGGGGTGATTGGATCGGGTCTGGCGGGATTGGCTGCGGCGTGTACGTTGGCGGCGCGTGGGCACAAGGTCCAGGTCTTTGAAAAGAACAGCTGGCTGGGTGGCAAGGCCGCGCAGTTGAAGGAAGACGGCTTCCGCTTCGACATGGGACCGACGATCCTGATTCAGCCATCGGTGCTGCGCAAGATCTTTGCCGAGGCCGGGCGCAATCTCGACGACTACGTCACAATGGTGCGGCTGGACCCGCAGTGGCGGTGCTTCTTTGACAACGGCGCCGTGATCGATCTGCTGGATGACGAGAGCAGGATGGCCGCCGATCTTGACGCGCGCTGGCCGGGGATGGGCAAGGGCTACCGGCGGCTGATGGAGCTCTCTGAAAATCTTCACGAGATTTCAGACAAGTTCTTCTTCTGGAAGAGCGTCGGTTCCATGAAGGACACCTTCGAGGTGAAGGGCGCCTTTGACATGAAGGTGCTGAAGGACGTGATGCGCATGCGGCTGGGCAAGACGGTCGCAGGCACTATTCGCGAGTTCATCGCCGAGCCCGAGACCGCGCAGATGCTGGACCACATGGTGCAGTATGTGGGTTCCTCCCCAGACGCTTCGCCGGCGATTCTCACCGCGATCGGCCATATGCAGATGCAGGAAGGCATCTGGTATCCGATGGGCGGCACACGCGCGGTGCCCGAAGCGATGGTGAAGCTGGCTACCGAACTCGGCGTTGAGTTCCACACCAACTGCGACGTCGCCCGCATTGTGACCAGCGGCGCAAAGGGCGAGACGCGCGCCACCGGCATCGAGACCACCACCGGCGAGACCTACCCGTTCGACGCTGTGCTGAGCAACGAGGACGCCGTGCGCACGCACCGTGAACTGCTGTACGGTACCCCGACGCAGCGGCACTTCGATCACGCGCGCAAGTATGAGCCGGCCTGCTCCGGCGTGGTGCTCTACCTGGGGCTGAAGGAGCGCTACGACCATCTGGCGCACCATGACTTTGTCTTTTCGCGCGACCCGCATGAGGAGTTCCACGCCATCTACGACCTGGGCATTCCCGCGCCCGATCCCACCTGCTATCTCGCCTGCACCGCGGCCACGGACCCGGCCAGCGCACCCGCGGGCGGCGAGGCGATGTACATCCTGGTGCATACGCCCTACCTGCGTCCGGGCCAGGACTGGACCAAGATGCTGCCCGGCTATCGTCAGGTGATCCTGGACAAGCTGAAGCGCACCGCGGGTTGCAAGGACATTGAAGACCGCATCGTCTTCGAGCGCGCGCTGACGCCGCAGGACATCCATGACCGCTATCGCGTGCTGAACGGCGCGATCTATGGCATCAGCTCCCATGGTCGGTTTCAGGGCGCGTTCAAGCCCGCCAATCGTTCGCGTGAGCTGAAGGGGCTGTACCTTGCGGGCGGCGCCGCGCATCCGGGGCCGGGCATGCCTATGGTGATGATGTCCGGCTGGATTGCGGCGGACTCGCTGGATGCGGATGCGAAGAGCGCCGCGTAGGCAACGGCGTACGCGGAGTACGCGGTGGGCACGCAGCGTGGCTTGGGGACTCTGCATGCCGTTGCGACCACCGATCCTCTTGCGCCGCGATAGCATACCAGCATGCCGTTAGCCCGTGAGGTGCCGCCGATCTCGCAGCCGGTGCTACGGTTCTTCCGCGGTATCGTCAGGCGCTATTTTCGACGGCACTTTCGTGCGGTGCAGGCGCAGGGTGCGGCGCGGCTGCGAGATCATGGTGGCGCGTTGATCGTGTATGGAAATCACTCTTCGTGGTGGGATCCCATGCTGATCGTGCTGCTGGGCGACCTGCTGCTGCCGGAGCGCAAGCACTATGCGCCCATCGATGCGCGCGCGCTGCAGCAGTACCCGATCCTGCGCAAACTGGGTATCTTTCCGGTGGAGACGGCCTCCACGCGCGGGGCCGCGCAGTTCCTGCGAACAGCCGAGGCCATCCTCAGAGACGGGGGCGTGCTATGGCTGACGCCGCAAGGCCGTTTTGCCGACGTCCGCGAGCGTCCGCTGGCGTTCAAGCCTGGTCTGGCGGCGCTGGCATTGCGGGTTCCGGAGGCTCTGCTCGTGCCGCTGGCGGTGGAGTACACGTTCTGGGATGAGCGCTTGCCGGAGGCGCTGCTGCGCTGCAGCGAGCCTGTGCATGTGACACCAGAGAGCTCCACGGACAGCGCCACGCGGCAGCTGGAAGCGGCGCTGGAGCACGGCATGTCCGCACTCCGCACGGCGGCCATGGCGCGCGACCCGAAGGCCTTTGAGACGCTCTTCAGCGGAGCCCGCGGGACAGGCGGCGTGTATGGTCTGATCCGTCGCGTGCGGGCGTGGTTTAGCGGGCGACGTGTGCGCCTCGACCACACGGAACGCGGCGCGCTGTGATCGGGTGGATCGCATCACCTCCACCGGGCGTGTGGGAGAATAGGCGCCGATGCTAGGGAATGTTCTGCTGGGGGCTTGCGCGCTTTGCTCCATCGGGCCCGCGCTGCTGTTCTGCGTGAACCTGCGGCGCTATCGTGTGCCTGCGCCGGCTGCAGAGGACCAGACCTATCCCGTCTCCGTGCTGATCCCCGCACGCAACGAGGAGGCCAACATCGGCGACTCGTTGCGATGCGTGCTGGCCAGCCGGCAGGTGGAGCTTGAGGTACTGGTGCTGGACGACGACTCCGCCGATGGCACCGCGCAGATCGTACGAAACATCGCCGCGGAGGACGCGCGCGTGCGGTTGGTTGGTGGTCGCGGCCTGCCCAGCGGGTGGAACGGCAAGCAGCACGCGTGCTGGACGCTGGCACATGAGTCCAGCAAACGCCTGCTGGTCTTTCTGGACGCCGATGTGCGCATTGCGCCGGAGTTGCTCGGTCGCATGGCGGCCTTCCGGAGCAAGCGCGAGCTTGGCCTGGTGTCCGGATTTCCGCGCCTGATTACGGTGACGTGGCTCGAGAAGCTGCTGCTGCCGCTGATCCACTTCGTGCTGCTTGGCTTTCTCCCCATGGGCTTCATGCGGCGCAGCACCCTGCCGTCGTTTGCTGCGGGATGCGGACAGTTTTTGCTGGTGGACCGCGAAGCCTACTTCCGCAGCGGCGGCCATGCGGAGCTTCGCGAGTCGATGCACGATGGCCTGCAGTTGCCGCGCGTGCTGCGGCGCGCGGGCTACGGCACAGACCTCGCCGACATCACCGAGCTTGCCAGCGTGCGCATGTACGACTCGGCTGTGAAGGTTTGGCAAGGGCTGGCGAAGAACGCGACGGAGGGGATTGCGACGGTGGGAAAGATTGTGCCTCTGTCGTTGGTGCTGTTGTTGGGGCAGGTGGCGCCGCTACTGATTGCGATCTGGTGTACCTGGGTATGGGTTGCAGAGCAAGGTTCGTTGAAACCAGCTCTGGCCGGAACGTTGAGCTTGCTTTGGGCAGCGGCGCTGGCCGCAACGTCTCTGCCGCGATTGCTGGCGGTACGACGCTTTCGCCAGCCGCTCGGCTCCGCGTTGCTGCATCCCGTCGGTGTATTAGCTCTGTTGGCGGTGCAGTGGTATGCGCTGGGACGCAAGCTGTTTGGCAAGCCCGTGGGGTGGCGGCAGCGAACGTATTCCAGCGAGACCGGCACCCAGGTCGGGTAGAGCCGAGCGGCTTCGCATTCCTTGAGGCCGAGCCACCGGGCGCGCAAGCCCTGTTCCCTGTTCCCTGTTCCCTGTTCCCTGTTCCCTGTTCCCTGTTCCCTGT
>CAXTWN010000056.1:269-18635 GCA_964248055.1 uncultured Acidobacteriaceae bacterium | reverse complement strand
GCCGCTACCGCCACGCGCGGCCCCGGTGGCCCCTCGCCGCTCCAGTGGCATGGCCGTGTGGTTCCGCGCAGGTACCTGCCGCCTCCGGAGCTCTCGTTTGACGAGCCCATCGACCCTCCCGACCCCACCGCCGACGAAGAAGCCCTCGCGATCCGGCAGACGATCGAGGACTTCACCGCACGCTGGCAGCAGCGCCCGCTTGAGTCCGGCCAGGCGCCCAAGCCCCCCCGCATGGTCGTGCTCGCCCGGAGCCGCGCCCATCTCGCGCCCGTGATCGCCGAGTTCCACCGCGACCGCGGCCACGGCGAGCTCCCCTTCCGCGCCGTGGAGATCGAGCTCCTCAATGAGCGTCCCGAGATCCTCGACCTCCTCGCCCTCACTCGCGCTCTGCTGCATCCCGGCGACCGCACCGCCTGGCTTGCCGTGCTTCACTCGCCGGTCTGCGGCCTCGGTCTCGCCGACCTTCTCGCCCTGACCGGCGAAGGCCCCGACGCCGAGCCGCAGGCCACCGTTCTCCACCTGGTGGAGACCCGCACTCACCTCCTCAGCCCGAGGGGACAGGCTCTCCTCGGGCGCACCTGGCCGGTGCTCTCCGCCGCGCACGCCAACCTTGGCCGGACTGCTTTTTCCACCCACATCGAGCGCACCTGGCGCTCCCTCGGCGCCGACGCCGCGCTCCGCCCCAACCAGCGGGAGAACGCTCGCCGGTTCCTCGCCCTACTTGCCGAACTCGAGGCCGGTCCGGAGTCTCTGAGCCTCGCCCTGCTCGAACGCCGCATCGGCAGGCTCTACGCCGAGCCCGTCGCGGCTCCGGGTGCGGTCGAACTCATGACCATTCACCGCGCAAAGGGCCTCGAATGGGACCTGGTGTTGATCCCCGCGCTACATCGATCCACGGCCAACAACCAACACGGGCTGCTGCGCTGGCTCGAACTCGACGGCGAACCCGGCGACGAGGCCCAGGTACTTCTTGCGCCTATCCATGGCAAAGGAGAGGAGGCCTCGACGCTCTCGAAGTGGCTGCGCGTCGAACAGGTAGCGCGCGAAGCCGCCGAGGCGAAACGGCTCTTTTACGTCGCCTGCACCCGCGCCCGCGAGGAGCTCCACCTCTTCTGTGCGGCGAGCTACAACAAGGATGGCCAACTCTCCGATCCGACCCCGGGCAGCCTGTTGGCCGCGGCCTGGCCGGCAGCCGGGCGCGTCCTGGCCGACCAGTTCGCCTCCCGAACGCTGTCCACCCCCGTTCCCATCCGGTCCGAGCGCCTCCCTCTCGAGCCGGAAGACCTCGCGCAACCGCTTACCTTGTCACTCGCTGCGAGCGCAGACGTCCTCTTGCCTGAGACTCCGCCCGAAGCACCGTATTTTTCCCGTCTTACCCGTTTGCCGGAGTCCTTCGACCCTCTCGCACGCTTTCGCCCCGAGTACGGGCCGCAACTGCCCTATCCACCCGCCAGCGCTCTGCGTAACGCGGCGCCCTTCACTCGTCCCGAGGGATCTTTCGCCGCGCGGGCCTTCGGCAACACCGTCCATCGTTTCTTGGAACTCCTCGCAGACCGCCTCGCCAGCGGCCAGACGGACTCCGACCTGCTTGCCGAGATGCCCCGCTGGCAAGACCGCGTCGTCAACGTCTTCCGCGCGGAAGGCCTCGCCCCGGTCATTGGCGCGCGCGAAGCCGAACGCGTCCTCCGCGCGCTCACACTCACCCTGCAGGACTCCATGGGCCGTTGGCTCCTGTCCCCCCACACCGGTGCCAGAAGCGAACGAGCTTTGCAGGGCGGAGCCTCCGAAGCCGAGGAGTCCGGCAGCGCTACCCTACGCGCCGACCGCCTGTTCTTCGCCGGTCCCGACCCGCTCTCCACAGCATTGAACTCCCATCTGTGGATCGTGGATTTCAAAACAGCAGAACCTGGCGGCCGCGAACTCAGGGCCTTTCTTGCCGCGGAAAAGCAGAAGTATGAGCCGCAAATGCGTGCCTACGCCCGCGCCTGCACCGCCGCGACGACCCCCGCGCCGCCCATCGTGCTGGCCCTGTATTACCCCCTCATCACACAAATGTTGCATTGGGATTACCTGCCCTGACTGCATCGGATAAGAGGAGTGGCTGGTACCTTGGTTCTTACAAAGGTACCGGGAGGAGTGGAGCTCCGGTGCTATCCTCAGGGCCAGCACGCCGGTCGTAGAAAGGATTTCACGGCATGCCTGAATCGGGCCATCTGGTTCTTTGCGTTGATGACGAGCAGGTCGGGCTTCAGGTAAGACGCTTATTGCTCGAACGCTCGGGATACAAGGTCATCACCGCGCCGGACGGTGCCGCGGGCCTGCATCTCTTCCGCAAGGAGCCGGTCGAAGCGGTTGTTCTCGACTATGCGATGCCAGGCATGCATGGGGGCGAGGTGGCCACCCGCATGCGTGCCGAAAAGCCTCAGGTTCCCATCGTGCTCTTGTCTGCGTATCTCGGGCTTCCCGCTGACGTAACCGGCGTGGTTGATGTGTATATGACCAAGGGTGAAGGCGCGCCGGCCCTTCTGGACAAGTTGAACCACCTGTTTGGACTCTAAGCGTTGCTGCCGTGAATCTGACCCAACTCAATCGCGTCCTGCTGCAAACCCTGCTTCTTCCCGTGGTGGCCATCGGCCTCGTGGCCGGCGCCCTCGCCTGGCAGGTCCTCGACGCCGAACGCGCCGTCAGCCGCATCGAGGTCGCGGACGACAACATCGCGACCCTGAATCTCACCACGGCGCTGGTGGTCGACGAAGACACTGGCCTGCGCGCCTATCAGACCACAGGCAACGAGATCTTCCTCCAGCCCTACGAGTACGCCCGCAATCCCCTCTTCGCCAGCACCGACAAGCTTCGCCTCAACCTCGAGCGCCAGGGCGCGAACCTGCACACCCTGGACACCTTCCGCGCCGTTCATTCGCACTGGCTGCGCAACACCGCCGAACCCATCATCGCCACCATCGAAAGCGGCGAGGACACCCGCGACCCCGGCCTGAACCTCCGCGCCAAAGCCCAGATGGATGCCATGCGTCATCTGCTGGACCGCATGGTCGCCGACCAGCAGTCCCGTCGCATCACCGCGGTCGAGCACTGGCAGGCCGAACTTCGCCACACCGTTGAAGCCCTGCTTGGCTCTGCGCTGGTAGTCGGTCTGCTCATCGGCATCTTCGCGCGCAATCGGCTCCACATGGTGACGGCCGCCTTCCAGACCACGCTGACCGCCCTGCGCCGCCATGCCCAGGCCACCTATGACTCCGAACAACGCCTCCGCGCCGTTCTCGTGTCGTTGGGTGAAGCGGTGGTCGTCTGCGACCTCAAGGGCTCCATCGAGCTCATGAACCCTGCCGCCCAGCAACTCAGCGGCTCGACCCAGAATGAGGCTCTGGGCAAAACCTTCGACGCCGTCTTCCCGCTGCGTGCCGGCGAAACCCGCAGCGCGTCCAGCGCGATCGAGTCTCCCGTCACGGTGATCCGCCGCGAGTTGCGCACCGTCGTCTCTACCGACCCCTGGCTCCTCCAGCGTCGTGACGGCTCTGATCTCCTCGTCGACCAGAGCGGCGCCCCGCTTCACGAGCGCAGTGGCAAGGTCTCCGGTGTCGTGCTTGTTCTGCGCGATGTTACGCAACAGCGCCGCACTCAGAACGCCCTGGTCGCCTCGGAGAAGCTCGCCGTCACCGGCCGCCTCGCCGCCACCATCGCGCATGAGATCCACAACCCGCTCGACTCTGTCGCCAACCTCCTCTACCTCATGAAGACCGGCGACTCCCCCGAGGAGAACGAGGCGTTCCTCGACACCGCGCGCGCCGAACTCGACCGCGCCACCCAGATCAGCCGCTCGCTGCTTGGCATGTACCGGGAATCGCGCTCGCCGGTCTCCATCAACATCTCGGATCTGCTGGAAAGCGTGCTGCTCCTGCTGCAGCACCGCTTCGCGCAGGCCGCCCTGGAGATCGACACGCACCTTCTCCCCAGCGCCACCGTCACCGGCTTCCCGGTTGAACTGCGCCAGGTCTTCACCAATCTCCTCGCCAACGCCGCGGAAGCCTCACCGCGGGGCGGGACCATCACCGTCACGGTCACCACCAGTTCCGCGCACGCGTCCAATGACGGCGCCTCGGCGGGTCAAAGCGGGATTCTCGTGACCATCGAAGACCAGGGCCCGGGCATCTCCGAAGAGATCCGCGACCAGCTCTTCCAGCCTTTTTTCAGCACCAAGGGCGAGGCCGGCACGGGTCTGGGCCTCTGGGTCAGCCAAGGGATCGTCCAGAAGCACGAGGGCTACATCGACATAGACTCCGCCACCAGCCCGCAGCACCACGGCACGGCCATCCACGTCTTTCTCCCCTCCTGCCTACCCGCCATCGACCTCGTCGCGGCCCCTGCCGCCACCGAGCCTCACCAGAACGACGCTGAACGAGCCTGGGTCCAGCAGGCTGTCTAGCCCAAACTTTGGTCTTCCAAGCCAGAGCGCAGCCCCAACCTTGTCATCCTGAGCACAGCGAAGGACCTGCTTTTCGCTCGGATCACGTCACATTTTCGGCGAAACGTGAACGCTAACCGCAACTCCAAACACGGAGCCGAGGCCTGTCCGCGATTTACGTCCTTAACAAGACCAGCCGTGCCACACATCAGCCGACCGTCATCCTGAGCGCAGCGAAGGACCTACGTGTTCTGCAAATCGCGCTAGACCTGGTCAGCGTCAGCACTCAAAAACGCCCTCCAACCCGGACCGGCACCGACCTCCACCTACACCGGCACCCGCTCCAGCAGCCCCACCAGCACCTCACCCGCGCGCTGGCAGTCCTCCCGGCTCACATCAAAGTGCGTGACCAGCCGAACCGCATGTGCGCCCACGGCGCTCGCCAGGACGCCTTGATCCTTCAACGCCGCGACCAACGCAGGGGCATCGCCGTTCTCCCGCAAGCGGAAGATCACAATGTTCGTCTCCACGTCGGACACCTCGATCTCCGCCGCCTCGCATCCCGCGACCGCCTCGGCCAGCAGCTTCGCGTTGGCGTGATCTTCGCCCAGGCGCTGAGGCATCTCGTTCAACGCAATCAATCCCGCCGCGGCCAGCACGCCGGCCTGTCGCATCCCGCCGCCCAGCGCCTTGCGGATCGACCGCGCCGCCGCCATCGCCTCCTGCGAGCCCACCAGCAGCGACCCCACCGGCGCTCCCAAACCCTTGCTCAGGCAGAACATCACCGTATCGAACCCGCGGGTCAGCTCCGCCACGCTCACCCCCGCCGCCGTCGCCGCATTGAAGATCCGTGCCCCGTCCAGATGCACCGGTAAGCCCGCAGCCTGCGCGCCTTCCCAGATTTCAAGCAGCGTGTGCAGCGGAGTAACCGTGCCACCCGCCATGTTGTGCGAGTTCTCAATCCACACCAGCCCAGTCTGCGCCCGGTAGTAGATCTTGGGGGCGATCGCCCGCTGGATCTCGGCCCATCGAAGCACGCCGCGCTCCGCCGCCACCGCCCGCGGTACACACCCGGAAAACGCCGCCACCATTGCCATCTCCCAGTCCAGCAGGTGAGAACGCGCCTCGCAGATCACCTCCTGCCCATGCTGCGTGTGCAGCCGCGCGGCGATCTGGTTGCCCATCGTCCCCGTAGGCACAAACAGCGCCGCCTGCCGCTCAAAGATCTCAGCGGCGCGCTCCTCCAGCCGGTTCACCGTGGGGTCCTCGCCATACACATCGTCCCCGACCTCTGCCTCCGCCATCGCCCGCCGCATCGCCGCGGTCGGCTTCGTCACGGTGTCACTCCGCAGATCGATCCCCTGCCTCATCTCGCTTGCCCTCTCCTCAACAAATCTGCTCATGCTCGCATCTCACCGGACCACAGCTCAGATCTCAAACGGCTACCCCGAGCAGCAGCTCCCCGAAGACTGCACTGGAGACCAGTCTGCCCCGCCCGGTAAGCTCCCGACTCCCCTCCGCGACCCGCATGAGGTCAGCGTTTGTGAGCTCTCGTGCACGTTCATCCAACTCCTCAACCCAGGCATCTGGAAACGCCTGCAGCGAAGCGTGCTCCAGCCCACTATTCATGCGCAAGCCGAGAAAGACCGTCTCCTCGAAGGCCGCGCGCTCACGCACCACCTCCGCTGAACCGATCTCCGCCCGGCCTTTGTAGTCACCAAGCTCCTCAGCGTTCGCCCATCGAATCGCCTCACCGTTCGGCATCCGCAACATCGAGTGCGCGTCCAGACCGACGCCGACATAGGGCTGCCGCGTCCAGTACTTCAGGTTGTGCTTCGACTGATACCCCGGTCGGGCGAAGTTCGAGATCTCATACTGCCCAAATCCCGCGGCCGGCAACTGCTCGCAGGCTCGCTCATACAGGTCGGCCATCAACTCGTCCGACGGCACCGCCGGCGCATGCAGCCGCGCTCCGCCGCCCAACACCTCGCGCCCGAGCCGGCTGTCCTCGTCCACCTCCAGCATGTACACGCTCACATGCTGGAGATCACTGCTGGCCGCCACCTCCAGCGACCGCTCCCAGCTCTCCTCCGTCTGGTACGGTAACCCGGCGATCAGGTCCACCCCAAGGTTTCGCACCCCTGCGTCCCGCAGCCGACGGAACTCTGCCCGGCAGCTCACCTCCGTATGCGACCGGCCGACCGCTTGCGCCTCGCGGTCAACGAAAGACTGCACTCCTAAACTGACCCGGTTCACACCCAGCCGGAGCGCCGTGGTCAGCAGCGCGTCGTCAATCTGGCCCGGCGCGGCCTCAAGCGTTACTTCAGCCTCTTCGGCTAACTTAAACTGACTCTTCAGAGTGGCAAAGATCGCCTGCATCTGGTCTGACGACAGCAAACTGGGTGTGCCACCACCAAAATAGATGGTGTCGACCGACTCCGGCAGCTCCATCCCCGCTGCCGCCGCAGCCTCCCGGACTCCTCGGATCTCATCGCAAAGCAGTCGCACGTAGCGTTCCACCGCCTCTGCCGTGCCCACCCCTGACGCAAAGTTGCAGAAGCTACATTTCGCGCGGCAGAACGGCACTGAAACGTAGAGCCCTACTGCTTCGTCTCCTCCGCGCATCCACGTATTCTTTCATGCAGCCTCACACGTCCAGCCCAGACCTATCGTCTCTTCCGGACCTAACGCTAGCCCCGTGCGCAGGTCCTAACGGAAGCAACCACTACAATCGACCCATGGCGGCAGCAGACCAGCAAGCAAACCAGCCAGAGAACGGTACCGCCTCCACCGCTGTAGACGCACGCGAGCAAGCGTCAACCCGTCTGGACGACGCGAAGACGACCCCGACCGCGAACGCCACCGACACGACAGACGCCACCACAACCGCACGGCCCGGCATTGAGGATGACGTTGTCGGCAAGGCTTACGACAGCCGCCTCATGCGGCGCCTGCTGCGCTATCTCTCCCCATACAAGCTGCAGGCCGCTATCTCTGCCCTGGCTATCGTCATCAAGTCCGGCTCCGACGTCTTCGGCCCATACCTGGTCAAGGTCGCCGTCGACACCTACCTCGCGCCCACCGCCGGCAAGCACTCCTGGCTCTCCCGCCACCTCAGTCCCGTGCCCATCACTGGCGTCACCGAAATCGGCGGTCTCTACCTTGGCGCCCTCGTCCTCTCCTTTCTGCTCGAGTTCGTTCAGACCTATCTCATGCAGTGGACCGGCCAGAAGATCATGTTCGATCTCCGCGCGCAGATCTTCCGCCACCTCCAGCGCATGCACGTCGCCTTCTTCGACCGGAATCCCGTGGGCCGTCTCGTCACCCGTGTTACCTCCGACGTCGACGCCCTCAACGAGATGTTCACCTCCGGCGTCCTCGCCATCTTTGAGGACATCTTTGCGCTCGCCTACATCATCGCCATCATGCTCTCCATGAGCTGGCCGCTCGCGCTGCTTACCCTGTCCGTACTCCCGTTGATCATCTACGCGACCCAGCTCTTCCGCGTCTACGTGCGCGACAGCTACCGCCGTCAGCGCGCCGCGACCGCCCGCATCAACGCGTTCACGCAGGAGTACGTCTCCGGCATGAGCGTGGTCCAGCTCTTTAATCGTGAAAAACGTGCCTTCCAGGACTTCCATGCGATTAACGACGAGAACAAGCTCGCCTGGACCGACGCGATCTTCGCCTACGCGCTTTACTATCCCGTCGTCGAGTTCCTTTCCTCCACCGCCATTGCCCTCGTCCTCTGGTTCGGCGGCCGCGCCGTGCTCAACTCCGAGCGCTTTCACTTCTTATCGGCACATCGCTTCATTCCATTAGGCCCCGCGCCCTTCGCCGGCGATTTTCATCCGCACTTTTCCCTTTTTGGAACGGTCTCGCTCGGTGTCCTCATTGCTTTTATCCAGTACGCCCAACGCTTCTTCCGTCCCATCCAGGACCTGAGCGACAAATACAACATCCTCCAGGCCGCCATGGCCGCCGCGGAGCGCGTCTTCCGCCTCCTCGACACGCAACCCGAACTGCTACAGCCAGCCCTTCCCACTCCCGGCGAGAAGAACAGCCCCAACACCGGCCGCATCGAGTTCCGCGACGTCTGGTTCACCTATCAGCAGCTCACCAGGGAGCAAACTGCCGCGCTCTCAGAGTTGTCATCCCGCAGCGTAGCGGAGGGACCTGCTTTCGCGTCGGCGCGCGCCCAGACCAACGGGAGCCACCCCGTCCTCGCCAACATCGACTGGATCCTCCGCGGCGTCAGCTTCACCATCGACCCCAACACCACCGCCGCCATCGTCGGCCACACCGGCGCCGGCAAAACCACCCTCACCGCGCTCATGATGCGCTTCTACGACGTGCAGGCCGGCCAGGTTCTCATCGACGGCGTCGACGTCCGCGACCAGGACCTCACAAAGCTCCGTCAACGCTTCGGCGTCGTGCTCCAGGACCCCTTCCTCTTCTCCGGGACGGTCGCCAAGAACATTCGCCTCGGCTCCTCGTGGATCACCGACGAAGAGGTCGCGAATGCCGCCGAAGAGGTCAACGTCGCCGAGTTCATTCGCACGCTGCCCGGCGGCTTCGACGAGCCCGTCATCGAGCGCGGCGCAACCCTCTCCACCGGCCAAAAGCAGCTCATCAGCTTCGCCCGCGCCCTCGCGCACAAACCCGGCATCCTCATCCTCGACGAGGCGACCAGCTCCGTTGATACCGACACCGAACTCCGCGTCCGTGCCGCGCTCGAGCGCATGATCACCGGTCGCAGCTCCGTCCTCATCGCCCACCGGCTCTCCACGGTGCAGCGGGCCGACACCATCCTCGTCATGCACAAGGGCCAGCTTCGCGAACAGGGCACCCATCAGGAGCTCCTCGCTGCGCATGGCCTCTACTGGCGTCTTTACCGCCTCCAGTACAAGGACCAGGAGCTAGGCACACTGCTCGCCCAGACCGCCACGGCCTGAGCCGGACCTCGCTTACGGCTCCTGCGCGGCGTCATCTCGACCGGAGCGAACGGCTTCCTCGTTCGCGCAGCGGAGAGACCCCCGCATTCCGCTCCGGCCGCAAGACCGACGTAACGGGCTCTGACGAAACTAGCCTGGAGTAGGTTCAGAAAAGCTACAGGCCGCAAAAAAGGACGCGAGCCCCCGGAGAAATCACACGATTCTGAGCCCGTCTAGTGGTGACCGCCGCCGGATGAAGCCGCGGACGCCCCGTTGCTCATGGATCCGCTACTCATGGATCCGCTGCTCATGGATCCACTACTCATCGATCCACTGTGCATCGACCCACCGCTCATGGACCCGCTGCTCACGCTGGCGTGCGAGGCCGAGCTCGAACTCGTGCTTGATCCCCTCGACGCGCCCCCGTAGTTCGTCTGGCCCTCACGGCCAGGCAGACCCTGCAGCGACGAACTCCCACTTAATGACGTGGACGCATTGAATGCGGAAGACATCGAACTGTTTGCGGCGCCATGGTGCTCCACCGTGTTCGACGCCCCACTCAGCTTGCCAAAGCTCTCCCGCGGCACCCCGAGTCCCGCCGAGTCCTTACGGAAGGTGAAGGTCCCCGGTGCACTCACGCCGGACATCGTCAGGGGCCTCGTGTTCACCGGCACCAGCGTCGCCCGTACCGGCTCTTTCGGATCCTTGGGCAGGACCGGAGCCACGGGCCGCTTCGGCCCGGTCAGCACGGCCTGGTTGGCCAGGCTGTACCACGAGCCGCCCGGCCGCCATCCCCATCCGCTGTTGCCGCAACTCGCCCAGCTGCCCGAATGGAACGGAAGCCAGCCCCACGGATACGGAGACACCCACGAGTACCCCGCGGTCTGGTAATACGCCCACATGCCATTTGCAAAGGGATCCCACGCCGCACTCGCAAAGTACGGACGCCACATCGATCCGCACCCCGGCATATCCACAAACTGCCCGTAGTAGTTCAGATCATTGGCGCCATACAGCCCGGCACCCCCCGTGCCAGTCAGCGTCGCGCGCTGCTGATGGTATTGCTGCTGGTTGCGATCCCACGCGTCATAGGTCTCTTCCTCCGCGTTGCGCGCCAGCGTAGAAAGACCCTGGTCGGCAGGATCGAAGACCAGCGCCTGCTTCTTCGTCACGGTTGCCTGCGGACTGGCCGGCCCGATCACCTGCGCCTGGCCCTCAAACACCGCCAGCTCCGCCTTCGGCCCGTTCGCCTCCAGCCGCACGTGGCTGGGCGAACCCAGGAGAATCTTCGTCCGCCCATCGGTCAGCGTGTACGCGTCGCCCTTGGCTTTGCCGAAGCTCGCATACGCCACACCCCGGGTCACATCCACCGTGGTCAGCGTCGAGCCCGTCGCCGTCCGGCCCAGCTGCACAAAGACCGCCTCAGAATCGGGCACCAGCCGCAGCGTACTGTTGTCCTCAAACTCCACCTCGGCCACGCCCTGGCCGGTGCGTAGCCTGGACCCCTGCACGATGGGAATGTTGGCAAATGCTCCTTCATAGCCGCGCCCGGTGTTCCGATCCAGCTGCACCACCCCATGCACCTGGCTCAGGCGCACGATCCGCACCTGCGAAACCGCCTCGGCCGGCGTGCTCGTCCCCGGGTTCGCCTCAGTGCGAGGCGTTTCCCCCGTCTGCGCCGTGACCGTAGCTCCCTGCAGGATCAAGCCCATGGCGATAGCCGTCGTTCCAAGGATCGTTCTCATCGTATTCTCCCCCTCACAGCGCGACTTCATACGAAAGAGCACAGGACGCACGTCCAGCTCGTAAGGAACGGGTGCCGGGGGTGGACTCCCGACGCATGCGCTTGGCTTTCTGAAAGCCCCCACATGGTAGCGCACAATGAGGCAGAGCGCCAGCGTACGGGATCCGGAACCTCTGTTGTCCGGGAACCCTACTCCATCCGCTTTTCCGCTGCGTCGCACAGCTTGCCCAAGCGCTTGGCCTGCGACTCCGGGGTTCGGTAGTGGAAGACGGCCATCAACTCGCCTCGGCGCTGCGTTGGGGTCATCCGCGCCCAGCCCGCGCGTGCCCGGGGACGCGCCCGAAACGCTCGTTCGATCAACGGCGGCAGCTCCACCTCCGCCTCCATGGCACTCAGCATACGCTCCGCAGTCTGCTCGGCCCGGCGCAGGCGCGCGTCGTTGCCCTTCGCGCTCGCGATCCACTTGCCGATCTCCCGCCGGGTGTACTCGCTCAGCTCGCCGTACCAGCGGCGCAGACCCTCAGCCTCGTCCAGCAGCGCGTCCAGCTCCTCGGGCAACTCCGCCGGACGCTCCTCGAGATCCGGCCTCAGGCGAAACTCCGCCTCAGCACCCATGCCCGCGCCCGATCCGCGCTGCATGTCCCGGTTGACCAGCAGATAAAATGCCTCGCGACGGTCAGCCGCGGCATGGGCAAAGAGCGAGCTCCGGAACGAAGCGGTACCCGCCGGGCCTGTGATCTCGCCGCAGACCCGCAGGCGAATCATCTCCGGCCACACCGAGGCAGGATCAAACGGCACCGCCGCGACCGTCCAACCCAACGCCCGGTCGCCCCGCTCCAGCACCGCCCGAAACCGCCGCTCTCCGCCCCCCATGCAAACCTCGCTTCTTCGCCATCACGGCTTGCGATCGCCAGAGGCGATCCCGGTTGCACAATATACCCCGTCTTCAGCCTGCCACGGCGCCAGCAACTGCCAACAAGAAATCAGCGCCCGCGCGACAGCTCCATCTCTTTCTATCCAGGCAACACGCCAACCGTGTTGAGCGAATCCTTACGATGCCACCAGGGAGACGAGGCGCTCCGCCCCTTGAACGGTAAGCTGTTTCCATCGCTGCCCCCGCCAATCCGGTCGTATTCGTCTCCGCCGGCGAGGCCTCCGGTGACGCCTATGGCGCCGAACTCATCCGCCACCTTCGCCGGCACCTGCCCGGCGCCACCTTCACCGGTCTGGGCGGGCGCGCCATGGAGGCCGCGGGCCAGCAACGCACCGTCCGCGCCGAAGACGTCGCCGTCATGGGCGTCACGGAAATTCTGCGCCACATCCCACGCATCTATGCCAGCTACCGCCGCCTGGTCCGCTCCCTTCGCCGCGACCGGCCCGACGCCGCCGTTCTGATTGACTTCCCAGACGTAAACTTCCGCCTGGCGAAGCACCTCCGCCGTGCCGGTGTCCCGGTCCTCTGGTTCGTCAGCCCACAGCTCTGGGCCTGGAAGCGCCGCCGCCTGCGCTGGGGGCAGCAGCGCGTCGACCGTATGCTCGTCATCTTCCCCTTTGAAGAGCGCTTCTACCGCGAACGCGCCGTTGACGCCGAGTTCGTCGGGCATCCGCTCGCCGGTCTGCCGCTCCCCAACTCCACCCGCGAATGCTACGCCGCCCAGCACGGCCTCGATCCCGCCAAGACCTGGGTCGCCCTCCTGCCCGGCAGTCGCTGGAAGGAGATCCGCGCCAACCTGCCCACGCTCCACGAACTTGCCATGAGCGATCTCATCGCGACGGCCTCCGCCCGCACCACCTTCACCGCCGGCGAGATCCAGACGCCCGCCGACCCGGCCGCCCACACCCGCTACGAGTTTCTGCTGCCCGTCGCCTCCACAGTCCGTGAGCGGGATCTCCTCGCCTTCATCGAGGAGCTCAACCGCGACCACCTCCGCTACTGGGGTCCCGAGGCCCGAAGCCTGCGCCTCACGCTCGTTCCTGACGCGCGCGAAGCGCTCTTTCACGCTCGTGCCTCGGTCGTGGCCAGCGGCACGGCGACGGTGCAGGCCGCGCTCATCGGCAACCCGTTCGTGGTGGTCTACCGCGTCTCGCCGCTCACCTTCGCCGTCGCCCGCCGCCTGGTCGACTACCCTGCCGAGTTCCCTCCGTTGCGGGACCTCAGCGGCAATCTCGCCGTCGCCATGGTGAACCTGATTGCAGGCAAACGGATCGTCCCCGAGCTGCTCCAGGGCCGCTTCACCGCAGAGAACGTCGCCGCCGAGCTGGCACCGCTGCTGCGCGAGGGCCCGGAACGCGACCGCCAGATGGCAGCCCTCGCCGAGGTCCGCGACAAGCTGCAGGGAGGCTCTGCGTCACAGCAAACCGTTATCGAGCGCGTGGCCGCAGCGGTCCTAGGGCTGCTTGACCGTCCTCACGCCCCGCTGTCTTAGCCGTTGTCGCTGGCGCGGCATCCACAGCCGCATATATCGTAGAAGTCGCATAGATCCGGACGAGGAAACGCCATGCCAGTGAAGGTAGACGAGGCCGTACAGCAGGACCTGACCGCAGAGGTCGCCGAGTGGATTGAGGCGTTTGACGCCGTCGTCGCCCACGACTGGGAACAGGGCGCGACCGTGCTCTCGGCCCTGCGCACCCGAGCCCGCGAAGCCGGCGTTCCCGCGACCGGCGACGTCACCACGCCGTATCTCAACACCATTCCCAAGCATGACGAGGTGCCCTACCCCGGCGACCGCTCGCTCGAACGCCGCGTGGAGGCGCTCATCCGCTGGAACGCCATGGCGATGGTTCATAAGCAGAACAAGGCCGACCCGGGCATCGGCGGCCACATCTCCACCTACTCCTCCTTGGCGACGCTCCTGGAGGTCGGCTTCAACCACTTCTTCCACGCCAAATATGGTGACCAACCCGGCGACTTCATCTACTTCCAGGGCCACGCCTCTCCCGGTGTCTACGCCCGCGCCTTCCTCGAAGGCCGCTTCGACCAACAGCGCCTCAAGAACTTCCGCCACGAACTCCGCGGCGAGCCCGGGCTCTCCAGCTACCCGCACCCCTGGCTCATGCAGGACTTCTGGCAGTTCCCCACGGTCTCCATGGGCATCGGCCCGTTGAACGCGATCTATCAGGCGCGCTTCATGAAGTACCTCGAAAACCGCAGCCTCATCCCGCACACCGAACGCAAGGTCTGGGCCTTCGTTGGGGACGGCGAAACCGACGAGGTCGACACCCTCGGCGCCATCTCGCTTGCCTCCCGTGAGGGGCTCGATAACCTCATCTTCGTGGTCAACTGCAACCTCCAGCGCCTCGACGGCCCCGTGCGCGGCAACAAGCGCATCATCGACGAGCTCGAGGGCATGTTCCGCGGTGCCGGTTGGAACGTCATCAAAGTGATCTGGGGCTCGGACTGGGATGAGCTTTTCGAGCGCGACCACCAGGGGCTGCTGCTCAAGCGCATGGAAGAGTGCGTCGACGGCGACTTCCAGACCTATAAGGCCAAAGGCGGTGCCTATCTTCGCCAGGAGTTCTTCGGCCGTTACCCCGAGCTCCTCAAGTTGGTCGAGGACAAGACCGACGAGCAGCTTGGGCGCCTGCACCGCGGCGGCCATGATCCGCTCAAGATCTACAACGCCTACAAACGCGCCCTCGAACACAAAGGCGGTCCTACGGTCATCCTCGCCAAGACGGTTAAGGGCTACGGTCTGGCATCCGCGCAGGCCCGCAACGCCACGCACTCGGAGAAGAAGCTGACCGACGAGGGTCTCTCGGCCTTCGTGCAGCAGTTCGACATCCCGCTGCCCGACGCCGCAGCGAAGGAGGCCGACTTCTATCGACCCGAGCCGAACGATCCCGCCATTGCCTACATGCAGGCACGGCGCGAGAGCCTGGGTGGCTATCTGCCCGCCCGCAAGGTTCCCGAGCCGACCTTCAGGGCGCCGTCGCTGGACTTCTTCAAGGAGTGGCTGGTCGGTTCCAAGGGTCGTGCGCTTTCTACCACCACCGGCTTTGTCAGCATGATGCGCGGCCTGCTCAAGGAGCCGACCATCGGCAAGCTCATCGTGCCGATCATTCCCGACGAAGGCCGCACCTTCGGCTTCGAATCCGTGATGAAGCAGGTCAGCATCTACGCGCCCGAGGGCCAGAAGTACACTCCGCACGACGCCGACATGCTGCTCGGCTACAGCGAAAAGAAGGAAGGCCAGATCCTCGAAGAGGGCATCACCGAAGCCGGTTCCATGGCCAGTTTTACCGCCGCCGGCACCGCATACACCAACTACAACGTACCGATGATTCCCTTTTACCTCTACTACTCCATGTTCGGCTTCCAGCGCATCGGGGACATGGCGTGGGCCTTTGCGGACTCGCGCGGAAAAGGCTTCCTGATGGGCGGCACCGCCGGCCGCACCACCATGCTCGGCGAAGGGCTGCAGCACCAGGACGGCCACTCCCACGTGCTGGCCAGCACCATCCCCACCTGCATCACCTATGACCCGGCGTACGTCTTCGAGATGGCCGTGATCCTGCAGGACGGCATCCGTCGCATGTACGAGGCCGGTGAGGATCGGTTCTTCTATCTCACCATGTACAACGAGGACTACCCCCAGCCCGCGGCGGAGAACATCGAAGCCATCCGCGAGGGCATCCTGCGGGGTATCTACCGGTTCAAGGCTGCCGAGAACGCCCCCGCAACGCTGCAGCTCTTCGGCTCAGGTCCTATCCTGAACGAAGCCGTACGCGCACAGGAGATCCTCGCGGAGAAGTACAACGTCGCGGCCGATGTGTGGAGTGTGACCAGCTACACCGAACTCCGCCGCGACTGCCTGGAGGTGGAGCGCTGGAACCGCCTTCACCCGGCGCAGCCGGAACGTCATGCCTTCCTCGCACAGACACTGGCCGAGGCGCAGGGTCCCATCATCGCGGCCAGCGACTACATCAAGTCCCTTCCCGACGGCCTCGCCCCCTGGCTCGGCAACCGCCTCGTCACCCTCGGCACCGATGGCTTCGGCCGCTCCGACAACCGCGAGCACCTGCGCCGGCACTTTGAGGTGGATGCCGAATCCATCGTGGCCGCTGCGCTCTCTAAGCTCGCCCGCGAAGGCACGCTTCCACCCGAGACGGCACAGAACGCGCTTTCAGAGCTGGGCCTAGCGCCCGAAGCGCCCAGCGCCGCGTTCGCGTAGCCCTGACCGGGAGCCGTCCTCCCGGAGAGGCCAGTCGCGCGTTCGTTCACCACAGCATCGGAGGATCTCCTTGGCTGAAAATCCGTTGCTGCCCAACGACGAGCTACGCCGTGTGCTCGACCTCACGCGGCGCTGCCTTGCACTCGATGTGGCGACCAACCGCCGCAGCGCCAGAAGCACCGCCAACCTCAGAGACACAGGAGGGCGCGCTCCGTCCAGGCCTTTGCTCCCCTCGCGAGAGGCGCTGCTCGCAGCGACCCTGTTGCAGCTGCAACCCGGAGACCTGCTCGTTCCCGAGTTCGGCGACAGCACAGCCCTCGCCCTGGCGCCGTCCGGTGTGAACGGCACAACCCCGGGCGTTCTCCCCATCCCGGCGCTCGGCAGCAGTGATGCACGCCTCATGTTGGCCGCAGCCATGGCCGCAGCCTTGCGTGGTTCATCGACAGATCGTCTGGTGTCGATCTACCTTCGAGCGGACAGCGTCGAACCGGGCTGGACCGCAGCTCTCGCCTGGGCGCAGGAGCGGCTTCTGCCTCTCCTGTTCGTCTGTGCCGATCCGCGCGGTCCCGCCGCATTCCGGTCCGGTCGGCGCACCGCTGAAGATGCCTTCAGCTGGGACGCGGTACAGCGTGCCGCCGGGCGGTTGAAGCTGCCCATCCTGACCGTGGATGGAGAGGATGCGGTCGCCGTGTACCGCGCTATGCAGGAATCCGTGCTCCGCGCCCGCTCGGGCGCCGGTTCCGCGATCCTGTGGGCGATGCTGCCCGTGCCTGCAGCCCGGCGCGTGGGCCGGCCACGGAGCACAACGCCCGTCAAGCGCCTGGAAGGCTATCTGCGAACGCGGGGCATCCGCTTCTGATGAATCCTGCTTCCCAGCTGTGTGCGCGCAACTGATCCGCTGAGGTACCACGCCCTGCACCTCTCCTGCGGAGACAGACGCCTCCCGCTACACTGAACGCATGCTCCAGAAGCGCGTTCTGCGGCGCCCTCGTTTCGTGACAGCGGGCGTGGCTCTGTCGGTCCTCTTGATTGTTCCTGCCATCGTGGCAGCCCAAACGCCCAACTATCCCTCGCAGCCGGCGCCGGTTCCGGTCACGCCGGACACCTTGCCGTCAATGCCAGCGGCCACTCCCGCACAATCGCCGTCGACGCCCACGCCGTCCCAGACACCCACCCCGCCGCAGATGCCAACGCCGCCGCAGATGCCCGGATCCGCTCCCGCGTCCTCGCCCGCCCAGTCCGGCTACCAGGACCCACTCGACAAGCCGATCACCATCCAGCCCGGTTCCCCTGCCCCCGTCAGCCTTCCTGCCCCGGTGCCGGTCGCCTCCCTGCCGGCACTTCCGGTCGACACGCCGCCGGAGATCGTGCACCTCAAAGACCATCTCGGCTCCGCCTATATCCCGGATGACAGCGTAATCAACCCCATGGTCCTGCGCCTCTACTCCATGGGCTACCTGGATACCCTCTTCATCAGCATGCGGCCCTGGACGCGCCGCAGCCTCCTCCACGCTCTCGAGAAGTCCTCCTACGCCATCCAGAATGGAGGCGACGATCAGGCTCGGGAGATCTACGCCAAGCTGATGACCTATCTCGCGGAGGAAGATCCCGGCTCTGCCGGTACCCTGAGCAGCGCCATGACCCGCGGTCAGGTCTACGGAGTAGAGAGCGTCTACACCCGCGTGATGGGCATCACCGGCCCCACCCTGCGGGACAGCTATCATCTCGGCCAGACCCTCGTGAACGACTACGGCCGGCCGTACCAGCCTGGATTCAATAACCTGCTGGGCGGGGCGATCCTCGCCGAAAAGGGACGTTTTTCGCTCTATGCCCGGGCGGAATACCAGCATGCTCCCGGGGCCGCAGGCTACACCAGCACCCTCGCCAATACCCTGTCGGGCCTCGACCAGGTTGGTCCCGCCACCGGCTACAACGCGGTCCAGGCCACCATCCCGCAGGGGCCCATCGCAGCCCAAAATCCTTTCCGCCTGGTCGAAGGCTCCGGTTCTTACCACCTTCTCGGGCATGAGTTCTCCGGCGGCAAGAACGACGCGTGGCTTGGGCCCGCCCACGGGGGCGGCATGGCGTGGTCGGATA
>CAXTWN010000056.1:0-259 GCA_964248055.1 uncultured Acidobacteriaceae bacterium | reverse complement strand
ACCGGCCCCACCCTGCGTGACAGCTATCATCTCGGCCAGACCCTCGTGAACGACTACGGCCGGCCCTACGCAGCGGGATTTAACAATGTGACCGGCTTTTCCACCCTGAATGAGTGGGGGCGTTTTTCCTTGTACGTCCGCGGGGAGTATCAGCACTCGCCGTCAGCCCCCGGCTACTCCCTTGGCCTTGCTACGCAGCTTTCGTACATCGACGAGATCGCGCCCTTCGCCCCGCCCAACCAGCCCCAGGCCACCATCC
>CAXTWN010000055.1:4668-19007 GCA_964248055.1 uncultured Acidobacteriaceae bacterium | reverse complement strand
GGCGTGGCCGTGGTCCAGGGGCGGCCGGACGTGCCGGGTGCGGCGCGCTGGAGCGCTGGGCCGGCCATCGCGGCCCCGGCAATCTCGCCGCGCATGCCAGGCGCGCCCGCGCCGTGGAGCTCGCGCGCGCCCACGGCGTCGGGGCGGTCGCGCTGGGCGACACCACCCACTGGATGCGCGGCGGCACCTACGGTTGGCAGGCGGCCGAGGCCGGCTGCGCGCTGCTTGCCTGGACGAACACCCTGCCAAACCTGCCGCCCTGGGGCGCCACTTCGCCCGCGCTTGGCAACAATCCGCTCATCGTCGCCGTCCCGCGCCCGGCCGGCGCTATCGTCCTCGACATCGCCGTGAGCCAGTTTTCGTACGGCGCCCTGGCCGCCCACCGCCAACGCGGCGATCCGTTGCCCGTTCCCGGCGGCTTCGACGAGAGTGGCGAGCTCACCCGCGATCCCGCTGCCATCGAGCGCACCCAACGCGCCCTCCCGGTCGGCTTCTGGAAGGGTTCCGGCCTCGCCTTCGTGCTCGACCTGCTCGCGGCCACGCTCTCCGGCGGGCTGGCCACGCACCAGATCGCCCCGGACCCGCTCGCCGAGGTCGGCCTCTCCCAGATCTTTCTCGCCATCAGCCCGGAGGCAGTCGGCTCGCTGGCCGAGATGGAGCGGCTCACAGAGGGCTGCATCGACGCGCTGCACGCCGCAACGCCGGTCACGCCCGGAAACACGCCGCGCTTCCCCGGCGAGGGCACCCTGCGCCTCCGCGAAGAGAGTCTGCGGCTCGGCGTTTTGATCGACGACACTCCCTGGGCCGCCTTCCGCGCGCTCGAAGAGACGCTCCGCGGCTGAAACATCTGCACCGGTTCGCTATCGCGGCCTCACCAAGCCGTCTGATACAGTGCACCACACCGGAGATCGGAGCCTGCCCCCATGCGCGCCTGCCCCAAACTGCCTCTCGGCCGCGGCACCCTGCTCGCCACGCTCGCCGTTGCCTTGCCCTTCGCCTCCCCGGCCCAGCCCGCGTCGCCTTTCCCACTCGCCGCGGCCCAGGCGCCTGCACCGGCCACCGCGGCCTCCTTTGCGGGCACGTGGCACTGGGTTCTGCTGGGCAAGCCCTTCGCCACGCTCACGCTTGTTCCCAGCGGCACGGGCGTGACTGGCTCGTTGACCAACGCGCACATCGCATTGGGCGACGACGGCAAGGTGACCGAGGCAGAGGCCGACCCCGGCAACTCGCCCATCATCAAGAGCGTCATCACCGGTTCTGTGCTGCACTTCACCGTGAAGCATGGCGACGACACCACCGACTGGAGCTTCACCGTGACCGGCCCCGGTCGCGGAGAGATCCGCCTCCAGAGCTCCGGCGCTTCCAGCGCCTTTCCCGTGATCCCGGCGGAACGCGTGCATCAGCCCTAAGCTCCAAACGTTCCCCGCCCCCCTCGCATCCAAGGACTTCGGAGTCTTCGGCTCCCGGAGGTCATATTCCATGAAGCGTGCAATCTATTGGGGCAGTATCGTAGCCGGCGTCGTCGCCGCCTACCTGATGTACCGGCGCGGCGAGTCGCTGCCCAAGATCGCCCAGAAGGCCATCGGCAATCCTATCGGCACCCTGGTAAACGAGGTTCAGCAGGCGGTCTAAGCTCGCCTCATGCCGAGCAGGCGCGGCGCTGAAGCTGCAGCCGTAGCCACGCTGCGGCGCTCATAAAGGGTCTCGTGGCAACTGTCGGAGAACCGCGTGCGGCGCGCCGAGCCGATAAACTAAAGGGGCCAAAGACCTTCGCAAGGAACCCACCCATGAGCCTCACCGCCGCGCCCGCACTCGCCCAGCTCGAACTCGCCGCCCACACCGCCGGCCTCAGCCTCACGCCGCGCGACCCCGGCACCAGCTTCAGCGGCGAGCCCACGGTGCGCTATCGCACGAGCCTCGCGGCGCGCCCGGACACAAGCCTCACCCTCGAGCTCGGCCACGACTTCGACGCCGCGGACCCGCGCTTTACGGGCGAACTCGGCACCTTTTTCGCGGAGACGGCCGAGCGCCTCACCAACCCGCGTCCGGACTGCCACCTGTCGCTGCTCGGGCTGCCTCTCTCCTTCGGCAAGTTCGCCTGGCCCTTCCACCCGTCCACCTCGGGCGCGGACACCTTTATCGTGCACGGCGAGATCCGCCTGGAAACCGGCGCCGAGGCCATCCTCCATGCCAAGGTCTCGGCTTCGCTGACCCAAACCTTCCGCGACGTGGTCAGCGCGCTCGAGCAGCCCTTCACCGAAAACTTCATCTACAACGCCGTGCGCAAGACCCTGGACCAGGGCCAGCTCGAACTGGTGAAGAGCGGCAACCGCCAGCCCGTGCCCGTCACCACGCGCTATTACTCGGCCAAGCAGCAGCGCTTTCTCTTCAACGACACCACCCCGGAGCAGCGCAAAGACTTCCTCGCCGCCCACGTCTTTTGGCTCAGTCACGTCCTCGGCCAGGACGCTCCGGTCTGGATCGCCGATCCGCGCGATGCGCAGTACCTAAACTCCACGGTCGCCGAACTGCAAAGCTCGGCCGCGGAGCTGGCCCGCGACGGCCAGCTCGTGCTCTCCGGCAACGCCCGCGCCCAGGCCACCCCCAGGCTCATCGAACGCCGTCCCCAGTTCGAGGCCGAGGTCGCCGACGCCCTCACCTTCCTCAAGCCCAGCTTCAACGAAAGCATGCGCGGCGGCCAGACGAACATGTAAGACGGTGCGGGACTGGATCATCCGCAGCTAGAAGCGGGACTCGACTGTTTCTCGGACGGGCAGTCAGCGTCCGCTCAGAAGTTCGCACCAGAAGAGTTGTCATCTGACCCGGAGCAAAGCGGAGGGAAGGACCTGCTTTCGCCGGGATCACCGGAACTGAGTGTCTCGAAAGCATGACACTGAAAGTGTTCCTTGAACCCCTGTTTACTCCCATGGTTCCCTCGCGCAAACACACACCGAAGCAAGCTCCGTTTCCGCCTCCCCCAAAAGCGTCATCCTGAGCGAAGGGCGAAGCCCGCAGTCGAAGGACCCCCGTATTTTGCCGGGACCCGTACAGCTCCAACGGGCGCCTCAGCAGGAGTTGCAAAGAACGTCACACCACAACCAGCTACTCGTCCCGCAGCCGCTCCTGCCAGTACGCAATCGCCTCTGTCGCACTCGCGGGGAAGGTCAGATGCCCGACCTTGCGCCCCGGCCGCGGCTCCTTGCCGTAGTCATGCCGAAACAGCTGCGGCCAGCGCGCTGTCTCCTCCACTGCGGGCATGCGGCCGATACAGTTCAGCATCACCGTAGGTTGGCTGTCCGTCGGCCCCAGCGGCAGATCCAGCAACGCCCGCAGGTGATTCTCAAACTGCGAGGTCGCCGCCCCCTCGATGGTCCAGTGGCCCGAGTTGTGCACGCGGGGCGCCATCTCGTTCGCCACCAGCCGGTCGTCGACGAAGAAGAACTCGATCGCCAGCACGCCCACGTAGTCCAGCCCCGTCAGCACCTCGCGCATGTACCGCTCCGCCACCGGCTGCAGCGCCGCGCAGTCGCACGGAGCGATGGAGGTGCGCAGGATGCCGGCGCGGTGATGGTTCTCGGTCAGCGGATAGAAGACCACCTCGCCCGACCCGTTGCGCGCCGCGACGAGGCTCACCTCCGCACCGAAGCGCACGGTGCCCTCCAGAATGCACGGCACCTCACCCACCTCGATCCACGCCGCAGGGGCCTCGTTCGCCCGCGCCAGGCGTACCTGCCCCTTGCCGTCATAGCCCATGCGGCGCGTCTTCAGGATCGCTGGCAGCCCAAGCTCCGCGATCGCCCGCTGGAGGTCCTCCACCGAGTCCACCGGCGCATACGGCGCCGTCTCGATGCCGCACTCGCGGAAGAACCCCTTTTCCAGCAGCCGGTCCTGTGCGATCCCGATCGCCCGCGCGTTGGGGTAGAGGTTCAGCCCTGCCAGCACCCCGGCGTCGATGTTCTCGCTCTCGACGGTCACCAGGTCCACCGTCGCCGCAAACCGCCGCACGCTCTCGGCATCGGCCAGATCGGTCTCCACCAGGGGCGCCACCCGCGCCGCACAGTCGCCGGGCGATCCGGCACAGATCACCTCGATCCGCGGCAGCGCAGGGAGTTTCGCGGCCAGCACGGGGCAGGCCTCGGCCAGCATCAGCGCCAGTTGCCCCGCGCCCAGGATGCCGATGCGTGTCGGTTGTTGCTGCCGGTGGGTCATACGCGTGGGTCGGCCTCGGCCAGCACGGCTTCGGTCTGCGCTTTGCGATGCGCCGCGAATCGCTCGGCCAGCGCCGCGTCCTGCAGGCCCAGCACCTGCACCGCGAAGAGCGCTGCGTTCTTTGCCCCGGAGGGCCCAATGGAGAACGTCGCCGTGGGCACACCGCCGGGCATCTGCACAATCGACAGCAGCGAATCCACGCCCTTCAGCGCCTTGCTCTCCACCGGCACGCCCAGCACCGGCAGCGTCGTCAGCGCGCTGACCATGCCGGGCAGGTGCGCCGCGCCGCCCGCCCCGGCGATGATCACCTGGAGCCCCCGCTCGCGAGCCGTCCGCGCGTAGGCAAACATGCGCTCCGGCGTGCGATGCGCGCTGACCACCTCCACCTCATACCCCACGCCCAACTCGTCCAGCACCTTCGCCGCACGCTCCATGGTCGGCCAGTCCGAACGACCGCCCATGATGATTCCGACCCTGATTCCGACGCTATTCCCAGCGCCGATCCCGACCGTTGCTCCCCCGGTCCCGTCCGCCATGCTCGTCCGCTCTCCCGCAAGGAGGACCGCGCCTCAGCCGCGCGGCCATCCGCGCAGCACCTCCACAAACGCCTGCTGTTCCAGCGCCTGCACGCGATCCTTCAAGCTCTCTACTGTATCCCCTGCGAGCACCGGGCAGCGCAGCTGCAGCACAATCGGCCCGGCATCCACCTCTTCGGTGACCTGGTGCACGGTGCAGCCGGTCTCGCGCACGCCGGAGGCCAGCACCGCCTCATGCACCCTGCGGTTCATCAGCCCCGCAAACCCCGGCAGCAGCGAGGGATGCACGTTCAGCAACCGTCCTCGCCAGTCCTCGATGAAGCCCCGCGACACGATGCGCATGTAGCCGATCATCAGGATCAGCTCGACGCCCGCCTCCTCAAACGCCCGCGTCACCTCGGCGTCGAACATCTCGCGTTCGAGCCCTACGGGGCTCAGGTGCAGCGTGTCGAGGCCGGCCTCTGCCGCGCGCTCTAAGAGAAACGCCCCGGGCTTGTCGGAGACGACCAGCGCCAGCTCCACCCCGGGCAGCTGATTCGCCGCCAACGCGTCCAGCACGCCCTGCAGCGCCGTGCCGCGGGTCGACCCCAGTACACCTACACGCAGCGTCTCCGCGCTCATGCCGGCAGCGATCGCAGCGCCCGCATATGCTGCACCCGCCGTGCCAGCGCCTCCGCCGTGCCGATGTCTCTGCGGTGAAAGAACGGTCCCGGCACCAGCGCGGCGAAGCGCTCACAGAGCTCTTCCGCAACGGCCAACGACCTCCCTCGGGCGACCACGGCCACCGTCCGCGAGCCGGTGGCGATCAGCTCCCCGGCGCGCACATCCACCGCGGAGAGGAACAACGAAACGCCGGGCAGCAGGTACCCTGGCAGGCTGACGGGGTCGCCCTTGCGCGGCGCCTCGGGGTAGCCCTCCGGCACCACATACTTGCACACGCTCGCCTCGGGGAGAAAACGCGTGTGCACCTCTGCGAGCGTGCCGTCCGCGATGGCCTTAAAGACATCCAGCAGGTCGGTATCCAGGAGCGTGAGCAGGTTCAAGGCCTCGGGATCGCCGAAGCGCGCGTTGTATTCGATCAGCCGCACCCCATGCCGCGTCGCCATGAAGCCGCCGTACAGCACGCCCCGGTACGGCTGCCCGCACTCCTCGCGCAACGCCGCCACGGTGCGCTCATTGATGGCCTGCGCCTCCAGCACATCGGGTAGGGAGAGAAACGGCAGCAAGCCGTCGGCGCAGCTGTACGAGCCCATGCCGCCGGTGTTCGGGCCCCGGTCGCCCTCGAAGACTCGCTTGTGATCCTGTACCGCCGGCATATGCCGCAGCACAGCGCCATCCGTGAAGCTCAGCAGCGAAAACTCTTCACCCTCCAGCCTCTCCTCGATCACGAAGGGATGCCCTGCCCGCAACAGTTCGCGGCAAAAGGCCAGCGACTCAGCGAGCGAATGCAAATGGTCTCCGAAGACCTTGACGCCCTTGCCGCCGGCCAGCCCGTCGTCCTTGATCACGTGGCGCTCGCCCAGGCGCCGCAGCAGGGCTTCGGCCTCCTGCAGTACCGCATCTTCGGAGTCGGCCAGCCCCGGCGCAAAGCGCTGGAACTCCGGGTTGCCGGGAATGCCGTACTTTTCGATCAGGCGTCGCGCAAAGCCCTTGCTCGACTCGATGCGCGCCAGGTTCTGCGTCGGCCCTACGGTGGGCACATCCGTCGCCCAGAGCGCATCGGCAACGCCTGCTGCCAGGGGCGCCTCCGGCCCGATCACAGCGAGCGTCGCTCCCTGATCCTTCGCAAACGCCGCAATCGTCGCGCCATCGATCACCGACCCGGTCGCATAGCGCCGGCAAAGCCGCTCGATTCCCGGGTTCTGCGCGTTGGAAAAGCAGAGCAGATCGGGGCTCTGCGGCGAGCGCTTCAACGCTTCGGCGATCGCGTGCTCGCGGGCACCCGAACCGACGACCAGCACCGTATCCCTCACCCACGCACCTCGGTATGCGAACCGGCTTTTACATTCGTAATCGCTTCCAAGACAGTCGGTTCCAGAGGTCGAAGATCCGGCGCAAAGTCCTCCCCCGCGATGCGCTCGAAGAGCTGAATATAACGTGCGGCCAGCTCGGCGATCAGGTCATCCGGTGGCACGGGCAGCACGGCGTCCTTGTACGGATCGCAGCGCTCGCGAAACCATAATCGAAAGAACTCCTTATCGATCATCTCCGGCTCGCGGCCCTCGCGCACCCGCTCGGCGTAGCTGTCCGCAAGCCAGTAGCGGCTGGAGTCCGGAGTATGGATCTCATCGATCAGCCGGATCTGCCCGTCGCTGTCCACCCCGAACTCATACTTCGTGTCCACGAGAATCAATCCGCGCTGGGCGGCGGTCTCCTGGCCGAAGCGGAACAGCTGCAATGCAGCCTCCGCGCAGAACGCCCACTGCTCCGCGGTGAGCCAGCCCTCGGCGACGATCTCCTCCGCGGTGATGGGGCGATCATGCGCTGTCTCCTTTGTGGTCGGCGTGATCAGCTGCGTGGGCAACGGCTGGTTCTTCTGCATGCCGTCCGGCAGCACCGTGTCTCCAAAGCTTCGTTCCCCCGCGCGGTATTTGGTCCAGATGGAGGTGTCGGTGGAACCGGTCAGGTACCCTCGCACCACAAACTCGATCGGCAACACACGGCACTTGCGCGCCAGCAGCGCGTTTGCCAGCGGGCTGCGAATGACGTGGTTCGGCACCAGGTGCTCCGTCCCCTGAAACCAGTACAGCGAGGTCCGGTTCAGCACCTGCCCCTTGAACGGGATCGCTCCCAGCAGGCGATCAAAGCCGCTCTGCCGATCGGTGGTAATCAGCAGCAGCTCGCCGGCAGGATCACCCGGCGCAAGGTCGTACGTATCCCGCACCTTCCCGGTGTATTTGACCGCTCCCGGCAAGGGCAGATCGGTTGCCGTAAGACACCCCGGAATGGCCTCGAGCAGCGCCTCGCGCGACAGCAGACTCATGCGGCTGCCCCTGCATACTGCACGCCCTGGGCATCGGCCTCCACACGGCCCAACTCCCATACCCGCAGATGTGCAAACGGCTTCACAATTGCACTCAGCTCTTCCTGCAGCCCTGCAGGAGCCACGATCACCAGCCCCACACCCATGTTGAAGGCGCGCAACATCTCCGGGTCCGGGATGTTTCCCAGGCGCTGCATCATCCCGAAGACCGGCTGCGGCGTCCACGTGCTGCGATCTACCACGACGCCCAGGCCCTCCGGCACGATGCGAGGCACGTTTTCGGTCAGCCCGCCGCCGGTGATGTGCGCCATGCCCTTCACCGGCACACCCGCGTCCAGGATGGCGCGCACCGGCGCCACATAGTTGGTGTGCGGCGCGAGCAGCACCTCGCCGACGGAGGCTCCACCCAGCTCCTCGGGCGCGCTCTGCACCTCCAGGCCGGCGATCTCGAAGAACAGCTTGCGCGCCAGCGAGTAGCCGTTGGTGTGCAGCCCGCTTGAGTTCACGGCGTACAGCACATCCCCGGGCACTATGCCTGCCCCGGTCAGCAGTTTGCGCTTCTCCACCACCCCGGTGACGAAGCCGACGACATCAAGATCCCCTTCCGCGTACACCGCAGGCATCTCGGCCGTCTCGCCGCCCACCAGCGCGATCGAGGCCTCCTCACAGGCCGCACTCATGCCGCGCACCAGCGCCTCAATCAACTCGGGCTCGACCCTGTGCACGCCCAGGTAGTCCAGAAAGGTGAGCGGCCTGGCCCCCATCACGACGATGTCGCCTGCGACCGCAGCCACCAGGTCGCGTCCCAGCGATTCGTAGGGCTGCAAGGACCCACTGCGGCCGGCCATCACCGTGACCAGCGTCTTGGTGCCGCAGCCATCGGTACTCTGCACCATGACAGGCTCGTCCATGCCGCGGATCGCCTCGCCGAGCGAGAACAGCGAACCAAAGGCGCCCAGCTGCGTCAGCACCGCGGGGCCATGCGTCCGCGCCACATGCCGCTTCATGCGCCGAACGGCCTCATTGCCGGCTTCGATATCGACGCCGGCGCTCTTGTAGTCCACCGTAATGCTCACAGCAACAGGGTATCGCGGCCCCCTGCCGGCTGCACGCAAGCAGCCGCGTGGTGGGAAGCCCGCCATCAGCCGGGAGCCGTACCGGACACAAGTTGCTGGACAGAGGCCGCCGGCACGCTCTAGCATCCGACGGTGCCGACGACGCGACGTTCCCTGCTCCGTGGTGGCGCGCTGCTCGCGGGTTCAGCCGCCTGCGCGCCCCTCTCCGCCCAGACGGCGAGCGCGCGCCCCGGCAACTCCGCCCCGCCTCTGCGGCGCGGGGTCGCCCGCTACAGCCTGCGCCACTTCGACGCCGCCGTTGTGATCTCGGCGATGAAGCAGTTGCGCACCCCGTATCTGAACCTGAAAGACGTCCATTTGCCAATGGCAACGCCGGAGGCGGTGCGGGCCAAAGCGGAACAGTACCGCGCCGCCGGCCTGACCTTGACCGCCGCCGGCACGATCACGTTCGCCAAGGATGATGACGACGATATCCGCGCGAAGTTCGAATACGTAAAAGCTGCAGGCATTCCGCTGATCGTGGGCGCCCCCACGCACGCTACCCTCCGGCGGGTGGAGCGCTTCGTGAAGCTGTACGGGATCCCGGTGGCCATCCACAACCATGGGCCCGAGGACAAGGAGTGGCCGTCGCCGCTGGACGTGCTGGCCGCGGTGCAGGGCATGGACCCGCGGCTGGGGTGCTGCATCGACGTTGGGCACACCATGCGTGCGGGCACGGATGTGGTGGCCGCGATCCGCAAAGCGGGGCCCCGGCTTCTCGACATCCACATGAAGGACCTTGCCGATCCGACCGCAAAGGAGAGCCAGGTCGCGGTGGGCGAGGGCGTCATGCCGGTGCGCGCGATCTTTGAGGCCCTGATCGCGATGCGGTACGCCGGCTTTGTCGACCTCGAGTACGAGATCAAACCTGAAGACCCGCTGCCCGGCATGACGGAGAGCTTTGCCTACATGCGCGGCGTGCTCGCCGGCATGGGCTACTAGCTCCCGCGAGCCCCATGGACACCCTTTTGGCCGAGCCGAGCCAACGGAAGCTCTGGGGGCTCCGAGGACTTAAGGTTCGACCTCTACCTGCGCCTTCCGGAATGGGACGAAGAGAGCGAAGACCGAGCCACGATGAGCGGCTGCCGTGGAGGAACTCGCGCGGAGCGAGCCGCCGTGTTTTCTGGCGATCCCACTGCTGATCCAAAGCCCAAGGCCCGTTCCGTTGTTGCCCTTGGTGGAGTGGAACGCCTCGAATAGATGGCTCTTCACCTCAGGGGTCATCCCGGTGCCGTTGTCCGCAATGGTGATGCGAATGCCTTTCTGGCCCGTCCTGGGATGGGAGGCCAGGCGTTCGCGCACAACAATCTTGCCGCCATTGCGCGTCGCATCGAAGGCGTTCCCGATCAGATTCGTGAAGAGCTGCCGTATCTCCCCCGGATAACAAAGCAGCTTTTCTTTACACCGGTAGCGCCTCTCTACCTGGATGCCCGAGGTGGAAAGCCTGCCCTGGTACAGCGCCAGCACCGAGTCGAGAATGTCGGTCACGATCACGGCTTCATGGGTATTCTGCTGACGATTGAACGCGAGCGTCTGCGCGGTGATCTCGGAGACGCGTGCCAACTCGCGCTGCGCCAGCATCACGTACTCTTTGTCCTCGGGTCTCAGGGGCGACTCGGACAGAAGGTAGAGCAGGTTCGTCACAGCTTCCAGTGGGTTGTTGATCTCATGCGCGATCGAGCTCGACAACCGACCGACAAGCGCCAGCTTATCCGCCTTCCGCAATGCCAGTTCCGAGAGAACCCGCTCCGTGATGTCGAGCGTTACACCGGCGAAACGAATGTCCCGATCGGCGCTCGACTGATCTGGGCCGGAAGAGCCGCGAGCGTCTCCCATCAACCGGCCGCTGGCCGCCATCCAGCGAACCGTCCCATCTGGCCACAGGATCCGATACTCTGCGGCGTAGGCAGATCGGTTGGCGATGGCCGCTTTGAGGCTGTCACGAAGGCGCTGTTGATCCTCCGGATGAACGCGGCGCAGAAAAGCTTCATAAGTGAGAGGCGCCTCAGGTTCGAAACCGCAGTTGTCTCGAAAGGTCGCAGAGGCGATCAGCTCTCCGGACCGAGTATTCAACTCCCACGATCCCAAACGCGCGGCCTCAATGGCAGTCAGGAGCCTGCTCTCCGTATCGCGCCTGGCCTCGTCTGCGCGGTCCCGCTCCAGGAGCGTGTCACGCATCTGGTACTGGCGAGCTCTCGACCGGAGGGCAGAACGCACACTGCTGATCAGCGTTGCACTTCGGATCGGACGCTCGAGCAAGATCGGACTCCCCAGGGGAAGACGCTCCTGCTCTCGCCGACGAGACATGGTCGTCGCCGAACCGCCGACGGTCAGCACTAAGACAGGGAGGTCGGACCACGCGGGTTGCGCGTTCAGCTCCTCTCCCAGCAGCGCGATGTTCGCGACATTCAGCACCTCCTCGGTGATAAGAAGGGCTCCGATCTCCTCATCCTTCAAACGCAGAATGGCATGCGGAATACTCTCCACCACCTGGGCATTCAGGCCGGCTGAGGCGAGAGCATCTCGCAGCAGTTGGGAGTCTCGACCGATCGGGGCGATCACCAGGACTCTCAGTTGGTTGCCGGAGAGGGGCATCTCTAGGCTTGCCCGTTCTTCGGGATCGAGGCGTGCTCGGGCGGCTCGGGGGCGTTCCTTTCATCTTCCCCGGATCCGGAAAGAATGTCGCGGAAGCGAGACAGCGGCTCACCGATCTGGATGCCGGCGGAGCTGAGCGTGAGCTCTCGTATCGAGGTTTCGTGAACACCCGTCCTCTTTTTAATGACAGAGAACGCGCGGCGAACCGAACCTCGGGTCTCGAAGTACCGCATCAGGAGCACGTTATCGGCGAGGTAGCTGACGTCCACCTGCGTCCGTGTCTCGCCGACAAACCCGTGCTGCGTCATTACCAGGAACGTTGCCACGCCGCGCCCTCCGAGGAAGGTGAGGAGTTCGTGCAGCTGGAGCGGGAGATCCGATTCGCCCGTCATGGCATGAAGAAAGCCGTTCAAAGAGTCGATCACGATGACCCGTGCATGACCTTCGTCCACCGCATGGCGCAGTTGCGCAACGAACTCCCCCGGACTCAGCTCTGCGGGATCGACCTGCTTGAGGATCAACCTTCCCTTAGAGATCTGCTCTTCGATCTTGAAGCCCAAGGATCGGGCGCGAGCACGTGCGGTTCGGGTGGATTCGTCAAACGTGTAAAGGAACGCATTTTCGCCGCGCGCTGCCGCAGCACTCAGGAACTGCATGACCACCGATGATTTCCCGACGCCGGTGGGGCCCACGATGAGGGTGCTCGACCCTCGATCGACACCGCCTCCAAACATGGCATCGAGGGCGGCAGCGCCCCCCGGGAGTAGATCTTCCGCGAAGTCGGCCGGATGTTCCGCAGCTATCAACCGCGGG
Organism: uncultured Acidobacteriaceae bacterium; assembly: GCA_964248055.1. Lineage (GTDB taxonomy): Bacteria > Acidobacteriota > Terriglobia > Terriglobales > Acidobacteriaceae > Granulicella. The sequence goes on along the minus strand of CAXTWN010000055.1, from coordinate 6,756 downwards.
AAGACGCGCAAGCCGCCGGCATCGATGCTGTAGTCGTGCAGGCCCTCTCGAAAGCCGGACCCGCGAACCTTTTCCACCTCGATCTGTCGTCTCGTAATGCCGAAGGTGCGGGGATTCTTCTGCAAGCGCAAGACCCCATGAGCGATCGACTGGAGTTGCACATCATCTCCCGTGCCGCTCTTGTCGTCCAGTAAAAGCGTCGTCATGCCCCTCCCTGCGAAGTAGCGCTTCAACGCCAGGAGTTGCCGACGGTACTTGACCGGCTCGGCTGCCAGCAACCGCAGCTCGGAGAGGGAGTCGAGGACAACCCGCTTCGCCTTCACTCGTTCGATCTCTTCGATCAGTTTCTTGATGGTGCTGGCGAGCTCGACTTCGTTGGGATGAAAGACGGTGTAGGAGTCCTCCCCGCTGAGAGCCGCTTCCTCGGGGACAAACTCCACGATGTTCACCCCTGCCAGCGACCAGCCGTGGGACTCTGCCGCCGCCTCCAGCTCTTTCTTGGACTCAGAAAGGGTGACGTACAGGGTTTGCTCGCCAAGCCGAGCCCCTTCGAGGATGAACTGCAAGGCGATGGTCGTCTTTCCGGTACCCGGGTTCCCCTCAACCAGATACATCTGGCCGCTGGGAAGACCGCCGTGCAGGATGTCGTCCAGCCCTGCAACGCCGGTGGTGGTGCGTGGTGGCAACCGATATGTTTCCGCCATAAATCCTGAGCGACTCCCGCAGCGTTACTGTTGAAAGCTTAGATCATATCGACCCGCCCGGTGAGCCCGCTTTGATGCCGCCGGATGCAGTCTCGACGGAAAGGCATAGGATGCAGTTGGACGCTCTGGGCCGCTGACTTACAGGCGAGGTACGCGATGTCAGGGCATCCCCGAAGCAAGATACGTCATACCCCGGCCGGTCTCTCAACCGCCACGCTGCGGGCGGGCATTCAGGGTGTCTGCATCTGCCGTGCGGCTCTCAGGAAACCGGCGTGCGTCGCTTGCAGGATGGCTTGATCTCTGAGGCGATCTGCCTGCCGGTCGTGCTTGCCTTGGGAGAGCTGCGTCTTCTCCAGCAGAAGGTCCATCCGGGCTGCGACATCTCCGGTTGTGAGCGTTCGTGCGATCGCCCGGTCGAGCAGGGCGTTGGCCTCCCGGAGCCTTCCTTCGGCTGCGAGAAGGCGCGCCTGCACGGGCAGAATGTCCGGCTCCATGCTGGTGAGGCGGCTCTTTCGGGTAGCGATCTGCCCGGCTTCGAAGTGCTTCCGCGCCTCTGGCACCTGGTGCTGCAGCAGCAAGGCTCGCGTCCACGCCAACTGAACCGAAACCTGATCCTGAACATGACCCTTTGCTGTAAAGAGATCCAGCAACGCGGAAAAGCGAGCGGGCTCCACGGTCTTGCCGTCGTCGAGATCAAACAGCAGCGCCGAAAGCCTGGTCTCGCCGAGCAGCAGGGCCTCCTTGTTGGCTGCGCGCAGGTCCTCCGACTGCTTTAACTCTGCACGCGCGGCGTCTTCGTCGCCGGCATCGTGCAGCACATGCGCGTCGGCGCGCAGGGCGGTGGCGAGATGTCCGGGCTCGGGGATGGGCCGCACCGTTTCGATGACCTTCTGGTAGCGGGCGTGGGCCTCGGCGAGTCGCCCGCGGCCCCAGGCAATATGCGCTTCGCCCATGGCGGGCCGCATGGCGTCGGTGATCTGATTCTGGCCGGCGTAGATCGCGTAGGCCTGTTCGTAGTCGTGCTCCGCTTCGTCCAGCCTGTCCTGCTGCAGCAGCAGATTGCCGAGGTTCATGTAGTCTCGCGCGACGTTGCGCGTGTCGTGGAGCTGCTGGAGCAGCAGTAGGCTTGCGCCGTAGGAAGACTTCGCGGCTTCGATGTCGCCCAGCTCGCTTTGAACGACCCCGATGTTATTCAACTCCAAAGCGGCACGCCGCTGATCCTCCACCTCGCGAAAGATGGCGAGGGCCTCCTTGTCGTGCAGCAGCGCTTCCCTGGGGTCGCCCATCTCATCGAAGATGATGCCGAGGTCGTTCTCCGCAACGCCGACGCGAGCCTGGTCGCCGCTGTTGCGGGAGATCTCCCGAGCCTGGAGGTAGGCGTCCC
>CAXTWN010000055.1:0-4658 GCA_964248055.1 uncultured Acidobacteriaceae bacterium | reverse complement strand
CTTCAAGGAAGTTGCCCATGGAGATGAGCGTGACGGCGCGTCCCTTCTCGTCGCCTGCGCTCGCAAAGAGGGTGCCCGCCTGCTGCGTCGCGGCCATGCCCTCGTCGACTCTGCCGAGCGACTCCAAGGCAGACGCCCGCGCGCTTTGCGCCTGCGCCATCAGCTGGGTCGCGCCGCGCTCGCGCCCTGCCGCCAACACCTCGTCTGCGCTCCTGAGCGCATCGGCATGTTTGCCGAGCGACTCTTCCACGGCGGAGGCGAGCAGTTCCAGCCGGGGATCGGCGCCAAGCAAGGAGGGCATGGAGGCGGCGGCCTGGAGCGTGCTGAGGGCGTCTTTGGCCTGGTTCGCCGCGAGCTGCGACCGCGCAAGCCCGAGGACGTACTCGATGTCGTCGGGATCGTACTCGCGCAGCGTCTTGTAGCCGGCGATGGCCGCTGCCCACTGTTGCCGGATCTCGTTTGCCTGCGTCTGCACCACAAGCCTGGTGCGGACGGGCAGGCCAGCGGTCAACGCAGCCGCGGCGGTGGCTTCGTTGATCGCTCGCTGCCGATAGCCCAGCATGTCCCAGGTGCGCGCGAGGGCGATGTGAATGAGCGGCGAGGCGGGCTCCATGGCCACGGCTCGCGAAAACGCCAGCTGCGCTGCTTTCGGCTCCAGCGCCTGCATGTCCTCCAGGCCCTCGGCATAGGCCCGCACGGCGGCAACCTGGTGCGGCAACAGGCTGGGCGAAGGCGTAAAGGTGCGCTTCAAGGGCAACAGACGCGCCACATGAACGGCCAGCTGCTGCGTCGCCGGCCCAAGCTGGTCGAAGCTGATATCGACGGCTTGTTCCACCAGGCGCTCGCCTCCGGAGACACGGTCCAGCGCCGTCGTGAGGTGCAGCGTGCCGGACGGGGAGTTTGCGGCCGGGCTTGCGGTAGCGTGCTCTTCAAGCAGGTACTGCACGCCCAGCAACTGCCCAAGCTGAGCGGCCTCCTGTGGCGTGAGGTTCGGTCGCGACGCCAGGTGCAGATCGCGCAAAGCCTGCGCGACGCTCGCGGAGGCTACCACGCGCACCTGGTCGCCGCTCGCGATCTCGGTCGCAAGCGCCTCCTGCGCGGCGGCCACGGGCCAGGCGGGTTCTGAGTTTCCAGAGGCAAGAGGCACGACCGCGAGGGAGACGCGCGGGACGGCGACCGGCGATGGAGCCGCGATGTGCTCGTGCCGTCTCAGCATAACGGCGCTAACAGAAAGCCCCACAACGGCGCAGACGAGGGCCGCCTGCCCGATGAGAGCGCGATGAGTACGCCAGTTTCGGGCGACACGGTAGCGGAGCGCGGAGGCAAGCGGCGCCCGGTGTGCCTGCACGCGCTGCAACTCCGCCTGCAGAGCCGCCAGCGACGCGTAACGGCTCTCCGGGTCCGGACAGATGGCCCGGCCGATCACCGCATCGAGCGCGGTGGCCTGGGGCCCGGCGAAGCGCTCCCGGGCGGCACGGCTGGTGCGGACAGGCGGCGCGGTCTTCAGCACGCGAAGGATGTCCTCGGTGGACAGCCCGGTGAACTGGAAGGGCGGCGACCCGGTAATCAGCAGGTGAAGCAGCACGCCGACGGAGTAGACGTCGGATCGGACGCTGGCCTCGCCGCCGGCGATCTGCTCCGGGCTGGCGTAGGTGGGCGTGACCGCGCGGAACTCGGTAAGCGTTTGCTCGGGGTGGTTGGAGGCAGGATTCACCAGGCGAGCGATGCCGAAGTCCAGCAGCTTGAGCTCGCCCCCGGCTCCGACGAGCACATTGCCGGGCTTTACATCGCGATGGATGACGCCCTGCGCATGCGCATAGCTGAGCGCGCCACAAAGCGTGATGACCAGGGCCAGCAGCTGCTGCAGGTCCAGCGTCTCGCGTTCGGCGTACACATGAATCGGCACGCCGTCCACATACTCCATCACCAGAAAGGGCTGCCGCTCTTCGGTGGTGCCGGCATCCAGAAGCGTCACGATGGCCGGATGCTGCAGGCGTGCCAGGATGCGTGTTTCGCGGCGGAAGCGCCGGGCAAACTCCTCATGGCTGAGCGCGGCGTGGATGACCTTGATGGCGACGGCACGCTCATACACACCGTCGGCGCGCCGCGCCAGCAACACCACCCCCATGCCGCCGTGGCCGATCTCTCGCTCCACCTGATATGGGCCCAGGTGCCTGCCGATCCACGGTGAAGAGGCCGGAGGCGCGGTGTCGCCGTCGCGCAGCGCCGGGAGGGACGGCAGACCGCGATCCAGGGGATGTCCGTGAGGGTCTTCGTCTGCAGAGGCCGCAAGAAGTGAGGCGACCTCGGCCCGCACCTCCGGGGAGACCTCCGCGTGTGCGAGAAAGGCAGGGCGCTCGGCCGGGGAGAGCTCGAGGGCGTCAGCCAGCAGCGTGCATATCTGCTCCCACACCTTATCGGCATCGGGGCTTGCGTGCGCACTCATCGGTCAGCTGGCGCCTCCGCCCAGATCGCGGGCCAACCAGGCCCGGGCGACCGACCAGTCGCGCTTCACGGTAGGGGAGGAGACGCCGAGCACCTCCGCGGTCTCGTCCACATCCAGACCCGCAAAGAAGCGGAGCTCTACCACCTTGACCATGCGGCGGTCGCGCTCGGCCAACCGACCGAGCGCCTGGTCCAAGGCCAGGAGGTCCACCGCGCTCAACGGGGCGGTACCGACCACGATCTCGCCTTCGAGCAACTCCTCGTGCGGGGCGCCCCCGCCGCGCTTGGCGCGGAGATGCTGGCGCGAGCTGTCCACCAGAATCCGGCGCATGATGGTGGCGGCCATGGAAAAGAAGTGCCCGCGGCTCTCCCAGGTGACCCGGTTTTGCCCCAGCAGACGGAGGTAGGCTTCGTGCACGAGCGCGGTGGGCTCCAGGGTGTGATCGCAGCGCTCACGGCGCATGAAGCTGCGGGCGATGCGCCGGAGTTCGTCGTAAATCAACGGCATCAGCAGCTCGGCGGCAGCCGGCTTCCCGGCCGAGATCTGCTCCAGCAACTCGGTGACCTCGCCACGCAGTTGGGTGATCTCGGGGTCGTCGGGTACGGGGTGGTGGCTGTTGGCGAGGGTCGGCATGGGGCGGCGCAGGACGCCCGAGCGCAATAGCTGCTGTAACGCGGCCATGGCCTTCCCTCCCTCGCTCCGGACCAACACGAGGCGGAAAAAGTTTACACCACCGAAAGTTTCGCCATGCCGCGAGTCGCCGATGGCGCCACGCGGTCACGCGCGGACCGGCGGTGAGCGTTTAGCAAATTTCTTTTCCAAAGCATGATCCCGATTGCGGGCTTTCATCGCGAACCTCAGTGCAGGCGGCTGTAGCCCGCACCACACATTCCCTCCTGAAGGTTCTCCGATGACGCGGAAGCACTGTTTTGCCCCAGTTCTCGCCCTGATTGTTTCTCTTGTCCTTGCCTTCCACGCCGACGCGCAAAGCGTCTTTGACCGCCTGAAGCAAAAGGCCAAGGACAAGGTTGCCAACTCCGTCTCCACGAGCCCGGCCGCCACGAGCACCACAAGTGGCGCTACGACGAGCGCAGCCTCGCCGGCGAACACACGCGGCGGCGGCTCTACTGCGGCCGCTGCTCCGGGAGCGGGCGGCACGTCCATGGGCATCGGCGCGTATACCAGCTACGACTTTGTTCCCGGCGATAAGACGCTGTTCGCGGATGACTTCTCTTCCACCACGGACGGCGACTTCCCGGTCTCGATGAAGCTGATCGCCGGCCAGGCGGTCGTGAATCATCAGCAGGGGCATCCCGCCCTGCTGCTCACGGCCGGCGACTACGGGACGTTTACCCGGCTGAGCCCGCGGATCAAACCCTCCGAGAACTACCTCGGGGACGCCTGGACCCTGGAGTTCGATACGTATTCGGCGATGGATCAGGGCTGCCCGAAGATCCTGTTCACGGTGAGCGGCGACAAACCGCAACTGGCGTTCGACACCAACTCTGTGCGCTACACCTCGGCCGCGAACCAGGATCTGAGCGGCAGGTATCCGGCGGATATCGCCGACCGCGCCTACAACAATCATTGGCATCACGTGTCGATCGTCTACAAGGCGCCGCAGTTGAAGGTGTACGTCGATCAGTACCGCGTGTTGTATGTGCCGGACACCGGCAATGGTTTCCACGAGGTGTACTTCGCCGGGATCGGCTCCCCGGACAAACCGGTGGTGTACCGTGATGTGCGTCTGGCGGCGGGCGGGGGCATGAACTTCGTAGGACAGAAGTTCACCAACGCCAAGATCGTCAGCCATGGAATCACCTTTGACACCGACAGCGCCACCCTGCGGCCGGAGAGCATGGGGACGCTGAACCAGATCAAGAAGCTGATGGATGCCGACCCGTCGTTGCGGTTCGAGATCGACGGCCACACGGACAACAGCGGCACACCGAGTCGCAACCTGGAGCTTTCGGGCGAACGCGCAGAGGCAGTGAAGTCGCAGCTGGTCGCGATGGGCGTGGATGGCACGCGCTTATCCACCAAGGGCTTTGGGGACACGAAGCCGACCAGCCCCAACAACACTCCGGAACAACGGGCCGACAATCGCCGGGTGGAGTTCGTGAAGAACTAGCCGCATGCGGCTGGGGGAGTGCGGTCCCAACACATCTCACGCGATCCGCAGATGACACCGCAAGGTGGCGCCGCTGCGGTC
>CAXTWN010000054.1:0-19087 GCA_964248055.1 uncultured Acidobacteriaceae bacterium | reverse complement strand
CGCGGGAACTGGAGAAAGGCGTCGGCACCGAGGATCGCGAAGAGCTGGGGCTGGGGCTGGGGCTGGCGCTGGGGATCGGACAGCTGCGGCTCGAACTGGACGCGGAGGCGGCGCAGGGTGTCGACGGTGTAGTTGGGTTGCCCGTCCGGCTGCGGAGCGTCGATCGCCGAGGCCGCGAGACCGGGCTGGTCCGCGCATAGGAGCTCGGTCATGCGAAGGCGATCCGGCCAGGACGCGGAGGGGCCTTCTGGCTTCAGCGGCTGGCGGGCCGTGGGGGCAAGCAGCACAAGATCGAGCTGAAACTGCTCGCGCGCCGCGTGGGCGACGGCGAGGTGCCCGCGATGCGGTGGGTCGAAGCTGCCGCCGAAATAGCCGAGACGCATCAGCGGTTGCGGATCTGCAGCAGGCCAAAGAAGAAGCTGGCGAAGAAGATCTCGACGCTGAGCATGAGGGCGGCAGCGCCGGGAAGGGTGAAGCGCAGGATGCGGGCGGCGCTCAGGGCGCCGAAGCCGGCCGCGTGCCACTGCCCCAGGGCGTACCCGGTGAGCAGCGCCCCGGTGAGGAACAGGAGCGCACTGCAAAGCAGGCCGGTCTCAACGGAGAAGTGGCGGACAAGGCGTTCAAAGCGGGGGTCGGGCGGCAGAAAGCCTTCCCGAATGCCGAACGACTTCGAGCAGACCGCAAACACGAGCGCCTGCACTCCCATGAGCACGGCGAACAGGGCGTAGGTCAGGGTGTCGACGCCTAGCGAGAGCCGGCCCAGGTTGAGATCGCCGGGGATCAGGACGCCTGCAAGGAGGGAACCGAACACGGTGAGCAGCATACCGGGATAGATGAACACCCAGCGGGGGCTGTAGAGCAGCAGAAAGCGGAGGTGCCGCCAACCATCGCGCCAGGTGCGGAGGTGAGGAGCGCGGGAACGGCCGTCCGGCTGCAGCGTGGTGGGGACCTCCGCGATGCGGAGCTTACCCAACGCCGATTTGACCACCATCTCGGAGGCGAACTCCATGCCGGTGGTGCGGAGGTTCAGGGACCGGACCGCGTCCCTGCGGAAGGCCCGGATGCCGCAGTGAAAGTCGCCGATGGGCACGTGAAAGAAGAGTCGTCCGGTGAAGGAGAGGACCGGATTGCCCAGGTACCGGTGCAGCACGGGCATGGCGCCAGGGGCGATGCCGCCCTGAAAGCGATTGCCCATGACCAGATCATGGCCGCGGTCCAGGGCGGCGACGAAGCGGGGCAGATGGGCGAAGTTGTACGAGTCATCCGCGTCGGCCATAAGGATGTAGTCGCCGTGGGCGGCCTCAATGCCGGCCAGCAGCGCCGCGCCGTACCCACGGGTGGCGACCGGAACCACGCGCGCGCCCGCGGCCTCGGCGATCTGCTGGGAGCCGTCGGTCGAGCCGTTGTCGGCGATCAGAACCTCGCCCGGGCAGCGGAGGGCGTCGAGCGCGGCGCGAGCCTTGCGAACGCAGGTGGCCAGCGTCTCGGCCTCGTTCAGGCACGGCATCAGGATGGTGACGGCCGTCGTGTGGCGCGCCGTGGCGGTCTCGGGAGCGAGATCAGAGGCCGGAGAGTGTTGTAGCAGTGAGGTAGCCAAACCGCGTTCCCCTTGGAGAGTGCGTGCCCGGGAGGGCTTAGTTCAAGCTGAAGACGGCGATGTCCCCATCGTCGTACAGATGGGGAAGGGTGTGCGAAAGCTGGAACAGGTTCGCCCAGACATCAGAGGCGACCGCGGCCTGCATGCGTGCCCAGGTGTAGCGGCTGTGGGCCTTGTTGGGGTGCAGGGCGAGGTATCGGAAGGATGGCAGATCGCGCGGTTTGGCCAGGAAGGCCGGCAGGTTGCTGACCGGGTCGGAATAGCGGCCGTACTCGAACAGAACGAACTGGATGCCCTGGCGCTGCAGATAGGCGCGAAGTGCCTCGGGACCCTCGCCGAGGGGAACGGGTGCTGGCCCGGCCATGCCCGGCCAGTCGCAGAGATAAATGGTGTTGCGACGAAAGTTAAGCTCGCCTGGCTGCGGGAGGAACTCGATCGCGACGGCGCCCGGGGGCACCGCGGCCTGCGCCGCAGCAAGCCGTGCAGACGAGCTTCGGAGAGTGTCTGGACCGAGCAGCTTCTGGTAAACACGAAGTTCCGGCGGGTGCGCGCCGTACGCCGTCAACGGCAGGAGGACTGGTTGGTACCAGTGCTCGTTCCAGCCGATGAAGCCGACAAAGTAGAGCAGGAACAGAGACCCCAGCGCGAGCCCCGTCAGCCGGGTGCGGGCTGGCACCGGTTCTGGAGCTTGCAAACGGAGAACAAGGACAGCGAAGAACACCAGCGTGGCGGGAACAACGAATGGGGCGGTGTAGCGGTCCATGGTTTCACCGCCGGTGCTGTAGGCGATGATAGGCACGGCGAGAACGGTGGCCAGCAGAAACCCGAGCGCCGCGCTGCGCTGGGTGGCCCGCCAAACCGAGGTACTGGACCACGCGTACAGGCATCCCCCGAGAAGCAGGAGTGTAAGCGGGGTCGCCACGGTGAGGACAAAGGCAGGGGAGCCGAGCTGGGCCGGCGAGGGCAAGTGGCCATAGGCGCTCTCATGAAATCCTCGCCCGAGCAGCGGATACAGGTAGGTGCCCTCGGCGGCGCGCTGGGCGAGGCTGAACAGCGTGAGAAAGAGAACCGTCAGAAGCGTGATGAGCACGACGGGGCGCAGCAGTGGGGCGGTCCGGTCGAGAAGGCGCCGCAGCCCGAGCATGCTTCCCAGCAGAAGCACCGCGAAGGGCACGTTGGTGGACTTGGTGCAACAGACTCCGGCAGCGACCAGGCTGACAAGAACCTCCTGGGCGACACTGCTGTCTTCCGAAAGCAGCAGCGCGAGTACAAGGAAGCTCGCAGCCGACAGGTAGACGATGGTCAAGTTGATCTGGAGCATCGGCAGAAACGGCAGCAGGCACAGCAAGAGGCCCGCTCCGAAGGGCGCCAAACCCCATCGCCGCGCCACGGTCCAGGTCGCGGCCGCGAAGAGGAACAAGCCGAAGACGCCGTCGATGAAGTGCAGAGCGCGGAGATCCCCGGGAGCGAGCATCAGCGCGTCCAGCGTGGCCCCGCCGCCGAGGCCGGTGGTGAGGCGACGCTCGCTATAGGGGTCAGGCTGAAGAGCGCCCGCCTGCGCAGCCTTGACCGCGATCGGGATGTACCCTTCCAGGTCGTCGGTGTTCCAGATAGGCGAGAGCAGGTTGGCGAAGAGCAGCGAACCAAGCAGACCGCAGGCCAGAGGCAAAGGCAGCCATCGCCCTCGGGGGTAAGGGGCTGTGTCGGCCGCCTGGCGGAGGTGAGCGCGAAGACTGGGGAGGCTCAGCACCAGGCAAAGCAGGCCCACAGTGACTGTGGCGTACATCGTCCGGGCCCCGAGAAGGTGCAGCCGGTTCGCGACGCTGCTGAAGACGAGGAACGCGGCGGTACCAACGATGCCCGCGGCAGCAACGGAGCGCTCGCGGACGCCTGCCAGCCGCAGTACGAGCCAGCCCAGACCGAGTAAAGCCAGCCCGACCGCGAGGTCCCACGCGACGAGAACGGGCGTAGGGAGAAAGATCGAACCCGGAAGCGACGTCATGCGTTGACGAACGCGGGTTCCCGCGGCAGGGCAGGCTGCGCCTGCAGCGGAGCAGGGGCCGGCGCGGCGGGGGAGGGAAACCAGCGCTTCATCGCCAGGAACGGAGCTTCAATGTAGCGGTAGCTGAGGGCTGCGACCAGAACGGAGCAGACGATGGCTGCCAGGTCGAGCGCGCAGCCGGCGAGGAGGCCGAATCGGCCGGTGATGACCGGATCAAGGTGGTTCCGCATCCGGTGAAAACCGAAGAAGATCGACAGGTGGTAGACGTAGATGCCGTAGCTGTACTTTCCGAGCAGGCGCAACGGAGAGGCCTTCAGAAAGCTCTCGAGCCCGGGAACAGCATGCTGCGAAGCGGCGAGCAGGGCCAGCCCGAGCAAAGCAAAGGCGCTGACCCCGAGGGTGTCCATCCGGGCATTCGGAAACACCAGCTCCCTCGAGTCATGAACGACGACCATGGTCAGGATCGACGCGCCGAGGGTACCCCAGGCAGCGGCCCAGGGAAGCGACAACGGGCGGCCGCGGCGCTCCCGGTAAAGCGCCAGGGCAGCGCCGGCAAACAGCCCATCCAGCCGGGTGACAGGGTTTTGCAGCAGACCAAGTTGGAAGCCGGTTCGCCGCGCCAGAAGCAGACGCACCACCGGCCCCGCGGCAACGGCGGCGACCGAAAACCAGTAGAGCCAGGGCAGGCGCACGTAGCGGACGAGCGCGGGCCAGATCAGGTAGAACTGCTCCTCCACCGCGAGGCTCCAGAACGCGCCCCACAGCCCTGTGAGGCCGCCGGCCAGCGTCGGCCAGAAGACCGGAACGTTTTGCAAATACAGAAAGAAGGAGAGCCGCTGTGTGGCGGTGAAGGGCAGGTGCGCGTCGCTCGCCACGAGGTGCGCGGCAACCGACGGGATGGATCCGATCAGTAGAGAGCCGAAGAGAAACAGGTAATAGATGGGGAAGATCCGCAGGACGCGGCGGGCGTAGAAGGGCTTGAAGTAGGCATCGCGGTGCCTGCCGCGCAGCAGGATGCCGGTGATCAGAAAGCCCGAAAGCGCGAAGAACAGGTCCACACCGCCCCAGCCTGGCGACATGACCTGGGTGAGGCGAAAGGCGAGACGTCGTTCGGGGAACGCTTTGATGATCCAGACGGCATGGGACAGCAGGACCGCGAGAATCGCTAAGCCGCGTATGCCGTCCAGCTGCGGCTGGTGATCCCGCTCGCCGCCGCGCAGACCCGGACCCCCCGAGGTACGCTCCTCCGTTGCTTGCGTCAGAGCCGCTGTCCTCGAGCTCACGGCCAAAGCCTAGCAGACGGTCGATGTAGGCGGTCTGCAACGTAAGTGGGAGATCCACCGGGACGCCTCACGACAACACTCCTCTACATCGCTGGCCACGTTCTCTGTGGGTGCTGCTTTTGAGGACGTATCGACAGCTCGGGTCAGGATGCCGTGACACGTGTCTTCAGCCGCAGAAAGGGGGCTTCGAGCACTCGGTAACTCAGCGCAGCAAGCGCCAGCGTGCAGGTGAGCCCCAGCAGGGCGGCGGCATATGCGTTCTGTCCGGCGAGTCGCAGATAGAACAGATGCGGAATGTCATGGAAGACATAGGCACCGTAGCTGATCCGTCCGACCCAGCGTAACGGACCCCAGGAAAACACATAGTAGAAACGCGACGCCGGCGTCAGCGTGCGCAGGACGATCGCGGTGCAAAAGACAGCAATCACACTGAAGCCCAGGATCTGCATCCACATCCAGCCGCGCGGCGTGGCAAAGATGTGGGAGGGGCGGACGAAGAACAGCAGTGCCGCGCACGCCGCCAGCCAGGCCACCGGTCGGGCAGATCGGATCAGCCGTTGGCGCCCCGGACCCCGGTATAGCAGAGCCGCCGCCGCCCCGAAGATCAGGGTGTCGATGCGCAGAAACGTTGTGTGCGCCACCGCGCCGAAGTTCAGGCGATTCGCCGAAAGCGTGTGCAACACAAACCAGCGCAGGACTGGGCAGACCAGCACGACGGCAGCGCAGATCCAGAGCAGCGCCCGCCGGCTCCGTACCGTGAAGACCACAAAAGGCCAGAAAAGATAGAACTGCTCCTCCACACAAAGCGACCAGAGGTGTCCCAGAAGGATCGGGTTGCCGTGTGGGCGACGCAGCACGGCGTTGATGACCTGTGCCGTCGTGGGATCGACCAGGCCCGGATGCAGAAAGACCAGCCAATTTCCCAGATAGGCGGGCCACAGCAGCCAGCGGGGGCTCCACAGCCAGTGCGCGAACGGCGTGGTGATCAAAAGCGCCAGGAAGAGGCTGTAGTAAAGCGGAAAGATCCGTAGCGTCCGGCGCGCGTAGAAGCTGCGCACCCGGCGGGGAGCGTCCAGCGTATCGAAGAGGATGCCGGTGATCAGAAAGCCGGAAAGCGCGAAGAAGCAGTCCACCCCAACCCAGCCGTACGACACCCGAAGGTAGTGCGCGCAGAAGACCGACAGGAAGGCGATGGCGCGCAACCCGTCCAGCGCCGGGAAGTACACGCGGTTGACCGGCTCTGTCCCGCGGGTATTGCCGGCCGTCGAGGACGCCGGCGCCGGCATGAGGGTTTGCGTGCTCAGGAGGCGATTATAGCCGCGGCTCCGGCCTCGAAAGGCCGTCTGCAGCCCCGTATGTGGTACCTGGTGCAACGGAAGTGGTAGGAGGAATCATGATCTTGTCTTCCGTTCTGCACTAAACTTGCCACCGCCAGTGCACTTCGCCTCAAGGTGTTCCGAGCCGCCGGTCTTCGCCGAGCATCTTCCGGTACGGTCTCGTTTGGGGTGACTCACGGACGAGATCGAAGATGCTCCTCGGAGAGTCTTGGCGACGCATCCAGAGCAGCGTGCAGAGCAACTCCTTCGAAGACACTATCCCGGGATCGATGCGCTGCGCGGCTTCGCGACCCTGCTTGTCTTTCTTTGCCACTACGTCGGCACACTTTGGAGCGCGCCAGTCTTCGCCTGGGGATGGGTGGGCGTGGATGTATTCTTTGTGCTCTCCGGATTTTTGATCACCGGCATTCTGTTCGACTCGCTGCAGGAAGAGAGTTACTTCCGCCGGTTCTACGTGCGGCGCGCGTTTCGGATCTTTCCGCTGTACTTCGGCTTCTGGCTGCTGATGCTTCTGCTGACGCCGTTGCTGCACACCGAGTGGAACGGGCACCTGCTGTTGAATGCGCTCTACCTTTCCAATCTGACGCCCTCCAGCCTGGGCTGGACGCTGCGCTTCGGTGGCCGCTGGGCGCCGCTGCCCATGCTGAGCGTGGGGCACTTCTGGAGCCTGTGCGTAGAGGAGCACTTCTACCTGGGCTGGCCCTTCGTCGTGTTCTTCCTGCGGGACCGGGTGCGCCTTATGCGCTTTTGCGCGGGCGCAGCGGTGCTGGCGCCCAGCCTGCGCACCGCAATGTTCTTTCTTCATCCCCGGCTGACGCATGAGACGGGATTCCTCTACAACTGCACGCTGTTCCGGTGCGATGCGCTGTTCATCGGCGCCTGGGTGGCGCTTTGGCTGCGGGGGTCCGCATTAGAGATGGGCACGGTGCGCCGGCGTTGTCTTTGGATCAGCCTGCTGGCCGGCGGGGCCATCTTCGCCGCGCAGGCTCAATGCCTCGTTTTCTACAAGGATTACGGCACTCAGCCCACCGTGATGCTGCCCTGGACGGAGACCTTCGGATTTTCGCTGATCGACGTTCTGGCCGCCTGCCTGCTGATCTCCTGCCTGATGCCGGACTCGTGGCCGTACCGCATGCTGCGCGGGGCGAAGCTGCAGAAGCTGGGGCTCGTGAGCTATGGATTCTATGTGCTGCATCACCTGCCGCTGAACTCGGCGATGCTCATGGGCGCCCGGTTGGCACGGCATCATCTGCAGGCTGCGGTGACGGTAGCCTTGTTCTTTGTGTTCTACGGAGCAGCGCAGTTGAGCTACCGGTACCTGGAGTCGCCCTTTCTCCGGCTCAAGGAGCGGTATGGGGCGACCCCGGCCGATCCTTTCCCCTACCCTCCGCCGGCGCCGACGCACAAGGTCGCAGGCTACGCCGCATCGGCCATCCGGGACTTGTCTCCATAACCTGCGGCTTCAAGCCTTAGGCTGTTACCGCGTCGGCCTTGAGGCGCTCGGCGGTGTCGTGCGCGATGAGGGCGTCGATGGTTGGCTGGAGCATGCCCTCCATCACCATGGCGAGCTGGTGATTGGTGAGGCCGATGCGGTGGTCCGTGAGCCGGTTCTGCGGGAAGTTGTAGGTGCGGATCTTCTCCGAGCGATCGCCGGTGCCGACCTGCGACTTGCGCGCCGCAGCCTGGGCCTGGTGCTGCTTCTCCATCTCCACCTCATACAGGCGGGAGCGAAGGACGCGCATCGCCTTCTCGCGGTTCTTGATCTGCGACTTCTCATCCTGGCAGCTGACCACCGTGTTGGTGGGCAGATGGGTGATACGAACCGCCGAATAGGTTGTGTTGACCGACTGACCGCCCGGGCCTGAGGAGCAGAACGTGTCCACGCGAAGATCCTTGTTTTCGATCTTCACGTCCACCTCTTCGGCCTCGGGCAGAACGGCGACGGTAACGGCCGAGGTATGGACGCGGCCCTGCGTCTCGGTGGCCGGAACGCGCTGCACGCGGTGTACGCCGGACTCGTACTTCATCTGCGAATACACCTTGTCGCCTTCAAAGATGGCGGTTACTTCCTTGAGGCCGCCGACATCGGAGGGAGACTCGGAGAGGATCTCCACCTTCCATCGATGCTGCTCGGCGAAGCGGAGATACATGCGAAAGATCTCCGCCGCAAACAGCGAGGCCTCATCGCCTCCCGTGCCCGCACGGACCTCAATCACAACGTTCTTCTCGTCGTTGGGGTCCTTGGGCAGCAGCAGAACCTTCAGCTCTTCTTCGGCCTGCGCGAGTTTGGGTTGGAGGTTGGCCAGCTCTTCGGAGGCCATGTGGCTCATCTCAGGATCGGGGTCTTCGAGCATCGCACGCATATCGTCGACCGCGGTCTCGAGCTTGCGGTAGCGGCGAAAGGCATCGACGGTGGGTTCGAGGTCGCGATGCTGCTTGGCAATGCTCTGGAACCGCTTCTGGTCGGCAAGCAGGGCGGGATCAGAGAGCTGGCGTCCCAGCTCTTCATAGCGGGCTTCGGTCTGGTCGAGGCGGTCAAACATGGTCAGGGCACAGGGGTGGAGCAGGGAGTAGGGACTAGGATCAGGAATGACTACTAAGCAATCGATATTCGCGGAGCGGGGCGCAGCTATAGGAAGCGCGCGCGACCGGCGCTGCGGCGGCGGGTAGCCGGGGTCGGCAAGGGGACCGGGTTCGCGCTCAACGCTCGCATACCGCTCATCTGATGGTATCGCGGGGCGTAGAGATTCGGTTAGGTCTCCTGAGACTCCCCCGGCCTCCCGACGAAGGCCCGTCCGTCGCCCTTCAGCCTCGCTCTTTGTCAAACAGGAGAAATGCTGCAAAGGCAGCGTACCCCGCGTACTCCGCGCTCGCCGTTCCTTCCGTCTCGGAAAGCTGATCTCAGGAGAGCAGCCTCAGGGATGCGGGGCGAAGGCGGGCACGCCGCGGGTGAAGGGCCGGAGCAGAAACTCGCGCGTGAAGTTGACCGCGGCCTCGCCCACCGTACCCAGGAGCGCATTGTCGAGCGCGAGCTTGCCGGCGGAGTCCGCGGCGGGATGGTACAGCGTGGACATCGCCCCCGCGCCCGCGTTGCCGAGAATGTGCGAGTAGTTGGGCTCGATGCGGCCGTTGTCGCCGCGCGCCAGAACGGCGGAGCCGAGCACATGCCAGAGACGGTGCTTGAAGCCGCCCGTGCCGAGATAAAGGTAGCGCGGGTCCTGGCGAAAGAGGCTGGGGAGCAGGGCACTGCCGATAAATTTGCCGGAGAAGCCGTCCGCATACGCCGCACCGTAGCGTTTGGCGTAGCCCCTGGTGCCCTGGCCGAAGGTGGGGAAGGTGTTCTTCATCTGCTCCCCCGCGGCGACGGCGCCCGCGGTGAAGAAAGCCGTGGGATCGAGCGTGGCGTGGAAGGCGAGCGAGAACTTCTGGCCAGCGTCCAGCGGCGCAGGATCAGGCTCGAAGCTGGTGTAGAAGTTGGGGAAGATCCCGAGCACGCGCTGCTGCTCGGCAGCATGGAGCTCCAGGTCGGCGCGGTCGCGGCGCGGCTCGGTCACCGTGACGTCGGCGCGATCGACCGGCAGGGCGAGGCTGATCGCAACGAGCTCGCGCGCTTCGCCGGCGTGGAGCATGATGCGGGGCGAGGTGAAGGCATCGAAGCCGGGAGCCGAGGCGGTCAGGACGTAGAGGCCCGGCTTGAGGCCGGCGAAGCGGAAGTGCCCCTCTGCGTCTGCGGAGACGCTGAGCTGGGTGCCAAGCGTCTCTGTGGGAACGAGCGACACCGTGGCGCCGGGTACGAGCGCGCCGTTGCTGTCGGAGACTGAACCGGCCATGGCGGCGGAGGTCAGGCCTGCCTCCATTTGCGGCGGCTCGGGCGCCTGCGCGCGCAGGGGACCGAGGCTGCCAACCGCGAGCAGGAGCCAGGCCGGCAGCATCACGGCAAGCTGGGCAACGCGCAGGCTCCGCGGGGTCGGACGCGGGGTTCGTGTGCGGCGTTGCCGTTCCGTCATGGTGCAGCTCCTGGGCCCGTCCAGAGCCGGCCAGGTCCAGGAGGGCACCCGGCTTGCGGCCTCTGGTGGAGATACCCAGATGCTGCGCGTTTCGCGGTGCAGTGACGATACCACTCCCGCGCCACGCGATGCCCCATCGGCGGACGATTGTTGACCTTGCTGGAGGCTCCTCAGAGAAGATGTGCGTAGCATCAGTAGATCTCGTCGAGCTCCCGGCCCAGGAGCGACGGGCGAATCGAATGAGCGCGTGAGGAAATAAGCATGGCCCTGTTTGCCCAGGTCGCGGTCCTGGCTGAGTCTCTGGCCGGCGAGGCGAGCCGGCTGAAGAAGCGGGCCGCGATTGCGGAGGCTGTACACGGGGTGGCCGGCTCCGGCGACCCGGCGGCGGTGGCCGAAGCGGGGCGGTTTTGTTTGTACCTGGCCGGGCAGCCCTTCCCGGAGGCGGACGCCCGCAAACTGAACGCGGGAGGGGCCATCCTGTCCAAGGCGCTGAGGTCGGTTTCGGGCGCAACGGATGCAGCGATGGGCGTGGCGTACCGGCGGCATGGCGATCTGGGCGCGGCGGCCTTTGACCTGCTCGCGCCGCCCTACGGCAAGGCGGCGGCCCTGGCCACGATCACGCTGGAGGAGGTCGCGGCGGCCTTCGATGTCATGGCTTCAGCGCGAACGACCGCGGCGCGCTCGGCGACGGTCGAGGCCCTGCTGCGGCGTGCCACCGCGGTCGAGGCCAAATACCTGGTCAAGCTGATGCTGGGCGATATGCGCATCGGGGTAAAGCAGTCGCTGGTGGAAGAAGGCATCGCCGTGGCGGCGGGCACCGAGGTCGAGGCTGTGCGCCACGCCGTGATGCTGGAGGCCGACCTGCAGCGAGCGGTGGTGCGGGCGTTCCAGGGAACGCTCGGTGAGGCGCGCATGACGCTGTTTCATCCGCTGGGCTTCATGCTGGCCTCGCCCGTGGAGACGCCCGAGGAGGCCGTCGAGCGCTTCACCGAGAAGCCGAAGAAGGTCGCCGCGCCCAAGCCGAAGAAGAGACGCGGCAAGAAGGGCGAGCCCGCGGAGCTCGCGGAGGTGCTGGAGGAGGACGGTACGGCCGTCCTGCCCGCGAACGCGGCAGAGGTAGGCTTTGCCGAGGATGTCGCGCTGGAGGCGCTGCGGGACGGCGCGCGGGCGGCAGTTACTCCAGCGGCTGAGGACACCGGCGGCCTCCATGCCCTGCTAGAAGACAAGTTCGACGGCATTCGCGCGCAGGTGCACTGCGGCGATCCAGCCCAGCCCGGGCGGGTCGCCATCTACTCCCGGTCGAGGGAGGACGTCACGGAGAGCTTTCCGGAGATCGCAGAGGCCTTCGCCGAGGTCTCGGCGGCACCGAGTGGCCTGATCTTCGACGGCGAGATCCTGGGTTGGGAGCTCCAGGCCGACAAGGCGCTGCCGTTCGCGGTCCTGGGGCAGCGGATCGGGCGCAAGCGGGTCGATGATGCGCTGCGTCGGTCGATTCCGACCGTGTTTATGGCCTTCGACCTCATGTTTGCGGACGGCGAGTTGTTGCTGCCGCGACCCCTACGCGAGCGCCGGGCCCGGCTGGAAAGCGTCACCGCAACCTTGCTGCCGTTCACCACCTCCCCGCTGGTCTCCCGACCGAAAAACGAAGGCCAGGCCAGCCTCTTCGGTGGTCATGGCGCGGCCTCGAAGCCCGGCGGCCACGAGACCGTGCAGCGGCTGCGGCTGTCGCGCGTGCAGATGGTGGAGAGCGCCGAGGGCGTGGATCAGGGCTACCGCGATGCCCGAGCGCGGTCCAACGAGGGCGTGATGCTGAAGGCAGCCGGTTCGGCTTACCTGCCCGGAAGGCGCGGGCTGGCGTGGCTCAAGCTGAAGCGCGAGCTGGCGACGCTCGATGTGGTGATCACCGGCGCGGAGTTCGGCAGCGGCAAGCGGGCGCAGTCCCTCAGCGACTACACCTTTGCGGTCCGCGGGCCGGACGGCGGGCTGCTGAATCTCGGCAAGGCCTACCAGGGCGTGACCGACGCCGAGATCGCCGAGCTGACCGAGTGGCTGAAAGCGCACACGATCGAGGACTTCGGTCACTTCCGCACGGTGGAGCCGATCCGGGTGATCGAGGTGGCGTTCAACAACATCATGCGCTCCGACCGGCACGCGAGCGGCTTTGCGCTGCGGTTTCCGCGCATCGTGCGGGTCCGGGATGACAAGCCGCTGGAGGAGATCGACACCCTGGCGCGCGTGGAGGAGGTGTATGGCTCGCAGCCGGACAAGCCGGAGGAGAGCTAGAGTGCGGCGAGCCCCTTATTGGACCCGGTCTGAGTACTCGCCCCAGTCGGCCGGGGCGTAGGGCATCAGCCCCGTATTCTGCAGGTAGTGCAGCGTGCGGCGCGCCTGCCCAAAGAAGACATGGCGGCAACCGCGCATGTGGGTTCGCTCGAAGGCGACGGCACGGCCACTGTACTCCAGGATGCAGTTCACCAGGGTACAGTCGATGAAGTGCTTGTCGTCGATCTCGACCGATTCGTTCTCGATGGTCAGTCCGACCACGGCTTTCAGCATGGGGCGCCTCGCAGAGATGCGGTCAAAACGTCCCGTACTGACCTGATCACAGTATAGGATGACGATCCGAGGTCGCCTGGTCACACGAAAGTTGCATCCGATACGACGCTTCAAGACAGGCGATTCAGGGTTCTCTCTAGGATGTCCGTATCTCGTCACGGCACCCATCCGGTTAACCCCAAAGTGGCAGGTCGAGAGCAGGACATAATGCGCGGTCTGCGGTAAAATAAATCAAGCAAATGACGATTGGCGAATGGCATTCGCCGGTCCTGCTTCCCTCCCTTGCTGTCCAGATCGTTTTGGAGACCTCCCCGCCTTGAACCTACGTCTGCGCTTTACCCGGGCCCTTTGTTCCGTTCGCTCGTCCTTTCGCTCCTTTAACGACCTCTCTTCCACGGCTACCTCGACGGTGGCGCTTGGCCTGTACAGCGCCCTGATGCTGGGCGTGGTTGCCGGTGTGCACGCCGAAACGCGCCACGTCAGCAACGCGCACCGGGTCTCCCGGGCGAGACTGTCGGCGGGCACGGAGAGTGGCGCGCTGAACCAGCACTACGAGCTCAAGATGCACCACCTGCACACGGGGGAGGACATCGATGTCGTCTACCGTGTGGGCGACCGGTACATACCCTCGGCCATTGCGCAGCTGAACCACTTCCTGCGCGACCACCGCACCCAGGACGTCAGCAGCTACGACCCCCGTGAGTTTGACCTGCTGCACAATGTGCTGGTTCGGCTGGGCAAGCCCAACAGCGTGATCGACATCGTGTGTGGCTACCGCACCCCCTGGTCCAACAACTTCCTGCGCACCCGCTCGGAGGATACCGGCGTGGCGCAGCACTCGCAGCACATGCTGGCCAAGGCCATCGATATCCGCATTCCCGGAGTAAAGACCAGCCGCCTGCGGGACGCGGCCATGAGCTTCGCGGCGGGCGGCGTGGGCTACTACCCGATCAGCCAGTTCGTGCATGTGGATGTGGGTCCCGTGCGGCATTGGACCTTCGCAGGGGGCAGCAGCAACGATTAGTGCCGTCGTTTGAGGATTGAGCGGCGGCCAACAGAACTGCAGACGCGGTGTACGCAGTGGCCGCGGTGCGAGCGCAGCGTGGTGGCGGCATAGGACCAGGAGGGCGCGGGCTTCGGCTCGCGCCCTTGCTTTTCCTGCGGGCGTTTCCCGTCTGGTACCCTGCCCTCACATGCCAAAGTTCCTCGTTCTGCCCGGCCTTTTGCTCAGCCTTGTTGTTTCTGCACAGACGCCTGTCTCGACTCCGGCAGGTGGCGGCGAGGTCGCGGCGCAGGTTGCGCAGCAGAACCAGTTGTTCGAGGAGTTTTTCGAGAACCAGCTCAAGGAGAGCCCCGAGCGTGCCACCTCGTTGGGCGACTACCGCTTCAACGGTCAACTCGACGACGAGTCGCTGGCGGCCATCGCGCGCCGGCACGCGGCGGGCGACGCCTACCTGGCGCGGATCAAAGCGATCTCCGCCGACGGCATGGACGACAAGGACCGGCTGTCGCACGATCTGTTCCTGCGAAGCCTGTCGCAGGCGGACGAGGCCTACGCCTTCAAGAACTACGAGATGCCCATCAACCAGCAGGGTGGCGAGCACACCTCGTTGGCCGACCTGCCCCTGTCGATGCCGTTCGATTCCGTGCAGCACTACGAGGACTACGTCTCGCGCCTGCACCAGATTCCGCGAGCGCTCGGCCAGACCACCGAGGTGCTGCGCGCCGGCGAGCGCGATGGTCTGATGCCGGTGAAGTTTCTGCTGGAAAAGGTCCCCGCGCAGTGCGACGGCATCATCGCGGCCAATCCGTTTCTGATCCCGACGAAGAAGTTTCCGGCCTTGATCCCGGCGGCGGATCAGCAGCGGCTCACGGCGGAGATCACCAGGGCGGTCCAGACCGAGGTGTTTCCTGCCTACCGGCAGTTTGCGGAGTTCGTGCGGACCGAGTACGCGCCCCATGGACGCACGACGCTTTCGATCGAAAGCCTGCCCGACGGCAAGGCGCGCTACGCCTTCGCGGTCCGCCAGGGCACGACCATCGACATCACCCCGGAGGCCGTCCACCAGATCGGGCTAAAGGAGGTCGAACGGATCACCGCGGAGATGAACGCCCTGGCGGTGAAGCAGGGGTACAAGGATGTTGCCGCGTGGCGACTGGCCATCAACAGCGACCCGCGCTGGAAGCCCAGGAGCGCGGACCAGATCGTCGACGACTTCCGCAGGTACATCGCCGGCATGCAACCTAAGCTGCCGCAGCTGTTCACTTTGCTGCCGAAACAGCCGGTCACGGTGGAGCCGATGCCGAGCTTCCAGGCCGCCGCGGCGACGCACTACAGCCCCGGCACGCCGGACGGCAAGCGGCCCGGTCGCGTGGTGGTGGCGGTCGCGGACCCGACCAGCCGCACGCTGGTGCTGGACGAGGCCGTAGCCTACCACGAGGGCATCCCGGGGCACCACATGCAGATCTCCGACGCGCAGCAGCTGACGGATCTGCCGAAGTTCCGCAAGTTCGGCTTCGGCTACACGGCTTATGTGGAGGGCTGGGCGCTGTACGCCGAGGAACTCGGCAAGGACATCGGCTTCTACCAGGACCCGGTCTCTGACTACGGACGCCTCGACTCGGAGCTGTTTCGTGCCGTGCGGCTGGTCGTTGATACAGGCATCCACAACGAGGGCTGGACGCGGCAGCAGGTGATCGACTACATGCTGGCCAACGACGTGAACAACACGCTGGCGCAGTCGGAGACGGACCGCTACATCTCCTGGCCGGGGCAGGCGCTGGGGTACAAGATGGGGCAGCTGAAGATCCGTGAGCTGCGCGAGCGGGCACGGCAACAGCTGGGGCCCCGGTTCGACATCAAGACCTTCCATGACGAGATCCTGGATGGCGGTGCGATGCCGCTGGACGTGCTGGATGCCCGGGTGAACCGGTGGATCGCAAGCCAGATGCCGGCGAATGCTTCCGTCGGGGCCGCCCGGTAAAGGGCGTGGGGGGCGGCGCGCGGGGCGGCAATGGGATCGCGGTGAAGCGGAAGTGGCAGGTCTTCGGTGAAGAGCTGGATTGAGGTTTCGGCGGCGCGGCTGCAGGCGAACTTCGCGGCGGTTCAGGCGGCTGTCGGGCCGGAGATCGAGGTGCTCGCGGTCATCAAGGCGGACGCCTACGGGCATGGCGCGGCGCTCTGTGCCCCGGTGCTGGGGGAGGCCGGGGCGCGCTGGCTCGGGGTGGGCGATCTGGAAGAAGGGCTACGGGTCCGGCACACCCTGCGCGAGGCCGGGCTGGCCGATCGCGAGACCAACCTGCTGGTCATGTGCGGATTTGAAGCAGAGGACGCCCCCGGGATCGTCGCCGCGGATCTGACCGCCGTGGTCTGGACGGTAGAGCACGTGCAGGCGCTGGAACGCGCCGCGCACGCGGCGAACCGGCGGGTCGCAGTACACCTGGAGCTGGATACGGGTATGGCGCGGCAGGGCGTGAGGCCGGGGCCGGGGCTGGCGGCCGTGTTGGAGGCGCTATTTCGGTCGCCCAGAGTGCGGTGGGAGGGTGTTTTCAGCCACCTGAGCTCGGCGGAGGTGGTGGGCTCGGCGCAGACGCAGCGCCAGGAGGCCGTCTTCGGCGAGGGGATCGCGCAGGTGTTCCAGCAACCCATTCCGCCGGAGTACATCCACCTCTGCAACAGCTCGGCAGTGGACGAGGGTTCCAGTCTTCGCTGGCTGCAGGGGGGGCATGGGTCGATGCAGCCGTTACTGGTGCGACCCGGCCTGGCGCTGTATGGCTATACCCTGCCGCTCGAGCGCGAGCCGCACGCCGGGCCCGCCGGAGATGTACCCGGTTCAGGGCAAGAGAGCAAGGGTCTGCTGTCCCGGTCGATTCAGCCGGCGGCCGCGTGGAAGACGCGGGTGGTCGGCCTGCGGGAGATCGCGGCGGGCGACACCGTGGGCTACGGCGCGACCTTCGTGGCCGAGCATCCGATGCGCCTGGCGCTGCTGCCGGTGGGGTATGCGGATGGCTTTCGGCGCGAGGGCTCCAGCGGTGTGGGCGATGGCTGGGTCATCGTGGCCGGGCGACGGGCGCGGGTTGTGGGACGCGTCTCGATGAACCTGACCGTGGTGGACGTCACCGGGCATGCGGCGGTGCGCGAGGGCGACGAAGTCGTGCTGCTGGGCGAAGGGGTGACCGCCGACGATCATGCACGGTGGTGTGGGACGATCTCCTACGAGATCCTGTGCGGGATGCGCGGGCACCGGCGGCTGGTGTAGCTGGACGGTAAACTGGGGGAATGCCGTCAGCTGTGGGCCCGAGCGGGCTGTATGCAAAGTGGATGTATTCGTGGGAGACCGCGCTCACGACGCGGGATGAGAACCGCGTGGAGCGGCCCCTGGAGTGGGGTTTTGACCACCTGCGCGACCTCTGCGGCTCGGAGGCAGCGCGGCGGGTGGAGCGCGGCGAGATCTCCGCGGTCGCCGCGATGACCGAGCTCAACGAGCGATTTGTCGCCGAGCCGGAGCGCTTCTTCGGCTACGCCACGCCGACAGACTTTCGGCTGGAAGAGCGCCATCCGGAGCTGTATCCGACCAACGTGCGGCCGGAGACGCTGGCGCAGCAGCGCGAGTGGCAGCGCCAGGCCGAGGTCGGCGAGCTACGCCGCGCGCCGTTTCTACGCTTTACCTCCGCCGTGCGAACGCCTTACCCGGAAAACGATGTGGTCAACGCGCGCTGGTACGCCGCGGAGCCCAAACGCCGCAAAGACGGGAGCGCCGGGCCGCGGCAGGCGATGGTCGTTCTGCCGCAGTGGAATGCGGATGCGTTTTCACATAACGCGCTGTGCGACATGTTTGGGCGCTGGGGCGTGAGCAGCCTGCGGCTCTCCAAGCCCTACCACGATGTGCGGCGGCCGGCGGAGCTGGAGCGCTCCGACTACGCGGTGAGCGCGAACGTGGGTCGCACAATTGCGGCGGCGCGGCAGGCCGTTGCGGACATCCGGTCGTGCTGCGATTGGCTGCAGAGCCAGGGATTTGAACAGATCGGGGTACTGGGCACGAGCCTGGGCAGCTGCTATGCCTTCCTGGCCGCGGCCATGGACACGCGGATACGCGTTTGCGCCTTCAACCACGCCTCGATGTCGTTTGGCGACGTGGTCTGGGATGGGCAGAGTACGCGCCACGTGCAGTCGGCGCTGGAGCACGCTGGCCTGGATCAGCAGACGACGCAGGGAATCTTCGCCTGCATCAGCCCCGCGCGGTACATGGACCGGTATGCGGCCACGGCAAAGGCGTGTGGACGGCGAACGCTGGTGGTGCATGCGACGTATGACCTGACGTTTCCGTTAGAGGGATCGCTGGCGGTGTTGCGGGCCTTTCAGGAGTATGGCATCTCGCATGTGTCGAAGGTGCTGCCCTGCGGGCACTACACCACCGGCGAGACCCCGTACAAGTTCCTGGACGGGTGGTACCTGGGGTCGTTTGTGTGGCGGAGCTTCCGGGACTTGGGGCGGTAACGGCCAACGCGGTGTACGCGGCGTACGCAGTGGGAAGGCAGCGAAGGCACTCGGCAGAACCGCTGCGCAAACACTGTTGCCTGAACGTCATAAGGTCACCCTGCGCAAACACCGCGGCCGCTGCGTACACGGCGTTTGCAGTTCCCTCACAGCCGATTCACCACTCGGGCGATTCCATCCCGCAACGAAACAGTGTTGAAGTTGAGGACGTACCCTAAACGGTGGTTGGACAAACGCAGATAGGACAAGAGTTGAGCCCGGTTTACGGGCGCAATTGCTTCCATCGACTTGATCTCCAATACCACCTCATTCGCAACGAGGATGTCGATGCGGTACCCAACCTCGGCCAGCTTACGTCCGGCGTACATCAGCGGAACAGGGACCTCGCATTGCGGAGACAGGCCTGCCTGCGCGAGCTCAAACGCGAGACAGGCCTTATAGGAGCTTTCGAGCAGACCGGGACCGAGAGCCGAGTGTACGCGAAAGGCACAATCCAGGGCTGCGGTCCCAAGTTGATTGCCTTCCACGTCTCGCACCCCAAGATCCAGCTCACCACGTGCCTGGGCTACCTCGTCAGTGTGCGGGGGTTAGGCGAAACAGCGTGCGCAGGCCGTGGACCATGCGGTCGCGGGACTCGCGGGCGCCCGCAAGGTAGACGCAAACCAGGCGCGTGAACGAGATGCCTTCGACTTCTACTTCGATGTAGCGGTCCGACATCTCCGAAGCGACCGTGGCGAACATGGACTGAGCATCCGAAAACACATCTTTCATGGATCGTTTGCGCGTGTTTTTCGACATGGGGAGCACC
>CAXTWN010000053.1:10778-19233 GCA_964248055.1 uncultured Acidobacteriaceae bacterium | reverse complement strand
CACCATGTGGGAGCAGGGCCTGTGGGACCAGGAGGACATGTGGGGCGCCATCCACTGCTACCGCGCCCTGAAGGCAAAAGGCACGCCGGACACCATGAACATGCTCGTCATGGGCCCGTGGTTCCACAGCCAGGTGAACCGCGAGGGCCGCGCGCTGGGCACGCTCACCTGGGCCAGCGACACCACCGCGCAGTGGCGCCGCGAGGTCCTGCTGCCGTTTTTCAACCAGTACCTGAAGCCCGGCGCCGGGCAGGCCGACACCCCCAAGGTCTTTATCTACGACACCGGCGCGGACCACTGGGACAAGCCCGAGGTCTACCCCGCCAGCTGTGAGCAGGGCTGCTCCGTGCCCTCGCGGCCGCTCTACCTCACCGCCGGCGGCGGCCTCTCCTTCGACACGCCCGTCGCGGAAGGCAAGGCGAGCCGCTTCGACGAGTATGTTTCCGACCCTGCCAAGCCCGTACCCTATCGTCCGCGCCCCGTGGATGCCGCGGACAGCACCGGCTGGCGCACCTGGCTCGTCACCGATCAGCGCTTCGTCGACGGTCGCCCCGACGTGCTCACGTACATGACCGAGCCGCTCAAGAAGCCGATGAAGCTCTCCGGCGAACCCGTCGTGCACCTTGTCGCGTCCACCAGCGGCAGCGACGCCGACTGGGTGGTGAAGCTGATCGACGTTCAGCCCGATCGCATCGCGCCGCCGGTGGACATGAGCGGCTACGAACTCCCCATCGCCACCGACATCTTCCGCGGTCGCTATCGGACCAGCTTCGAGCACCCCGAGCCCATCAAGGCCAATCAGCCGCTGCCCTACACCTTCGCGCTCCCCATGGTGAACCACACCTTTCTGCCCGGCCACCGCATCATGGTGCAGGTGCAATCCACGCTGTTTCCGCTCTATGACCGCAACCCGCAACGCTTCGTGCCCAACATCTTCGAGGCGCAACCCACCGACTACGAAAAGGCCACGCAACGCATCTGGCACGAGCCCGGGGAGGCCAGCTTCATCAGCCTTCCCATCGTTCCCGTACCTGCTCCCTAGCGGGCGCGCGTACCCTTGCGCGCAACCTTCCCTGGGCTCCAGGGTCTCCCTGAATGCCGGGGCTGCTTGCAATTTTGCGGTCGGGATTGCAACCCTCCCGGCAGAAACGGAACCTTAGAGAATATGAAAACCCTTCGATTCGCCACAGCCTTCGCGTCCTTCGTGCTGGCGTCCACCCTGCTGACGCCAGTGACCAGTCACGCCCAGACCGCCGGGCAGGACATGCACAACGCCGGAACGGACACCAAAGACGCCGCCGGAGACACAGGCCACGCGGTCAAGCACAGCACCAAGAAGGCGTACCACAAGAGCTCGCACACCACGTCCAAGGTAGCCGGTAAGACCAAGGAAGGCGGCACGGTCGCGGTCGACAAGACCAAAGAAGGCGCCGTCACCGCCGTCGACAAGACCAAAGAAGGCACGGAGAAGGTCCTCGGCAACAAGCACGAGAAGACAACCGCTGCCCGCGACAAGGCCAAGGAACACCACATCAAGGCCAAGGACAACGCCCAAATTGACAAAGCCAAGGTGGACGCCAACACGCCTCAGTAGGTGCTTTCGGCGGCGGAACACGTTTCATCCACCTTCAAGAGGTCGTCATCCTGAGGGCGGCGAAGGAGCGGCTCTTCGCAAGAGGCTGTCATGCTGAGCGCGGCGAAGGACCTGCTTTTCCCAAAAGATTGTCATCCTGAGGGAAGCGAAGGACTTGCTTTGCCCAAGAGATTGTCATCCTGAGCGCAGCGAAGGACCTGCTTTCTGCTCTTCCTTCGCCGCGGCACCCTTGGAGCCGCTAAACCGCACCCAGCTCAAAGGCCCGGCAGTTTTACCGCCGGGCCCTCCTGCACTTCGGCGAGCACCGGCCGCGTTCAACCCCTACGCTGACGTTTCCGCACCCGCGGCGACCGCCGCCCGCAGCGTCTCCGCAGCCGACTCCGGCGTGATGTCCCGCTGCGGCGAACCCAGGAGCTCAAAGCCCACCATAAACTTCCGCACCGTCGCCGACCGCAGCAGCGGCGGGTAGAAGTGCGCATGCAGCGTCCACGCCGGGTGCTCCTCCTCATCCGCGGGTGCCGGGTGAAAGCCCATGGAGTAAGGGAACGGCGTCTTGAAGACCTGGTTGTAACCGCGCGTCACCGTGCTCAGGAGCATGGCCAGTCCGTCCCGCTGCGCCGGACTCTGCGTCTGCATGGTCGCGACCGGATCGCGCGGCACCAGCAGCAGCTCAAAGGGCCATACCGCCCAGAACGGCACCAGCGCCACCCACGCCTCGTTCTGTGCCACCACCCGCTCGCCCATTTCCAGCTCGCGCTTCAGGTACGCCGCCAGCAGCGTCTCCTTATGCTCCGCGAAGTACGCCCTCTGCGCTGCCATCTCGAGAGCCGGCTCATCCGGGATGTGTTCCGTGGCCCAGATCTGCCCATGGGGGTGCGGGTTGCTGGCGCCCATCATCGCGCCGCGGTTTTCAAAGATCTGCACATAGCGGATCTCCGGCCGCGCCCCCAGCTCCGTCGCCTGGTCGGCCCACAGATCCACCACACGCCGGATACCCTCCACGCTCATCGTCGCCAGGGTCAGGTCATGGCGCGGATCGAAGCACAGCACGCGGCACACGCCGCGCTCGGTCTCGGCGCGCAGCAGACCGTCGCCGCCCACGTCCAGCGTCGCCGGCGCCACATCCGGCTTCAGCGCCGCGTAGTCGTTCTCAAACGTGTACGTGCCGGTGTACTGCGGCGTACGCTCTCCACCGGCGCGGAGATTGCCCGGGCACAGATAGCACTGCGGATCGTACTGCAGCGCCGCCGCTGCTCCTGCCGTCTCCGTCTGACCCTGCCACGGCCGCTGCGTGCGGTTCGGCGAGACTACCACCCACGACCCACGCAGCGGGTTCCACCGCCGGTGCGGCGACTCTCGAAATCCCTGTCCAAGGCTGTCCGTCATACCTGCTCCAGTCGCGGCGCGGGTGAGTGCCGCTCACTGCGCCGCAGCGCGCCATCCACCGGCTCGCATACAAAGATCGGCGCCTGAAGACCGAACTTCCCCGCATACGCCGCCTGCAGCTCTGCGTTGAAGTGCTCCACCTCGTCCTTGCGCACCAGGTTTACCGTGCAGCCGCCAAAGCCGCCGCCGGTCAAACGCGCGCCGTAGCAGCCCGGCAGCTTCGCCGCGGTCTCCACCAGAAAGTCGACCTCCGCCACCGAGCACGCGAAGTCATCCCGTTCGCTCGCATGCGCGGCCAGCATCAGCTCACCGGCCCCGTCTGCATCCCCGGCCAGCAGCGCCTCGCGCATGGCCCGCACGCGGGCGTTTTCGGTCACAATATGCCGGCAGCGCCGAAAGGCCTCAACCGACATCTTCGCGCGCACCCTTTCCAGATCTGCGAGGGTAGCGTCGCCCAGGGTCCGCAGCTGCGGATGCGCCGCCAGCACTGCCGTCTGACCCTCTTCCACCTCACGCCGCCGCTGCCCATACTCGCCGCCCCCGATCGAATGCTTCACCGTCGAGTTGCACACCACCACTGCCGCATCCGCCAGCGCGCCGCGATTCATCGGGACCGATTCCTGCCGCAGCGTGCGCGTATCCAGCAGCACGGCATGGCCCTCTTCGGCCACCGTCACAACGGTCTGATCCATAATGCCGCACGGGGAGTTGACGTACACGTTCTCCGCCCGCTGGCACAGCAGCGCGATCTCCTCGGGCGCCATCTGCGCGCTCAGAAATCCCAGCAGCGCAAACGCCGCCGCCACCTCTACCGACGCCGAAGAGCTGAGCCCGCTGCCCAGCGGCACATCCCCGCGCAGCCGCATCGAAAACGGATCCGGCTGGTAGCCCAGCGCCTGCAGCTCCCGTAACACGCCCACGGGGTAGTCGCTCCAATCGTGTTTGGCGGGCTCGCGGTTCTCCGGTGTCAGCGTGCGTACCGTCGGGAACCGATCGCTGGCAAAGGTATACAGGCCATCGTTCGCCGGCTCAATCGTCGCCATGGTGAAGAAGGGGATCGCCATCGGCAGTACCAGCCCGCCGGTGTAGTCGGTGTGCTCCCCAATTAAGTTGACTCGGGCCGGTGCCACAAAGGTCTGCGCCCGCGTTTGCGTCCCGGCGCTTCCTTTCCCATCTCGAATGCCAAGCGTCTCGAGAATGGGATGCCATAGTCTGCCCAGCGGTCCACGACCGTACTCTACGCCACCCGGGCGCCCCTGTCGTGACCCACTCGGCGACAGCGCCTTCATTTCGCGCGCCACTTCTGGGTCAGCGTCTTGTCCGCCAGCGCCTTGATAAACAAGCCACCCACCACGCTGCGCGCCTGGAACGCAACCTGCTTCCCGGTCTTGGTGTCGTACCAATCCGTCATCGGCACCCGGCTGGAGGTCTCGTTGGCCCACAGATACATCGGATCGACCAGTGCGTTGAAGCCGGCCGGCGAATCTGCCAGCGTCGCCGTCCACATCGACCAGTCCAGCTTGGTGTAATCCGCCCGGCTGTCCAGCGGCAGACCGTACCTGTTCAGCTTGGTCTGGTAGAAGGCGATCTCGGCCTCCCGTACGCTGCGGGGAAACAGGTTGTAGTCCAGCACCTTGTCCCACACCAGGTTGTACTTCTGGCTCCAGGTGCCCGGGCTGTTGAAGGCCAGCTTGTAGTGGTCGCCCTCGCGGTCCATCTCCACCCACTGCCTGGCCTTCTCGTGCGCGCTGCGGCTGTACTTCTCGGCGTCGGCGGTGTGGTGCAAGAGCCGGGCCAGATCCGCATACGCCTCCAGCGCATCGATCGCCTTCAACGACAGATTGGCGTTGTGGGTGACATGGCCGGCAAAGTCATCCGTGGTCAGCTGGTTCTCCGGGTCAAGCCCATGCACCTCCAGGTACTGCGCCCACTGGGTCAACTGCGGCCAGAAGCGTTCCGCCAGCGCCGTGTTGCCCTCCGCCCGCGCCACCGCGTCCGCCAGAATGATTAGGTTGCCCGACTCCTCCACCGGCATCTGATTCTCTTCCGTCTGTTCGCCACCGCCATACTCCTGCCCGTTGGCCAGCGGGTACTGCCCCAGGTCATGCGGCGCAAACGGAAAGCGCCACCGCCCCGGCAGCGCCGCGTACTGGAGCACCGGCAGCAGCTGCGCCTGCAGCAGCTTTGGATTGAAGAACAGAAAGATCGGCGCCGACGGGTACAGCACATCCACCGTCGCGATGTCGCCGTTCGAAAAGTTCTCCTTGGCAAACAACATCGGGTCGCCGTTCTCATCGGCGACCAGCACATGCGCTGCAATCGACTGCCGGTACGCCAGCGTGCAAAGCCACGCGTAGTGCTCGCCGTCGGCTCGCGTGAGGTCCTCGACCAGTTGCTTGTCGAAGCTCTGGCCCTTGGTCTCCAGCGCCGCATACTGCTGCTCCGCCTGATCGAGCATCGCGGCCACGGGCTGCCGGTTCCGCTGCCAGTACGGCCGCAGGTTGCGGTTCATGTACTGGATTGCAAATCCTTCCGTATAGCTGACCAGCACGTGCCGCGCGACCGGCTGCGCACCGACCGAACCCATCGGCAGCATCATGGCCATCTCCGGCGCACGGTAGTTCAGCGCCACCGGCCCATCCATCTCGTCGGCCGCGGCGAGCTTGCCGTCCCGGAGGAAGCCGCGCTCCGGATGCACCGCCACCGTGCTGCTTGAGGCCTCACTGTCCGGCACCGCCAGGTGAAAGTAGCCCCAGTCGATGCGCAGGTTATCGCCCGAGCGGTTCAGTACCGCCTGGCTCGCCGTGCCCACGCTCAGCACATGCTCGCTCGCCGTCTGGTGCCGGCTGAAGACCATCTGCTGCCCCTCATAGCTGGCCGCGATCCCCGCGCTCACGCCGAGGAACAGGGCCACGTCATGCTGCGCTCCATCGGTGCTCTGCGCGTTCCACGTCAGGTACGTCACCGGCCGCGAAAGCACCTCCAGGTCGTCCAGAAACGCCGGTGTAAAAAACGTCAGGCTTAGCTGGATCCCTTGTCCGCGGAAGCTGTACACGGTGTGAGTCGGCGTCACCCGCCGGTCGGTCTGCTCCAGCGCGGGCACATCGCCCGGGTCCGGTCCCATAACGCGAAACGGCTTGCCATCGAGGCGCACCAGCCCCGTAAACGGCTCGGCCTGCCCGGTCCAATGGCGTGTGGGCGACGCCGTCAGCAGATCGCTGTCCGACCACACGCTGAAGTAGGGATTGTGCGTGATCAGCGGCGTCGCCGGTGGGCGCTCGCTCCCGAATGACCCCGTGTCCTGCGCCAGAGCGGCCGCGGGAAAGAGCAGCACCACGAGCAAAGCAGTCCAAAGGACCACGCGAGACGAAGCGACAACGGGCATCAAGCCTCCAGGCAGCGAAGTAAGGCCAGATTGTAACCGCTTACATCAAGCGATTGTCCACTGCTTTCGGCGCCGCCTTTGTAAAAACTTTCGCCGCCGGTCCACCGCAGGACAGCAGGGTCCCGCTCAGGACAGTAGCGAAGGGAATGCCGTGATCCGCAGCTTCGCGCTCCCATACGGCAGCAAGGTGATCTCCTCTTCCGCGAAGACGCTCTGCACCGGGCTCGGCGGAGGCGCCTGGGCCACTCCATCCTCGGAACGCCAACCTTCCAGCCGCTTCGCCCGCACATGCAGCGCCACGCCCGCGTCCTGGGCCGCGAAGGGCCGTCCGCCCAGCGCCTTCTCCGTCACGCGCACCTCGCCCGCCGATCCTTCGTCGACCACCAGGGCATAGTTCCACTCCTCGGTCGGAAACACCTGCCAGTCCGCGGTCATGCCGCGATCGCGCAGCTTCACCCAGCTCTCGCCGGGGTCATACGAGAACACCAGCGGCCCACGCTCCAGGGCCACCGACCGGTTGAACCCACGCACTACCCGCGGCTGCATGGGAAACTCGATCTCCACCACATCGCCCGGCTGCCACAGGCGCTCCAGCCGCGCAAAGCTCCCCGGGTCCGTCGGTTCCACCATCGACGTGCCGTTCACCTTCAGCGACGTGCCCCGCGCCCACTGCGGGATCCGCAGCGACAACGTAAACGCCACAGGCCGTCGCGGGGTCACCATCACCCGCACGCTGCCGCGAAACGGGTAGTCGGTCTCTTGGGCCAGATGCACCCCGACCCCGCGCACGGTCGTCCGTACCTCGCAGGGCGCATACGCCACCGCTGCCAGACCCTCATCCGCCGCCTTCATCCACAGGCTGGCGGCAAACTTCGGCCATCCCTGGTGAAAGTTCGCCGTGCAGCAGCCGAAGTGCGGCTCCAACCCGTACAGGTTCGACTCCGGCCCATCAGTCGTCCATGGCTTCGAGAGCAGACCCACCTGCACCTGGTTCGACTGCTGGTCATACTGGTGCGCCCACATATTGTCGGTGAAGGTGCCGGGCAGGGCATTGAAGGCCAGCTTCTCCAGCCGGTCGCCGATCACCGCATCGCCGAAGGTCGCCAGGGCAACCTCGAGCGAAAACATCGTCTCCACCACGCTGCACAGCTCCGAGCCATGCTGCGGCTCGAGGCCCCCCAGGTGCTCATCGCAGGAGAACATCCCGTTGGGCATGCCGTGATACTTGTCCAGCTCCGCCATCTGCCGGAAGAACGCCGCCCGCTCCTCCGCCGCACCGGAGAGCCGGTACTGCACCGCGGCCGTCTTCAACCCCTGCGCGTTGTTCACGCCATGGGTCTCCATCGCCTCCGCGGGCAGGCCGTTGGCGACCACGCTGCGCGGCGTCGGGCCGGTATGGCGGAAGTCCACAAACTCCGCCTCCCAGTCATGCCCCTGCTGCTTCAGCAGCGCGAGGAGCTGCAGCAGCGCCGGATCATGGGTCCGCTCGTACAGCCACTCCACCACATACGCCTCGTCCTGCCAGCGGTACTTGCCCCACGACTGTAAGGGCCGCCCCGGCATCGCCGCCAGCTGATGGTGAAAGTACCGCGTCAGCACCGGGATCACGCGCGGATCGCCGGTTGCCTCCTCGTACTGCGCCAGCGCCTTCGCCATCACCATGCGCGGCCACCAGTCGTCGTTGCTCGCCGGGCCGATCATCCCGTTCGCCTGCGGGTGATCCAGCGTCCAGTTCACAAACCGCAGCGCCTTGGCCTTCAGGGCATCGTCATCCAGCAGATACGCCAGGGGCACCAGGCCGTCCAGAAAATACGGCCCGCGCTCCCAGCTCTCGCCCGTGCCGCCCAGCCATCCGCTGTTCGGCCCCACGTCCGGCCAGAACTCGTCCAGGTGCCCGCCCATGCCATCCGCCTGTACTCGCAACTGCCGTAGCAGCCACCCCGCCGGCCGCACCTCGCCCAGCGGCAACGGGCGAAACGCCGGGGGCGCCAGCGCCGTCTTCGACCGCCCCTTCGCCTTCCCCTTCGCAAACGGCAACATCGCCCTGCCCGAGCGCTCGACCGCCACGCCCGCCATCCCGCCCGCTGCCC
>CAXTWN010000053.1:7016-10768 GCA_964248055.1 uncultured Acidobacteriaceae bacterium | reverse complement strand
GCGGTGTGTGACGCGGCAACCCCCGTCCGGCATCGCACGCACCCTCACCTATAGCAGGCTGCAACGCCCGAGCGATATGCTGGACCGCGTTCCTCCCAAGGGGACCCTGTGCCCCGACTCGCTCGCCCGCTCTGCGCGCTCGGCGTTCTCTTCGCGGCCGCCAGCCTCGCGGCACAGGCGCCCAGGCCTTCCCCGCAGGCCGTCATCGCTCCTGGTACGCGTCCTGACGCCGCACCCGTGAACCCCGACGCGACGCCCGCGGCCCGCGCTCTGCTGCAGCTCCGCCCCCGCGCAGTACGAGCGTCCTGCGTTCCTTTAGCTCCGCAGCTCAAGCTGCCTCAACGGGCAGCGCCACACACTTGCCGGTACAGCGTATACGGCCCAAACGGCTGTACCGCTACCCAGTGTGCGCGCATCTCGTTCCGGAACAGGTCGCCCGCTATATACGGCAGGGCATTCCGTTCCCGGTAGGGCAGATTCAGCCCCTGCAACGCGGCGAGGCTCCGGCCCGCGTGCATGTCGCCCTCCGGCATCTTTCCCGGCAGCAGCATCCAGGGGCAGGCGTCCACATCTGCAATCGATCGGCGCTCGGCCGCAGGACTCATCATGTCCGCCCAGAACGCGTAGTACCCCGGGCAGCTGTGGTGCGTCGCCTGCAGCTCCGCCTCCACCGCCGGATTCACCTCCAACGGTGTCGCCACCAACCCCGACCCCACAACCCGCTCCAGCGCACTCACATCCATGCGATAGCTCGCTTCGGACTCCTCGTTCAACACCTTCGCCAGCGCCGCATTCTTTCGCGCCGCCAGGTGCCGCACCGCCGCCTGCAGCCCCGGTGAAAGGCGAGGCAGCACCGACTCTCGCACCACCTCGGCCGTCCGCATCTGGAAGAACCGCTGGTTCACAAACTGGTTCCACAACACCAGCACGGCGATCGCCACCAGCCACGCGGTCCGCATCCGGGCCGACGCCGCGCTCACCGCCACCAACGACAGCAGCAGCAGCGTCACCCCGTTGAAGATCACATGCAACGGATCGGAGCGCCCCAGCGCCGCCGGCAGAAACGCCAGCCCGATGGCATACGCCGCCAGCAGCCGCGCACTCTCCGCCTCCCCCGAGCGCACCAGCCGGCCCAGGCCCACCGGGATCAGCCACACCACCGCGAACACGAGGACCAGGATGTGCGGATAGGGGCCGGCTGGCAGATTCAACGTCCCGTGCGAAAGCGACTTCGCCATCTGCAGAAACGGCCGCCCAAGCGTCAGCAGCAACGTCGCCAGCACCGCCAACGGCAGCACAGCCACAACCAGCCACCGCAACCCCTGTTGCCACGCCCGCAGCAGCCCGAACCACACGACTCCCACCGCCATCGCCATCCCGAGCTCCGGCGAAATCAGCAGCTCCAGGGCCTCTCCCGCGCACAGCAGCAGGGCAGCCTGCCAAACCGAGCGGCCCCGGGTAGCAAACAGGAAGAAAGCTACCGGGCTCAGAAAACGGAGGTACGTGTAGTTCAGACCAAGATGCGGCGTGATTGCGCCCAGGGCCAGGAGCACAAAGGCCCACCGCCGGATGTTGCCGGCAATGGGCAGTTCATTGAGCACATAGGCCAGCAGCAGCAGTCCAAGCGTGCTCTCCAGCACCAGCGTCAGGTAATACGCGGCCGTGATGCTGCAGTGCAGCAGTTCGCTCAGCCAGATCTCCGGAAACAGCAGCAGCGGGCCATACGCAAAGTCCATCTGCGTATACAGCGCGCGCCCGGTCGCCTGCCGCACTGTGGCCTGTTCGATGATGTACCCCGCATCGCCCAGGTAGCGCAGGTGCGAGGCTGCCACCAGCCAGCCGCACACTCCAAGTACCGCGGCGGAAGCCATTACCACCCCGGCGATCAGACCAGGAGGCAACCGTCTCTCCCTGCGGAACGCCACAGCGTACGCGCCGGCACGGTTCAGCCAAAGTGTCAGCAGCAGAACCACCACGCTCAGCCCGGCAGCCCCGGCGATCGCCACCCGGTTGTTGAATCCCACGACATACGACGTAGAGATCGTCTCCACCCGGTCCATGGGAATGTGGAGCGGCAGAACAAAGACCAGAACCGCCGCCACCGCGCATACAAGCAGCGCCGCAAGCCACAGGCGCGGGTGCGTCGGAGCTTCGCCGTCGTGTGCCGCTCGTTGCTGCCCGCCTGTCTCCAGTACAGCCGTGTGTTGCATGGTTCTTCCTGTCCTTGGCATCTCAACGGCGCGACCCCGGCTCAGCGCCGCTCCCTCGTTGTGACATAGCTCGGTTTCAGAACCTCCGCCGGAGCCCCGACCAGCACTTCCTCGATGCTCGGCGAGGAACGCTCCTCGGTTGCTCGCCGCACGCTGCGCTCCGCCGCATGCTGCTCCAGCAGCAGTACCACTGCAACTGTCGTGAACGAACAGAGTTCGCCGTAGATCCGCGTCTCCAGAACCACTCCGGTGTACAGCATCACCGCAATCCAGAACGGCAGAATGTACAGGTAATTAGCGAACCGCAAGGGCCGAATTCGGCTGCGCAGCACCACCACCACGGGCAACATGTAGCCGCAGATGTTCAGCAGCACCGGCCAAAGCCGTGGTCGCACAATCCGGCCAAGATTGCCCCCAAGCCGAACAAAGTTCTCCGAGTTGTCGTTATGCCGGAAGTGGTACGCGAGCGGCAGCTTCACCAGGAGCCAGACTGCGAACAGCAGCGCGGCGCGCCTCCACGGCACCTGCGCCCAGGAGAACCGTTCCCCCCGCGCAAGCTCCGCGTGTCTCCCGTGCAGCATGCGGTCCGGAACCTCGCGTGAAGCTGCATCCAGAATGTACAGTCCCACCAGAAACAGCGTCGTCTCCCGGTTCATCGTGCCGAAGAACATCACGGCCACCAGCGGAGGGAAACGCCGCGTATAGATCGCCAGCAGACCGCCCGCAAAGAACGCGAGCGATGGCATGTCATAGGGGTAGGAGAAGTTCGCATCGATGTGGACCACATACGTCCACAGCGTCAGCACCATGAACACCGGAAAGACCAGCGCCCCCAGCGCCCCCGTCACCGTGACCGCGCGGTACAACCGCACCACCAGGTACGCCGCGATGGAGAACGAAACGAGCGACAACAGATAAAACGCCAGCGCCTCCGGCGTAGCCGCCGAAGGAGCATCGAAGCCGCCGCGCGGGTGGGCCAGGTGTCGCATCAGAAACGCCGAATGGTTGACGGGCCACATCAGGAAGATGGGCAGAACCCGCTCCTGGAAAGGCAATCTCTCCTGCCCCGCCAGATAGCGCGGCATGTTCAGATAAAACGTTGTGCTTACCACGTAGTAGCGGATGAACTGGAGCACCGCGCAGGCATACAGGGCCCAGGTGAAAACAGAAAACAGCGCCTTTTTGGCCGGCATGAGCCTCCTGGTGAACGTTCTCAGTAGCGATGAACGTGGTGGGATGAGCTCGTGCTGCAGGCCCAAATCGAAAAGCTACGTGAGTGTTTGGATGCGCGGGGGACCATGAACGACCGAGGACCGGCCAACTTGAATGCTGTCGGCCTGGTTTCGGTGCGCTCCGGACGCATGCTGCCCCGCACTTCGGTGTGCACCAACGTGATTGCCTTATGCGCTCTAATAGAACTTGCACGCGCGCGAAATCAGGCTTGAAACGCTTCGTCGAAGCCGCGCCAGCGCGTGGCGTACGGGAGGGCAGAGCAAGGTGTCATCCAACGTGTCATCGTCGATCGGATCGGAGACCTGCTCC
>CAXTWN010000053.1:0-7006 GCA_964248055.1 uncultured Acidobacteriaceae bacterium | reverse complement strand
GGCGGCGTGCCGCTGCTCCGTTGTGGGTGCCTCCCCGGTTGTCGCCACGCCGCCCCCCTGGGAGCGGCAGATCGCCGCGGTCGTCCCCTGGCTCTTCTTCCTCGGCCTCGCGGTGGTCCTCAGCCTGCCGCTCTTCTCGCACGCCTCCTGGCTCATCTTCGTCCAGGACGACCTCCTCTACTACCTCAAGGTCGCGCAGAACGTCGCGCACGGCCACGGCTC
The DNA here is from genome assembly GCA_964248055.1 of uncultured Acidobacteriaceae bacterium. Taxonomy (GTDB): domain Bacteria; phylum Acidobacteriota; class Terriglobia; order Terriglobales; family Acidobacteriaceae; genus Granulicella. The sequence goes on along the minus strand of CAXTWN010000053.1, from coordinate 6,784 downwards.
CACCTTCAACGGCATCGCGCCCACCAACGGCTACCAGCCGCTCTGGTTCTACGTCCTTGTCGGCCTCAGCCGCGTCACGGAGAACCCCCGTGCCATTCTGGGTTTTCTCGGCCTCATCGATCTTCTCTCCGCGGTGGCGACCTTTCTGCTCGCGCGCCGCCTGCTCCGCACCTCGGGCGCCCGGCCCTTGCTGATCTTCGCCTTCGCGGCCTGGGTCACCCTCTACTCGGTCACCCTCTTCTTCTACGGCATGGAGGTGACCCTCACCGTCCCCATCCTGCTTGGCGTGATCAACCTTCTGCTGGACGTCAACTGGCTCCAGCGCGGCTTCCCGAACGCTCTGCTCTTCGGGCTGCTGCTCTCGGCCATGGTGCTTTCGCGCATCGACACGCTGATCTTCGGCGGCCTCGTCCTCCTCGGCATCCTCGTCTCTCCTTCATTGCGCCGCCTCATCCGCCCCGACCTGGTCGCCGGCGTGGCGGTTGGCCTCCTCCCGCTGGTCGCTTATTTCGTCTCCAACCATCTGCTCTTCGGGACCTGGCTGCCCATCTCGGGAGCGGCGAAGGAACTCAAGCATGGCCATCTTCCCTCGCTTGAGCCCTGGCGGGTCTTCTTTCATCCCCTCGCCGGCTCGTTCACCCTCGTTCTGTTAACCGCGCTCTGCCTTCTGCCGGCGCTCAAAGCGCGGCTCAGCCCTATGGCCCGCATTCTGTTCCCCGCGGTCATCCTGTTTCCGTTTCTCTACTACTTCATCCTGAGCTGCGTGAGCGACTGGACCCTTTGGGGCTGGTACATGTACCCCATTCGCACCGCGCTCTGCGTCAGTCTGCTCCTCTTCTGTCTCTGGACCCCGCTGTCCCGGCTGCTGCAAACCCCCGTGGTGACCGGCGTTCTCGTGCTCACGGTGTTCGGCGCTCTCGCGCTGCTCCGCTGGACACGCCAGCAGCAGGACATCTACGCGGCAACCCTGGAGATCCAGGACTTCGCCCGGACGCACCCCGGCATCTACGCCATGGGTGATCGCGCCGGTCGCGTCGCCTACCTGATCCCCGATCCCATCGTGCAGACCGAAGGCCTCATGATGGATCGCCCGTACCTGGACCTCGTTCGCCGGGAGACGCCCCTGCGCGACACCCTCGCCCGCTACCACGTCCGCTACTACATCGGCACCGCCTACGAGCCCTTCACCGGCTGCTTTGAGGCTCACGAACCTGCCAAGGCCGGGCCCACGTCCGCGCATATGCGCGCCGAGTTCTGCGACCCGCCGGAGGCCACCTTCTTTCACGAAGGTGTAGAGACCCTGATCTTTGACCTCCAGCACGCCCGCCGCTAGGGTCCTTCGGCGCAATAACAAAGCGTCATCTCGACCGACGCGGACGCTAGGCGCCCGCGTAGTGGAGAGACCCCTGCATTCGGCCGGAAGTCGCACCGCCCCGAACCGTAGCCAGCATCCCCGACCCGGGAAGCTCTTACCGCTCCGCGCGCTCCTGCCCGCGCAGCGTAGCGGCCCGTGCAATCAAAGGGCTACCGTTGCGCACATAGATGCGGTACGCATCGGGCTCGCCTCCACCCTGCATCCGGGTCACGCCAAGCTCATGGAGGAAGACCCGGTCCAGCACCGGCGTGTAGTTGGCGTTCAGGTACGACTTGAACTCCGGCCATGTATCCAGCTTGTTGAATGAGTTCGGCATGCCGAACCACTCGTTGCTGACGACCATCACCGTCGCCGGGTCCTTGCGCGCCAGCTCCCAGAACTCCTTGCGATAAAACTCCCGCGCAAATCCGGGCTCTGGGGAAAAGAACAGCAGGTCGCCCGTGAAGCCTGTGTTTTCCATCAGATGCAGGTGATACAGCGAGTTCAGGCAGCCATACACAAGGTCGAAGCACTGCACCTGCCCTTGCAGCTGCTCTCCTCCGAGGCCTCGCAGATCGTCCTCCAGCGAAAGCGTGAACTCGCTGTTGCTGGGCTGCTTATGCATGATCCAAAGGTAGCGGGGCGCCAGCAGCACCAGGGTGAGCGCGATCGCGCTTACCGCCACCCGGCGCGGCCATCCCGGCCGTCGCAGCCCGATCAGGAACTCCAGCCCGAACAGCAGCAGCACGCAGGTGACGAACGTGTAGCGATGGTGGTTGAACCCTTTGCGCTGCGCGAAGTAGGAGAAGAGCCCGAACGCCGCCCCCATTGCCAGCGCCCAGCGTTCCCAGTTCCAGTGCCGGTTCAGCACGATCGCCACGATCCCGAACGGCACCAGGAGCGAAAGCGTAGCCGGGAACATCCCGTGCACCAGGTAGGGCCACGACGGATTGTTCATGGCGATATACGCCGGCGTGATCCGGCGCATGATGAACAGGAAGTTTCCCAGCGCGTGGTAGCGCAGCAGAAATCCCAGGTCGAGCGCGGCCATGGCCGCGACCCCCGCGACCGCATAGCCGAGGTACGGCGCCAGCGACCATTGGCGCTTGCGCAGCACATACCCTGCGACCAGAAACAGCGCCAGCCCCAACGGAATCATCGTGGGTTTGATCGACCCTGCCAGGGCCACACACACGCCGAAGGGCAGCATCAGCAACGGGGATCTTCCGCGCAGCGCCTCAAAAAGAAAGGCGTAGCCGCCCATCAGCAGCAGCGTGAGCACCTGCTCTCGCTCCACGGAGTAGTTCGGGCCCTCCGCGGCGTGCATCACCAGAAACACACCGGCGGCGTAGATCCCCGCTACCCAGTCATAGGGCCGGGCGATCACCGCTAGCGCCGCCGCCAGCGCGCCCAGCAGGAAGAACTCGTACACCCGCCATCCAAGGTCTCCGCCGCCGAAGACGTGCATGGCCCACGACTCGGTCAGGTACGACCCCGGCAGGTTGTTGTCGCTGATCTCGCTGTAGGGCTTCAGCCCGTGATTTATCAGAAAGGTGACATAGTGCATCACCGGCGAGTCGCACATCAGGGGCCAATGGATCGAGGTGACCGCGAAGAGCACGGCCACGATCGCGAAGAAGACCACCACCACCATGCGTAACGCGAGCGTTCGTCGATCCATCAGGACGGCCTGCAGCACTCCTCTTCTCACAAGGTGAACCAACCGCAGGGCCGGAGGAGAGCTGGTGCTCGCCTTTGCTCGCTCAAGATCCCGAAACTCTCAGCAGCCCGGCCATTCTATCGCACGTGTTCGCGCCAAACACTTACCTTCCCAGCACTTACCCCTTACCCCCTAGAGCATGGAACGCCCGTACCCCGGTGCCAACCCCACACAAGTGCACCCCGTGCCACAGAAGTACAACCGACACCCCGCGCCTGTACCGATACGGCACGGCGGGGGCCCAAAAGCCGCGCCGTTGTACCATGCAAGCGGGCCACACCAGCCCGCAGCCCCTCATTAGGAGATCCTGTGGCCGACGGATCGGCACCGAACTCCAGCCGCCGCGCGTTTCTCGTGGGCACCGCCTCGGCGGTGGCCGTCGCCGGCGCCGCGGGCCTGCATCGCGCGGTCATCGCACACGGCCGGCAGACCGTGGTCAGCCCGGGTGCGGTTACCTGGATCAGCACCACCTCCACGTCCCCGTGGCAGGTGCGCCCGCTGCGTACGCCAGGCACCCCGTGGGACGTCGTCGAACTCGAGGTCGACCTGGCCCAGACCTTTCAAACCGTTGAAGGCTTCGGCGCCTGCTTCAACGAGCTCGGCTGGACCTCGCTGCAGCAGCTCCGTCCCGCGGACCAGGAGAGCATCTTCCGCGAGCTCTTTGCGCCCGGCGTGGGGGCGAACTTCACGCTTTGCCGCATGCCGGTCGGCGCCAACGACTTCTCCCGCGACTGGTACTCCTACGACGAGACCGCCGGCGATCTCGCCCTCGAGCACTTCAGCATCGACAACGACCTGCAGACCCTGGTCCCGTTCATCAAAGCGGCGCAGCGCTTTAACCCCGGTCTGCGGCTCTGGGCCTCGCCGTGGAGCCCGCCTAGCTGGATGAAGAAGAACGGCTTCTACGCCGAAGCGGAACCCGGTCCCGGGCAGCCCGGCAACGGCATCCTTCCCGGCCAGGTCGGCAAGGAGGGCACGGACATGTTCCTCCAGGAAGACCGCTACTTTGAGGCCTACGCCCACTACTTCGGCCGGTTTATCGACGCCTACCGGCAGCAGGGCATCCCGATTGGCATGGTGATGCCGCAGAACGAGTTCAACTCGGCGCAGATCTTCCCTAGCTGTACCTGGACCCCGGAGGGGCTGGCGCGCTTTGTCGAGCACCTCGGCCCGGTGATGGCGCAGCGCGGCGTCCAGATCTTCTTCGGCACCCTGGAACGCGGCAACCCCGAGCTGCTGAATACCTTCCTAAGCGACGCTGCTGCGGCAAAGTACGTCACGGGCGTCGGGGTCCAATGGGCCGGCAAAGGTGCGCTGCCGGCGATCCATCAGCAGCACCCCGGGCTCAAGCTCTACCAGTCCGAGCAGGAGTGCGGCGACGGCAAGAACGACTGGAAGTACTGCACCTACTGCTGGAAGTTGATGAAGCTCTACTTCGAAAACGGCGCCAACGCGTACATGTACTGGAACCTGTCGCTGCTGAAAGGCGGCATCAGCCACTGGGGCTGGAAGCAGAACTCGCTGGTCACCGTCGACGCCGGGGACCACACCTTTCAGTTCAACTCCGAGTTCTACCTGCTCAAGCACGCCAGCCACTTCGTCCAGCCGGGCGCGCAGCGCGTCGGCATCCGCGGCCTGCTCCACGACGCTCTCGCCTTCCACAACCCCGATGGCAGCGTTGTCGTCCTGCTGCGCAACGACCTTCCGTTTGGCCGGCCCGTGGACCTCGTCGTCGGCGACCGGCGCATCGAAGGCTGGCTCGAAGCCGACTCCATCAACACCGTCCTGCTCCAATCCGAGGCAGCCGCCCAGGCGTAATACCCATACCGTGGGGGGCTCGTCGCCAAGGGTTGTACCCGCCCGGGGCGGGCTGCCCGGCAGCCGAACCGCTACAATAACGGGCTGATGCACCACGAACCCAACGCCGGCTCCGGATACCCCCCACAAGAGGTACCGTCTGGCGACATTCCTCCGCAACCTCCGCCCGAGACGCGGGTTGAGGAGGATATGGGTACGTTGGCGCTCCATCCCGGACTCCTGCAGGGCGATCTCCCCGGCCGCACGAAGCACCCCACGGCCGCCCCTCCCGTCGATCTCAGCCCGGAGGCGGCGCAGCGGCGCGCCGAGGCGGTCGCGCGCGGCGATCTTTCCAGCCTCACCGACGCCGAGGTCATGCTGGAGCTTAAGGCCGGCAACATGGCCGCCTTCGACATCCTGCTGGCCAAGTACCGCAAGCCGATCATCCACTTCATGTTCCGCATGGTGCACAACCAGGCCGTGGCGGAAGAACTGGCCCAGGAGGTCTTCCTGCGCGTGTATCGCTCCCGCGAGACCTACCGCGCGGAGGCCCGCTTCAGCACCTGGCTGTACCGCATCGCCACCAACCTGGGCGTCAACCACGCTCGCGACACTCGCCATGAACGCGCCGCACAGACCGTGCACCTGGACGAGCCCGACGCCGAGACCGGCACCACCCCCGACCTGGCCGACGCCCGGCCCACCATCGAGGCCCGGCTGCTCCGCGACGAGCGCATGAAGGCCATCCGCGAGCACGTGATGGCTCTGCCTGAACGCCAGCGCACCGCCGTGCTGCTCCATAAGTACGAGGGCATGGACTACAAGGGCATCGGCGAGGTGCTCAAGCTCTCCGAGTCCGCCACCAAGTCACTGCTCTTTCGCGCCTACCAGACCCTGCGCGAAAAGCTGAAGGGATTTATTTAACGTGAGCGCTCCCTGCCTCTTGTCAAAACATCCTTGTTCTGTGCAGGGAGAGCTCACCCGCCATCTCCGGGACCGTGCGGCCTTCGCCCCCGTCCCTTCTACAAACAGGAGCCGCCAACCCGCATGGGGGCCATCATGAACAACGCTGGGAACGATATGGACTGCAAGACCTGCCTTTCTGCTTTACCCGATCTGCTGCTCGAGCCCGAGAGCTCTCTCGTGCCGGGCCTTGCCGCGCATCTGGCCGCCTGTGCCGACTGCCGCGCCGAGCTCACCGAACTGCGCTCCACCCTTGCCCTGCTGGACGACTGGACCGCCCCGGAACCCACGCCCTACTTCGACGCCCGGGTGCGCGCTCACCTGCGCGACGCCGAGCACGCCGCCCCCGAAGGGCTTTGGGAGCGCCTGGTGGCCACCCTCCGCTTCAGCACAGGCCGCGGTCTGCGTCCGGCACTGGCGGGAGCCTTTCTGTTCATTCTGCTGCTCGGGGGCGGCACCGTTGCCACGCTCTGGCAGACGCACAACCCGCCGCCGGCGTCCCCTACGGTCAACGATCTGCGCATCTTCGACAACAACGCCCAGGCCATCCAGCAAATGGAGCTGCTCGATGAACCCGGCTCCGATGCGGGCAGCGCGCCGCCGCAAAGCTAAGGAGAATCGGCCCACGTCTCACGCCTCAGCCGTGCGAGGACGTTCGGTATGATGAGCTTTCAACGACCCCCATCCAACCACCGCCGTTCACGGCAGACCGCCGCCGGGCCCGCAGAAGACGATACGCACGCAGGACGATGCACCCACGGACCCAAACTCGCCGTTCCCGCAGCCGGATGGCCCTTGCCGCCCGGCTGGGTGTGCTGGCGCTGCTTTCGGCACTCCCGTCCGTAGCCGCCGCCTACCCGCGAGCCGTTCGTTCGCTGGGCACCTCGCACCCGCGCTTTGCCCGGGTTGCCCGCTTTCCACAGCAGCAGCAACCCCCCGCGCCCATTGAG
>CAXTWN010000052.1:15075-19371 GCA_964248055.1 uncultured Acidobacteriaceae bacterium | reverse complement strand
GCAAAGAACTGCACCGCCATTGCCGCAACCCGCTCGTGCACTGCCGCTCTGTCCACTCCCGGTCAATCCGTACAGAACAGCGACATCTCCTTTGTTCCGGCTGCCGTACAAACGTCCAAAAACGTGTAATGCCCCACCCCGGGGAGCACCGTCTCCCGGGATCCCCGCACCTCACGATGCACCCGGTCCGCATTCTCCGCCGCCGGTGCAATCGGGTCCGCCGACCCGACCACGATCTCGACCGGAACTCGCATGGACCGCAGGCTCTCTTGCGTGAATGCGATGCCCAACGCCGGCGCAATTGCGAACACTGCCCCGATCCGCGGGTCGCGGAAGCTGTCCGCCGACCGCGCCAGACTCTCGCCGCTGCTCTTTCGCACCGCGGCGAGCATCTGCTCCGGCGTGCCAACCTCCCGCATCTCCGGCACCGTGCAGGTAGGGTCATTCTTCTGCTGCCGGCACAGATCGTAGACCACCGAAATATCCGTCCGCGCCCCACCTGACTCCAGCACCGTGTACCCACCCAAGGAAAATCCCGCGGCGCCAATCCGATCGTGGTCGATGTGCGGCCCTAACTCCGGATCCGCTAGCAACCCATCCAGCACGTCATGGAGGTCGGTCGCCCGCTCCCACCACAACACAAATCCCTCCGCCGTGTACTTCCCTCCGGCGTTGTTCCCCGGATGATCGACCGCCGCGGCGACAAACCCCGCGCGCGCCAACGCCGTCCCCAGCCAGGCCATCTGCTGCGCAGAACCGCCCGTTCCATGCGACAGCACGATCAGCGGCAGCTTCGTCAGCGAAGGCGCGAATCCCGCATGCGGCATCGCCGACCCCGCCTCCAGCAGGGGCCGGTCCGGAGGGCCCACGATCTGCGGCGTCTCCACCGCACTCTGGACCGCCGGGTACCAGATCACCGTGTGCAGCGTGTGCGTCTCCGCCCCTCGCCAGTTGCGCGGCTCCGCAGGGGTGAAGTCCCGCGTCACCACCCCTGCCTTTCCGGTCCCTTGAGCCGCCGGCGTTTTTTCGCCACCCGCCGCGACCGACCAGCCCAGCAACCCAGTAGCGCCCACACTCACCACGAGGGCAACCCGCATCCATCGCATGTTCACCAGCTTACGCATGCCGCCGCTGTGTGTTTCTTGACCGGGAGGCTCAGGTCCAATACAAAATCCGGGCCGCGGGCAGGACCCGACCAATCTCCTCCTCGAACCACTGCCGCATCTCGCGCATGAGGTCCTTCGGGTACACATACTTGAACCCGCCGAACTTGTTCCGCTTCTGCGTCCGCTCCTCCTCCCGCAGATCTAGCGTCGTCTTCGGATACCAGCTCAGCAACACCTCCTTCGATCCCGGCGTAAACCGGTGCGTGATCAACTCCACCGTAAGATCCAGCCGCTCCACTCCGCGCACCGCCTCCGCGACCGCCGTCAGCAGCGCTCCGTATTCGTCCTTCCATCCTTCTATCGGCATAATCGGCGCGATCGTTAGCCCTACCGGATACCCCGAAAGTGCCATCCGCCTCAGCGCCGTGATCCGCTGCGCGACACTCGCCGTTCCGCCTTCGAACCCGCGGGACACGCCTGCCGCGTTTACCGAAAACCGCGCCCGCGTTCGCCCGTTGTGGTCCATCCCGAGCAGCGGTCCCACCCCATCGAACTTCGTCGTCCATCGCAACTGCACGGCCGCATCCCATTGCCCGAAGAACCGGATGCTCTCCGCCAGGGCGCCGGTCAGGTGCTCAATGCCCAACGGATCCGTGTAACAGGAAGCCTCAAATGTCGTGCCTTCGTGCGCCCGGTCGCGCGAGGCCGAGGTCACCTTGCCCGTGCCCGCATATGCCCGCAGTCCGGCCAGAATCTCCGGCAAATCGGCATACACCCGCGTCACCGGCGGCCCACTCAACGACCCCGCCAGATAGCAGTATTGGCAGTGCGCCGGACACCCCTGTGCCACATGAAACTGCCAGTCAGCCGAGGGCGGGATCGGCTGCAGCATCCGGGCCGAAGGCGGCGAAACCACAATCGCCAGGCTGGTCTTCGCCGCCGCATACGCCCTCTGGGCGGTCTTCGCCTTGGCCGCTTCGTCCACGGGCCGCCCCTTCGGCCCCGGTTCCACCAATCCACGCAGCTGGTTCGACTTCAACCGGATCACCTCCGCCCCGAAGGCTTCCGCGCGCTCCAGCATCAGCCGTCCATGCGGCTTCGCAAAGGCGTCCGGGGTGATAAACACGCGCCGCGGTCGCCACAGCTTGCCCTCGTTCCTGCTGGGGACACTGTCGGCTGCACCGACCGTGTCCCCGCCGGCTACGCTCTGCGCTATCGGCTCGGGATCGGCCTCACGCAGCAACGCCTGCTTCTCCTCGCCAGAAAGCGCGACGACGGGCATCCCCTCCCGGCCCGCCGTTGCGGCTTCCATCCCCATCTGTTCGCTCCGGTGATTCACCCTCATCCACTCCGTCCGCCAGATCGTTGGATGAGCGCCTCTTTACGGACCATCGCCCCGCCCCTGAATCGTTCTTGATGAGACGAAGAAACTAACTCCGCTCGTAACGTACGCGCCGCGCAGGTGACGTTACGCGAGCTACTTACTTACGTGGAATGCGAGTTACTAAGTTCTAGTAGCAAAGAGGTGGTTCACTGCTACTTTCGTGTCAGGCCCAAACAAACATTTGTGTGCTGCCGAGGAAAAAATGAAATCCCTTTCGATTCTGTGCGTCTCTGCTCTTCTTGCTGCCTCCGCCGGCCTTGCCAAGGCGGACACCATCTCTCTTGCCAGCTACGGTTCCACAGCCTCCGCGCCCGCCGGTACGGGGAACAGCGCTACCGTTCTGTTCAACGGCTTCCTCGCCCCCGCGGGCGCAACCTATGACATCCCCACCGGCGGTATCTGGCACGCTCCCATCGGCGATTCCAGTTGGGTCTCCCAAAACTCCGGGAACTATCCCGGCGGCTCGAATGTTGAGCCGAATGGCGTATACACCTACTACTCCACCTTCACCGACAACAACGCGGCGGACTCCTCCGGCTCCATCACCGTGCTCGCAGACGACTCCACCAGTGTTCTCCTGAACGGACACCTGATCACGTTGCCGGCTTCGTCCCAATATCCCGCGGGCAACTGCACACAGGGCACACCCAACTGCCTCAACCCCGCCACCTACACCCTGACTGGCTTCGTCAACGGCACGAACTACCTCACCTTCAACGTGACGCAGGACTTCGGCTCCGCCGAGGGCCTGGACTACGCAGGCTCCGTCAGCGTTACTCCTGAACCCAGCTCCTTGCTCCTCATGGCCACGGGCCTGCTCGGCATGGGAGCCTTCCTCTACCGGCGTCAGGCGATCATCTAACGCTGCCCCGTCTTTCCTTGGGGAGAGCGATCGCTCTCCCCTTTTTCTGCCCGGTGATCTTCCCGGTTCCCACGGCACACCACCGCAGTCCACAACCGCACCGCATCCAACCGGTATATGGGACGGCTTCTGGTCGGCGTCGGCTTGATCCTGGTGATCGTAGGTCTGCTCGTGATGGCTTTACCGCGGCTGGGCGTGCCCCTGGGCAGGCTTCCCGGCGACATCAGCTACCGCGGCCGACGCGTGCAGGTCTTTGCACCTTTGGGCACCAGTCTCCTGCTCAGCGTTCTCCTCTCCCTTCTCCTGTATGTCGTCGCCCGGCTCCGGCGCTGACTCACAGGGGCGGCCACAAACCGCGCAGATTGCATCCCAGAACACACGGCGATCGTTGCCCGGCCGCACCCCGCAGGAGTATCCATGCCACTCGCAACACTCGCTCTTCGTCAGATCGAAACCAGGCTCCCCAAGGTCATCAGCCCCACGACCCACGGCATCATCGACTACTGTCACTCCGCCTTCTTCGCCACCATGGCCGTCGTCTGTTGGAAGACAAATCGGCGCGCGGCTTTAGCCGCGGCTGGAACCTCCGCGCTGGTGCTCGTGGAATCCCTGCTGACGGACTACAAATTAGGAGTCGGCAAAGTCATCCCGTTCAGCGTTCACGGCCAGATGGACGGTGGCTTCGCGGCCGTCTCCCTCGCCATCCCGAAGGCGTTCGGCTTTGCCGGCACTGGCGCCGCAAGGGTCTTCCAGGCGAACGCGCTGGTCGAAGCCACCGTAGTCGGCCTCACCGACTGGAGCGACGAACGAGCCCGCAGCGAAGAGCAGTAGCGCCGGCTCCGTCAACCTCGTCGTTCATTTCTTTTCTCGCCAAAACACTTTTTCAAGCAGCAACGGGACTCCGCAAGGAGCCCCGTTCGTTTTACCTTCTGTTTGCCAAAGTC
>CAXTWN010000052.1:833-15065 GCA_964248055.1 uncultured Acidobacteriaceae bacterium | reverse complement strand
CACGTACCGCCCCGCCACGGAACCCGCCCCCAAAGCCGCCGCGCACCCCGCCCACGTAGCCTCCGCGAATTCCGCCCACGTAGCCATAGCCTCCGCGGTACAGCACGCCCCCGCGCACATACCCCGGATACCCGAAGCCCAGCCTCACGCCGACGCCGTAAGGATAACCGTAGTACGCATAAGGATAGGGGTAAGCATAGGGGTACCCATAGGCCACATAAGGCGCTGGGTATGCATACCCGTACGGCGCCACATACGCGCCACTGTCATACGGCGTGGTCTGCGGTGCCGGCTGAGGCTGCGTGGTCTGCGGCAGTGCATTCGGGTCATAGCTCCCCTGCGGATAGCCCTGCGCATACCCCTGCTGCGAATCGCCCTGCTGCGGATAGCCCTGCTGCGGATAGCCCTGCTGTGGATACCCCTGCTGCTGTGGGTACCCCTGCTGGGGATCGCCCTGCTGCGGATAGCCCTGCTGCGGGTAACTCTGCTGCGGGTAACTCTGCTGCGGGTAACTCTGCTGCGGGCCGTTGGGGTTGGCGTAGCCCGGCTGTGCGGTCGGGTACTGGGCCGAAGGGTACCCCTGCTGCGGCGCGGCTTGCTGGTACTGCATGGACTCGTTTTGGGGGTACGAACTCTGCGCGGCCGAGGGCAGCGCCAGCGCGGCGAGAGCGAGCAGGGAAAGTGGGAGCCTCGGCATGACAAACCTCTACGCTTAGGAACGCAAGGCGCGCAGAAATGTTGCGCGCCACCAGTGGCAGGACTGGGCGGCGCATGGCCCCACACCCCGCAAGGTGCGTGTCGGGCCGCAATGCCGCGATTTGCCGCCTGTTCGTCACATCGTTTCAGGCCAGAACTCCTCCCGAAGCTCTTAGCATGACCCGTGGCCAGGGTCTCCTTCGAGAGCCCACGGTCCAGAAACGCCCCACGGAGGGTGAAGAGGCATGGTTTTGCTGAAGCAGGTCTTTGCTAGCATCGGTCTTTGCGCTGCGGCGCTCGCGGTCGCGATCTCCCCATCCGCGCCCCGGCAGTATGGGGCAAACGGTGGCTTTGGTCAGCAGCAAGGTCCGCCTCCGGAGGGGAGCAATCCCCTTTTGGGCACCTGGGTCGCCCAGATCTCTGCGCCTGGGGGCGGCGCAATGATCATCTACACCGAGTACTCGCCCGATGGCACCAGCCGCAGCACCAGCATCGTTCAGGGAGGCCCCTTGAATGGGACCCGTTACCAGGTCTGGGGCAAGTACACGCTCAAGCAGGTGAACAGCACCCGTTGGGTCATGAACGCGCGCCCCACCGGGCAGGCCCCGGAAAAAACATGCATTCAGGGTGGCGCCTGTACCGCCGCCCCGCCGCTGACTCCCGCCACCGTCACCATGGATTTCATGGACGCGAACAACGTTCACTCACGCGAGGTGAGCCGGCTGGGGACGATGGAAGGGAACATGACCCGCAGTGCGATCCCCCCGCAGCTCCTGCAGCCGGTAGGTCCGCTTCTCACCCTCGTGCCGCCGCCGCCCTCCTCGGGTGGAGGCGGTGGTGGCGGTGGCCAGGCTACCGGCGGCGGCCGCTATGTTACCCCCAGGAACAACATTCCCGGGCTGGGCGGCAACTGCGACAACCTGCAGCAGCAGCGAATCTGCGCCATCAACAACGGTCACCTCTACACCGACAAGCGCGGCTGCCAAATCTGCCAGGCTCCCTACTGATCAGCACACGCGGGGGAGGGTCCCGGCCCTCCGCCGCATCCTCTGCTGCATCCCTCTTTGCTCAGCCATCAACGACTGCCATCACGCTGGACGGGACCATCCCGGCTCCAACGCCCTACCCTCACAAACGCACCCGGTCCTTGCCGCCGCCTAAGAAGCCTCCTGCTCGGTTCTGTATCCTTTCACTCATGTCGGAAACCAGGCGTGCGCGAGGGAGCAGGAGGTGTACGGCCGCGATCCTGTTCGCGCTGGCTGCCTTCTTCTCTTCTTTAGCGCAGGTCCCGCGCGTCACGCCGCCGAGGCCGCTGGAAGCTTCGCTGGACGTGCCGCTGGACAGCCGGCGCATGCAAAAGGACGCTCCTGTCTTTGCGTCGGCCATTGACGACTGGAAAGGCGCCAACTGCAAGATCGAGGCAGGCGCCACGATCACAGGGCACGTCGTGGACGTCGCGTCGAAGGACAAAGGTCAACCCGAGGCCAGCCTAACGCTGCTCTTCGATAAGGCGGACTGCAGCGGGAAGCGCAACGCCTCTCTGCCCCTCATGCTGTACGCGATCATCGATCCACTGAGCGATGCCGGGTGTGTGCAGGAGTACACCGCAGAGACCTTTGGGTCCGCCGGCTCACAGGCCGTGATCCCCCGGGTGGACTCCGCAAACAACGAAGCGATGGCCCGCTCTTCCGTCTTTGCCTACTCTCTGAACTCGGGCACGCGGACCTCTCTGCCTTCCGAGCTGAAGCCCGGACAGGTCATCGGCATTCACAACCTGAGCCTGAGCGCGGGTACCGGGCCCGGAGGCGCCTCCAGCCTCCATTCGGCCAAACAGGACTTTCGACTCAGCTGCAAGACCCGGTTAATCCTGGTTCCGGTGACGCCACGCTCCGCACCGCAGGTCAGTCTGGCAAACGCTCTGCCCCCGGCGCTCCATGTTCCCGTGGAAGCCCGAGCTGCCCCGCCACCACAGCCGCCATCGCCGCCCCCACCTCCCGACCTGACCGAGATCTGCGCGGCCAAAACGTGCAGCGAGGCAAGCTCCGCCGCTACCGTTCCCCCCGGAGCCATGCGTACGGTCTCCATCGGCCATCTCGGATACCGGCCACGAAAGCTGCAACGGATCGCTGCCTTCGACGCCGAGACCACGGTCAGCTATCTCTCGGCGCATCAGTTGCTTGTCACCTTCGACGCACATCATCTGCGGTCTCGTTCGGGCGCCTCGTGGCCTCCGCTCGTCCGCCACACGATCCGTGCTCTCCTCCTGAACACACAAACCGGCGCCGTCCAACGCGTGTTGGAGTGGCAGGTGGATGGAACGGGCCGATATCTCTGGCCCGACGGTCCAGAACGTGTTCTGGTGCACATGAATGGTGTTCTCCAGGCCTTTGGCCCTGACCTGAAGAGCGAAGCGGCCCTGCCCGCCGCCGGCGATCTTCTTTGGGTCGCAACCTCTCCCTCCGGCCACCGCATCGCCTATGCCCTGCTGCGGGAACGGCACACGCAGGAGGTTCACGAGCAGATCGCGCGTCTCTCCGATCGCAGCCCGGCCGAAGATGTAGAGATCCGAGTCGCGGACCGTAGCGGCCGAGTGCTGCAGACCGTTGCAAGCACCTCGGGCACGCCGCCGCCGGTGCTCACCGAGGATGGCGGCGAGCTGGTGCTCCAGAGCCGCAGCCAGGGGCAGTGGAGCATCTCCGAGCAGACCGGGAACGCCTCCCGGACGATCGCCGCGGTGCACTCTGACTGCGCTCCGAGGCTCTCCATGACCTCCGCCGAGGCGCTGTTCGTGGTCGGCTGTTCTGCCTCTGGCGAGTGGTATCGCATGCTGCGCAAGGACGGCCGCACGCTGATCAAAGGACAGGCATCTCCGGCACAGCTGGAGCAGAGCGCGGTGGGCAGCGCGAACGGAACCTATGCCGTGCGGGTCATCGAGCTGGGGCAGACGACGGTCCTCGGCGCTATGTATGAGGACAGCAACCTGCACGAGGAACGCGTGGCGGTGCACCGGGGTGCAGACGGACGCCAGATCCTCCTAGCGCGCACCGACAGCTTTCCGCGATCGGCGGACAGCTTCGCCCTCTCTCCCGACGGTCGTCAACTCGCGCTGCTGACGGGGAACGACATCGCGCTCTACGAAGTTATGAACGAAGGCGGTGCGAAAACTGCAGCCCGTCGCTGACCCGGCTCTGCTGCACCTATTTCGCGGTCGGTGACTTCGGGCTCGGCGGCACGGGAACGAGGTTCCTCAGCGAGGAAACGGACCGCTCCAGGGTGCCAATCCGATCGCTGGTCGCATCATGGATGCCAACCCGAAGCGTGTAGTCGCCCGAAGCCGGCACGCTGATCTCCTGATGAAACGCGATGGCGCTCTTCAGCAACTGGACCTGCTGCTCCGGTGTCAGTTTCAGGTGGATGCTGTTCGACTCGACGCTCACCATGCGGCCGTCCGGCTGGTAGAAGACGGTAGCGAAATCAAGATCGCCCTCATAGAAACCGTCTCGCGAAGCCACAAAGAGCACAGGGCGAGGATCGACCGCGAAGTACACCCGATAGCGTCGGTAGGGTCCCTTCGCCGGCGCGAAGCCCGGCGCGTTCACGAGGTTGTCCGCGACTGCCATAGGCTCGGTTGCCGACGAGACCGGCAGAATGCTGACCTTGAAGAGAATCTGCGTCGCCTCGGGAAGCCCGGGCAACATGGCCCTTCGCAGCGGGTTCATCGCAGCCGGTGCAGACGCCTCTGCACTCTTGGCGATGGGCGAACTCACGCGAAACCGGAGCCGCTGGATCTGCGGCGTAGTATCCCCGCCGGTAGGTAAGCTGGTACCCACTGCCCGCGAGCTTCACCTGGACACGACGAAACTCACCGTGCCAGTCTCCCTTCTGCGGGGTGTAGGTGAGCGTGTAGTAGCTGGAACCGGCGTCGACAGCCTGATTGACCGCGTCGGCAAAGCCGTTGGTGTTGATGAACGCGCGACCGCCGGTGTCGGTTGCCATGCGTTCCATCGTGGAGTGCTCCGCCGTATCATCCTGCCTGAAGTTCTGCTCATCGCGGCCCAGGGCGGCGGGATCGGAGGCAAATTGGCCCGCGGAAACGGCGGCGCTCATCGTCGGCGAAGAAAGGAGCCCGCGCGCGTCGATGGGATACACCGCGACCTGGCTCCGAGCCAGGGCATTCACCGTATCGTGGTACTCCTGCTCGGCGTTCGCCATCTGGGCGAAGGGATCGTCGGCGCCGTTGGTAAAGTCCGGTCCGAGATCGATAGGAAAGGAGCCGGAAACCAGATCAGGTTCTCCCGTCCCGGAAGGTTGGCCAGGTACCGGGCCATCGCACTCAGCGCGTCGAGCGTCAACTTCGCCCGGCTCTGGCTGATCTTGGAGGTCTGCATGTCCTCGAAGGTCTGGATGCGGGAGACGACCTGCGCCGGTAACGGCGAGCCCATCTCCTCCATCTGATCAGTCATTGTCGCGCTGGGCCGGAGGCTGTCACCAGCATTCAGGTACGGCGAGCCATGGCCTCGCTGCCGGGTCACCACGGTCTCCAAAAGCTCGGGATCCGAGGTGAAGCCCTGCAGCATCACCAACTGCGTGGTGAGCCCGAAGATCGCGATGCTGGTCCCCGGCCGAGCGTGGTTGAGGTAGTCCAGCAACTGGTCGCGGACGAAGAACTGGTCCTTGACGGGCGTGTTCAGCGCGTCCAGCAGCAGGATGTTCACCGCGCCGCCAACCGGCGTGGGAACGAAGTTGGTGAAGGTGCCCGGCGGCAGCTTCGGGATCGCGGCGTACCGGGCGAGGGTGCCCGGGGCCGCTGGGACGTGCTCTTCGAAGGACTTCAGCGTCTGCGGCGCGCCATCCTCCAGCAGCTGGAACTGTCCTGGGTGAGGTGCCGCACCGGTTGGTGGATCCCTGCCGGTCACGGTCACATCCACCACAACCAGCCGCGCCCGCGCGCTCAGGGAGGCGACGGGGCCATCGGAGGGCGGCGCCGCCGTCTGGGCGCGCACCCCGGGCGTGCTCACCGAAACAAGCACCAGTCCGAGCAGGCTACGGGAGAAAAGACGAACTGCCGTCCCACTCCAAGCATCTCGGCAGCGCTGCGTCCAAACCCAAGGCATGGTACGCGCAAGAATACCGTGTGCAGATACCGACGCGAAAGCCTTCCCGAGACTCCGGGCGACGCTCCCCTACGTAACCCTGCCTGGATCGCTCGCCAGAGGACGAAGTCCAAAACAGCTTGCGCCAACAAAGTCCAAAACAGCTTGCGCCAACAATGTTGAAGCAGTTCGCGCCAACAAAGTTGAAGCAGTTCGCGCCAACAAAGTTCTAAGACAGCTTGCGAGCAAAGTTCTAAGACAGCTCGCGCCAACAAAGTCCAAAACAGCTTGCGCAAAAAATGTTTCATCTCGACCGAGCGAACAGCTTCACCGTTCGCGCAGCGGAGAGACCCCCGCATTCCGCTCGCAGCCGCTCTACCGCATCAATAACCTACGCGCTCTTCCCGTGGTGCAGCGCCGCGCGGACCTTGTCCACATGCGTGCCGTGGGCACGAACCGCCTCATGCAGGGCATCGCCGCTGACGCCGAACTCCTTGGACCAATACGCCACGTCAGAGGCCAGCTTGGGGTTGATGATCTTGGGATCGTGGGGACCCTTGGTGTGCTCCTCATGAGGCGCATGCGGGGCATGCTCTTTGGAGACCTGTTTGTGCTCGTGCTCTTCGTGCTGGGACAAGGCGGGCTTCCTCTTTCGTACGTCGTAAGGTGGATGAGGAAGGGACAGGCGGGGATGTACGCGACGCTGCGCCGCTAGCAGACCTATTCCGCTTACCTAATTGAACCGGGACTCCACCACATGTGCCTCGAGTGGAATGACGGGAGCCACCCTGAGTCCTTCGTTCTCTACCGTCTTCTGCAACACCCGGGGGAGTGCATTATCTGCGGACCCGTCTGCTGTCCTCCTTCCCCGCAACGTAAAGCGCCACACGCTGAACCGCTTGGACAGCTTCATCAAAGCGACCAAGGGATGCGGCATCACCTACGCGAGCCTGATCGCATGAAGGACGCACCCGACGCGCTGAACAAGATAGCGGACGTGGTTCTGACGTACAAGCCGAAGCCGAAGACGAAGGCTGCGAAGAAACGCAAACGGCTTAGAGTAGAAAAGAGAAGCAGGTGAAACCCGCCACGTAGGCGGGTTTCTATTTGGTCGGAACACTATGATGAGCGGCATGGAGAAGAACGCAGCAACTGCGGCACAGGAGAGGCTCTCCGATGCACAGGTCAGAGAGCGGCTTTATCTCTGCACCGACCCAGCGATCGCGGATGAGGTCTATGAGCTCGGGGTCACCTTGACCAGCGAAGCGGCAGACCGGATAAAGGCAATCGAGGCGAAAGGAACCGCGTTCGCCGCTTACGGCACGGCAACGGTGACGCTGCTCGTTTCGAGCGCAGCGACGTGGGGTAAACTCGGTAACGAATTTACACCGTGGATTGGTGCATTTGCGGGTCTATCCGCGTTGGGCTGCACGTTCTGGGCTGTGCAGGCAGTGCGTCTCAGGAGGCTAAAGGAGACAAGTCCCGAAGACTGGCTGAAGGCGGACGCTCTTGTTGATGCCGCGACCCTGAAGTTGTTCCGCGTCCTCACGCTGTCAAAAGTCTTAGACTCCAGGATAGTCGCGCAGGGTGAAAAGGCAGCAGCGGTCAAGAGGGGTCAAGAATGGCTAGTCGGAGCCGTTGCATTCTTGGTGTTTCTACTTATTCAAGTCGCCTGTGTTCGCTTTTATTCTGTCGCCTATCCAAGATTCTTGAACGTTCATCAGGGTTGGCGCGGGCAGTTTCCTTGGAATGGGATTTCCTTGCTGGCTAGCTGGGGGGGAGGCCTGCTGTGCGGGCGGGGGCTGGCTTGGCTGCTCTGGCGTAGCCGCCGGACGGCCGCTTGACTCGTTCTCTGCCATCGTCTCGTCTCCGTCCGCAATCGTATCAGGCAGCTAGCGGCATAGGTCAAGGATTAGTCGTATCGCGAATCGGGGGCAAATGAGACCATTCCTCAATAAATTCTTGCCCCGCCCCTGTGGAGCACTGGTGGAACGTGCATTCCCCCGTTTTCATCGCCGTCCTCGCGCTCCTTGGAGTTCTGGTGCCGCTCTTTAGGCCATGGGACAAGATCAGGCGAGGCGAACGGGAGTTTTGGACTCTATTGATGTTCGGGCTCGTCTTTCTAGAGTTAAGGACGCTCTACTTAGACCGAGCGGAGAACAATGCTGTGCAGGCTCATGCACGGTGTGAGGAACTCCAACAATTCACGGCCATCGCAAGTACGCTGGAAGACTCAATTGGCGAGTCGCGTGATCAGTTCAGGGTCACTATGAGAGCGTTCTCCGATGCGCAAACCGCTAATCAAAAGGCATTTCAGGCTACGATCACGGAACAGAAGAATCTACTAGCGCAAACCCGTCAGCTATCTTCTCTAGCGCAGGAAAACCTCCTTGATGTGAGTGGAGGCAAGTCCTACGGCTATGTAGTGCCGCAGAACATCATTGGCGTGCACTACCCAGCCATCGCTCTTGCTAATGGTGGAGATCGTCCGCTCACGGGGGTCGTCGTTCGGATCTCGCGCGTGCTGAACGAGTGTGCGCAGCATGATGCCTTAGGACAATGCTTGCTCGGAACAGATCGCGGGATACAACAGCCCATTCAGATGGGAACTCTGGGAGCCGATGAAACAGTAGAGATGCCGGGCGGTATTGAAGCAGCACCGGATGGGCAAACCCTTTCCCATTACGTCATCAACGTGGGAGCTCAAAATGGCACCTCCACCGAAGATATTTGGTTCAGGCCCGCAAAGGATGGATCTGGCTACGCATACAAACTGCGGGTCGCCATCAGGTATAGGGGTAAGGATGGGGATAGTAAGGGGAATGCGCCGCTCCCTGAGGGATTTGTATATATGCGTTTCGTGAAGCAGATCGACTGGGTTGAACCCGTCTCCATGGCTGATGCGGTGAAACAGAGAAGGCCGTGAAGCCCTCGCCCCTAACCCGCGCGGGAGTAAAGTATAAGAATCCCAATCTCTTCTCTTACGGCTGGCAAGGCGACGTTTCCACTGTGTACGACACAAACGTCATTACGACCACTGGACCAAACGGAGTGATTTAAGCTGCCGCTCAACTCGCAAATGAGGGGTATGTCATCTCGGCTTTCGGCGGCAATAACACCGTGGCTACATCTTATCGGCACGAAGGTGCGGGGCGATACGATCCCCCGGGCCATTGCGGTTGACGCACCCACCGGCTCGGTCGCCGCGACAAACCCCGGTCCGAGTTATTTCACTGAGGTCGCCAACTCTTGGCAGAATGGGATCGGCAATATTTTCATATTGCAGCAGTGAGTTCGACAGCGACGTGAGGTGCGGTTTGGAAGCGCACCTCTTTCGTTGCGCCTTGGTGTTGACCGTAGTTACTGCTCCTGCGACGCCTCATCCACCGGATGCTCATACAAGCTCACATTGTCCTTCGTGATCAGCGAACTGCCGGTGTCAATGAACGTGGGATACGGCGACAGAAAGTCGACCGAGTAATCCGCGCGGAAGGCGCCCTTATGCGCGTGGTGCGCTTCGTCCAGCATCTTGAGCCCGACATAGCCCATCGTGTACGGGCGCTGCGAGACGGTTGAGTCGATCACCCCGCTCTTGATCAGCGTGAGGGTGTCCGGGTCGACGTCCATCGCGATCAGCACGCGGTCGGTTAGATTGTTGCGCTTCAACACCTCGGCAACCGCCTTGCCGGACTCGGACTCCAGGCACACAAAGGCGTCGATCTTCTTTTCGCCGGTCTGCGCGGCGTACTGCTGCGCGTGGTCAAAGGCGCTGCCGGAGTCGCCCGCCGTGCCCACCACGTCCAGCACCTTGATGCCCGGGTGCTCGTTGATCTGCTCCATGTAGCCCTTCAGGCGGTCCTCGATGTTGGGCTGGCCGGGGATGGAGAAGAACACGACGTTGCCCTTGCCGTGCAGCCGGTCCACCAGCCGCTGGCCGCCGGTGCGCCCGGCCTGCAGGTTGTTGGTGCCGATAAAGTACAGGCGCTGGCTCTGCGGCGCGTCGGAGTCCACGGTGATGATCGGGACGCCCGCAGAGATGGCGTTCGCAATGCCGCTTTGCAGCGCCGGGGCGGCGCCGGCGGAGATCAGAATGCCCGCGGGGCGCGCGGCGATGGCTTCCGAAAGCGCGTTGGCCTCGGCCTGCGGATCGTAGCCGTCCGGGCCGGCGATGCGCGCGGTCACACGGTACTGCGCCGCGGCGGCGTTAAAGCCGTCCTGCGCGGCCTTCCAGTAGGCGACCTTCTGGTTGGTGGCGATCAGATAGTAGGTGTCCTTGGGCGAGCGGTACTGGCAGCCGGGGAGAGCCAGCAGCAGAACCGACACGGAGGCGAGGAGGACGGTACGCGAAACGGCGGGACGAAACGGGCGCATGGCAATCTCCTGGGTTCGACACGGGGTCGAAGTGGATCAGGGTTGGCCCATGCACCTGCACGGCGGGGTTTCGGAACCGAAGAAGGTGAAGGGCCGCAAGCGCGGGTGATTGTACGCCCGAGCCCGCAGCTTTTACGCGCACGGAATTTAGGGCAGGGTGAGGAACATCGCCGCGCGGCTAGTCGATGTCCTTGTAGACGGCCCAGAGCTCGTCGATGTGGTGGCGCGTGATGTTGATGCGGCAGGCGGTCTCGATCGAGGGCTGGGCGGTGCCGCCCTGGTACTGCTCGGCCACCGATTGGCAGACCTGGTCGCGGAACAGGTGCCAGGAGGCCTCGGCCTGATCGAACGAGAGCGGACCGGGCTTGGCCGGGGTGCCCGCATACTGTAGGTGCACGCGATAGAACAGGCCCAGCGTGCGGACCAGCTTGGTCTCATTCGCCTCGGTAGCGGCCGCCTCCTTCTGCTGGCAGATGCCCTCCGCAAGGTGGTTCGCCGCCGTGGAGCAGAGCGGCTCCCCAGCCCGCGCCTCCTCCTCCCGCACAATGGCCGCAGCGCGGTCATGGAGCTCCTGCAGCTGTTTGGCCTGCGCTGTGGCAATGTCCGCGGAGCTCTGCTGCGCGGCTGCCAGGGGCAGGAGGTTGCCAAGCGTGGCGAGCAGAATAAGGGTGGGGCGTCGCATGGGTCGGAGTGTAGCAGTGTGCGTGACGCCCGATGGTGTTGTGGTGACACGACGAGGCAAGTTAGTCGGTCCGCTCCGCTTCTCTCCGGCCTTCGGCAGAGCGGAACTACCCATCGCACATGAAGCCTTGCGATGGCGTGTGGGGAGCACGCCTCGACGCTCTCCGTGGCGCCGGGCCAGCACACGGTGACGGTGAAGAAGAAGGGCTATGCGGACTGGAGCCAATCGATGAACATCGCCCGCGACGCGGTCCATCTCAACGCGGATCTGACGGCGGCTCCGTAGCGGAGTGTGTGGCGGGGTAGAGGAAGGCAAGTCAGTCGTTCCGCTGCGCTTCACTCCAGCCTTCGGCAGAGCGGAACCCACATGCCACTGAAGCCAAGCTAGCCGTGCGGGAGTGCGACTTCGCCATGTGCTCGGCCGTGGTGCTCGCAAAGGCGCCGACGCCGTTGTGGATACGGTGAGTCCGTGCCAGCGAAGTTGACGCCAAGAGCAGTCCTGAGGCGAGGGGTTTGTTGGAGAGGTTCACTACTGATGAATACGGGACTGCGGCTGAGAGAGTTCCCGTTGGGGTGGAAGGCAAGTTCGGTCGTTGCCCTTCCCAACCATGAATGCCCTTGTTGATTTAGTCTGCGAGAGACAAAGTATGAAAAGGCAGCAGCTCCACGAGACCTCTTTGAAGGAAGAACCGATGAGGAAGCTCGGCTCCCAAGTACCCTCACGGAATCCGGATAATCCGACCGACGTGGGGCTCCATTCCTGGCAAGGTCACAGCCACGGTGGTTTTGGCTGGGAGGTACACAGAGGAAGTGCTCTTCAGGTCCTTAAGCGAATCGAGTCTGGCGTGGTGAACTGCGTCGTAACTTCCCCACCCTACTATTGGCAGAGAGACTACAAAGTGGATGGTCAGCTGGGGCAAGAGGCGAGCATAGCTGCATTCGTACAGTCCTTGGCTGACGCTATGGACGAAGTGAGGCGGGTTTTGAAGTCGGACGGCCTGCTGTTCCTAAATCTCGGAGACACGTACTACTCTGCGAAGGGACAGCCGAAAGGAAATGACAAGAAAAATTCTGCTCGTCGGTTTGGATTACGAGCTGTAGATGCAAGCGGCCTCGGAGTACCTCGAAAGACCCTAATCGGTATACCATGGCGGGTCGCGCTTGAGATGATATCGCGGGGGTGGGTTCTACGTTCTCCCATAGTGTGGACACGTACAGGGTGTCAACCAGAGCCAACTGCACACGACCGTCCTTGGCGAACTTACGAAATGATCTTCATGTTCAGCAAGTCACCCCGTTACTACTTCCGCAGGGATTCACTCGGAAAGGAAGAAGACATTTGGACCATCTCCGCCAGGCGTCGCCCCAACGGAGGTTTGCATTCCGCTGCGTTCCCAGAAGAGTTAGTCCAGAGGTGTCTTGATGTAGGTTGTCCAGTGGGCGGGATTGTTTTGGACCCGTTCGTTGGCAGTGGCACTACGATGGAAGTTGCCCTACGTTCCGGGAGGCATGCAATTGGAATCGACTTAAGTGAGAGTTACTGCGAGTATGCAGTCAACCGCTTGCGGGCGCTTTGATCATGTTCATAACCGCGGAACAACTAGAACTTTCGCTGGATTATCTCCGTTCTCTCAATCCCTTCTATGGGATGTCCTTTCTGGCGTTCAAGATTGCGGAACTACCGATCGGGAAAACAAAGCAAGTAGTCTTCACTCAGATCGTTCAGGAAGTTCTTGAGCGTTTTTATCGGATTACGTCCTCCTATGAGGGTTTCTACAACCCTTTCCTAACGTCAGACCCGCAGAATCGCTGGACTGCAAGGCGATATGGCAGTACCTCCTTACAAAGGGTGACTTCAGACACGTTCGGCGACGTGTTTTTGCACCCTAAAGGGACGTCATCGTGGGGTTGGAAACAGGATTACATCTCCGGACTCAAAAGGCACCTTGACGGTCAGCGGATTCCGGCCTTTCACCTCGGCGTTTGGTTATATAGGACACACGAGTGGGCTTCGGGTTCCACACCGATAGATGTAGTCCTTAAGCTTCGAGCTGACTTCGGAATCACCGAAGCGGAATATGAACATCTGTTCGTTGACGCACTACCGCTAGGGCGGACAGATTGGGTGGAAGATGTTCCGATCAGCGAAGGAACGCTCCTCTCGATATTGGGAGATCCGCCCGGTTTGTCAGGGGTTGGCACATCAGCGCTAGCTCTGCTGAATATCCGCGAAGTTGGCCCAACTCGCGATCTCACTTATGAGCCAGCAGCGCGCCTCAACATAATCACGGGAAACAACAGTCTCGGGAAGACCTTTCTGTTAGAAACTATGTGGTGGGCCCTAACGGGTGATTGGCTCGACTATTCAGCAGCACCCCGTCGAGATGTGGCCAAACGAGAGCCATTCATAAGTTTCAGTCTGTCCACGGGCCGCGGTAGGCACAAGGACTTCTCCGCTTACTACAGCTGGGACATTCAGCAGTGGATGGTTTCACCGAATACGCCCCGAACGCCCGGCTTGACTATTTACGCCCGATACGACGGATCGTTCGCCATCTGGGACCCAGCAAGGGCACAGCTTGAGCGTAATCGACGAAAAGACGTCTCCCCAGGCCGTATCTTTTTGTCGCGTAACGAGGTGTGGAATGGGACGGGGGACCTTGCGAGTGGATCCGGAGTGCGGTCTTGTAATGGCTTGTTGAGCGACTGGGTGCTCTGGCAGACTGGCGGGGAAAGGTACCGGCAGCAATATGCTGCCTTCATCTCAAGCCTGACGGAGCTATCACCCTCAGATACAGAGCCGCTTCGACCTGGCGAACCAACTCGTTTTCCGCTCGATGCGAGATCGATCCCGACGCTTCAGATGTCGTATGGCGTCGTTCCGATTCTTCATGCTTCGGCCGCTGTACAGCGAGTCGTCGCGTTAGCTTATGCGCTTGTGTGGGCGTGGCAAGAACATCTGGTTAGTTCCGAGTTGATCCGGCAGCAACCACAACGCAATCTCATCCTAGTTGTAGATGAGATCGAGGCTCACCTCCATCCTCTATGGCAGCGGCTGATTGCTCCCGCGCTCTTACGAGTTACTGAAAGACTCGCGGGCGCCGTGCGCTGCCAACTGCACATCGCTACGCATTCTCCACTAGTGTTGGCCTCCGTCGAATCCCTATTTGATCGTGAGCTAGACGGACTTCACCACCTCAAAGCTCTCAACGGAACTGTTGAACTAGAAGAGCTGCCGTTTGTGAAGCGTGGCCGAGCTGATCTTTGGCTTCTTTCCGATGCCTTCGGTTTAGGTCAGGCGCGTTCTCTTCCTGCTGAGCGTGCAATCGCTGAAGCGAAAAATCTTCAACTCACTCAAGACCCAGACAAGGCCAATGTGCAAAAGGTCAAC
>CAXTWN010000052.1:0-823 GCA_964248055.1 uncultured Acidobacteriaceae bacterium | reverse complement strand
TCGTTAGGTTGCTTGCCGCGGATGACGACTTCTGGCCGAGGTGGCGCTATTTTGCGGAGAAGCACTTAGAACGTGATTAGAATCGACGTCCAACCTGAACCTCCGCACTTTGGCAGCCGGATTCGTCAACCTGGAGAAGCATTCCTTGAGACGACCCCAACACCGACGACGAAGCAGTGGACGACACATGCTTACTGGCTCCGTTGCATTGGGTCACTGCATCAGGCTTACGGCGGAATATGTGCTTACAGTTGTCATTGGATCCCCTTCGATACGGGCGCTGATACTGTCGAGCATTTCATCGCGAAATCTACAAACCCGCGCCTTGCATACGATTGGAGCAACTACAGACTCGTTTGCGCTACCCTCAACGGGAGGAAGGGCGCGTTTACCGATGTACTTGACCCTTTCACATTGGATGACAATGTCTTTGTCTTGGATTTTCCTTCCTTGCTTGTCAGGCCAGGCTACGGACTTGCGCCGGAACTATCTACTCGAGTGCAAAATACTATAAACAGGTTGGGCCTCAATGATGAGGGCACGTGCCTGAAGAGTCGCGTACGATTCGTGACCGACTATTGTTCCGGGGACATTACGTTTGCTTACCTCCAGCGCAACGCTCCGCTCATAGCTCGAGAAATTCTGAGACAAGGATTAGCGGAGACACTCAGAGACGTTTTCATCATTCGAAGACCTGAGTAAACGCGGCACGCTGCTACTGGAGCAGCGTGCCGCCTTCGGTAGTGGGTTTGGGGTCTTCTGGGGGGGTGACGGTGGCGCTGGCTACCGTGTCGTCGGGGTCGGGGTCGAGGCGCTTGACGCC
>CAXTWN010000051.1:19057-19423 GCA_964248055.1 uncultured Acidobacteriaceae bacterium | reverse complement strand
GGTATGGGCGGTGATTTTTGGGTCGCGGGGCTGGCGTGTGGGCTTCGCGTGCGTTGGGGGGAGGCCCTAGCGAGAAGCAGGTCCTTCGCGTTGCTCAGGATGACAACTTCTGAAGCAGGTCCTTCGCGTTGCTCAGGATGACAACTTACGGGGGGTTCCTTCGCTTTGCTCAGGCTGGCAAGCGTCTCGTGCCTGCAGGTTCCGGGCAGGCACTCGCGCAGGCGTTCGCGACGTCTAGTCGAGGTGGATGTCGCCGGAGGCGGTTTCGATGTGGATCTCCGGGCCGCCGCCGCCGGCGGTCAGCGAGGCGGAGCGCGTGGTGGCGGCGTACCCGTTGTCCTCGCAGACGAACAGCACGGGCAGGTG
>CAXTWN010000051.1:1406-19047 GCA_964248055.1 uncultured Acidobacteriaceae bacterium | reverse complement strand
AGGCTGCCCTGCATCATGAGCGGAATGCCGCTGTTGATGTCGCCGGACGCGGTGTTTGCGTCCAGGACGAAGCCGGTGCCGTGGGCAACGTGGACTTTGACGTCGCCGGAGGCGGTGCCGAGGCGCCAGGAGGAGGAAGGGCGCCCGCTGGCCTCGATGCCGCCGGAGCCGGTGTGCGCGACGAGGGCGCCGTTGACGTCCTGAAGCCGGATGTCGCCCGAGCCGGTGGTGGCGCGCACGTCGCCGCCCTGCCCGAAGCGGGTTGTGATGTTGCCGGAGCCGGTGCCGAGCGTGGTGCTGCCGCCTAAGCCCTGCGCTTCGATGTCGCCCGAGCCGGTTTGCAGCTTGGCGCCGCCGCCGAGGTTTGTGGCGTTTACGTTGCCGGAGCCGGTGATGCCGCTGACGGTGCCGGCGAGGTCATGAAGTTCCACGTTGCCGGAGCCGCTAGCCGCCATGACGTTGAACGAGCGCGGCACCTCGATGCGGAAGTCGACGCTGATGTGCCGCACCCAGTCGGACGGCAGGTGACCGAGCTTGACGTCGCTGCCGTTTTGCTCGATGGGCGGCTGGTTGCAGATGCGCTGCACGTCGGCCTGATTGTCGCCGCCCCCGCCAAACCAGCTGGACGACGATGAGTGGACGTAGCCGCTGATGTGCACGTGGGCGCCGTCGCTGGGAACGATGACCAGGTTGCCGGAGCCGGTGCCGGCGTCCAGGGAGCCGTGGGCGCTGACGCCGAGCACGCGTTCGAAGCGGCACTCGGTGGCATGGGCGACGGAGACATTCCAGAACAACACGCCGGCTGCGAGCGCGGCAGCCGCCAGGATTCGTACGCTTTTCATCGCGAGACCTCGATTTGCTTGCGGGTGGGTCGACAGGGCCGTTGGTGGGGGTACGCAGGGGAGATCGCCCCGGTTCCCCGACACAAATTTGTTTATTGGGCACGGAGGGCCTCCACGGGATCGACCTCCGTCGCACGGCGGGCGGGGACGTACCCGGCGAGCAGGCTGATGAGCACGACAAGGGCGCCCGCCGCGAGAACGATCTCGAGCTGGCGGCCGCGCACGTTCTGCAGAAGACCGCTGAGGACGCGGCCGACCCCCACGGCGAGGACCAGACCGGCGAGCAGGCCGGCGCCGGTCACCCCCGCACTGCGGCGCATCAGCAGAGCAACGATGGAGCCGCGGCCGGCGCCCACGGCGAAGCGAATGCCGATCTCGTGGGTGCGCTCGGTGACCAGGTTGGCCATGACACCGAAGAGGCCGATGCCGGAGAGAAACAGCGCGATCGCGGCGTTGGAGACCAGCATCACCGCCATGTACGTCAGCCCGATGAGGGACTCGTGCAGGAAGGTGGCGTAGGTCTCCGCCGGATCGAGCGGAACGGTGCGGTCCAGACCGGCAAGGACGCGCTGCGCCGGCACCTGCAGGGCCATGGGATCGCCGTCGGTGCGGAGCACCAGGGTGCCGGTGGTGGTGGGCATCTGCGCCACGGAGAAGTACACCGCCGGCCGCGGCACCTGATCCACCCAGGTATAGATCACGTCGTCGACGACGCCGATCACCGTGGCCGGGGGCGTCACGTCAGGGGCTTTGCCCAGCTGAATCTGCTGGCCGATCGGGTCGCGGGTGCCGAAGTACTCCGTGGCCAGGCGGCGGCTGATGACGGCGGCGAGCGGGTGATCGAGGCTGTCGGTGGAGGACAGCAGGCGGCCCTCCACGACGCGCAGGCCGAAGCTGCCGAAGAACTCCGGGCTGACGGTGAGGCGCTGCGTGCTGCGCGTCTGGCCGGGCAGGGCTGGGTCGCCGACGATGGACAGCCCTTGCCACGAGACCCCGCTGTTGTTGTAGGGGAGCCCGGTGGTGAAGACTGCGCTGCGCACGCCGGGCAGCCCGCTCAGCCGGTCAAGGCCCGCCAGCCAGAAGGCGCTCTGCCTGGCCGGGGTGTCATAGCGCGCGTCCGGCAGATAGGCCTGCTGCAGCAGCGCCTGTTTCGGCGCAAACCGGTCGGCGGCTCCCAGCATGGTGCGCATGCTGACGGCGATGAAGGCAGCGCCGGCGACCAGGGCGGTGGCCAGCATGATCTGCGCTCCGGACAGAAGGTTGCGCAGACGATGGGTGCGCCGGGAGCCGCTGACCGAGCGCCCGCCGGACTTCAGCTGCTCCAGCAACTGCAGGCGCGAGCCGGCCAGCGCGGGCGTGATCCCGGCCATGGCACCGGCCAGCACCGCCATCCCGACGGAAAGAAACAGGGTGCGGGCGTCGAGGTGCACCTCGCTCCACCCCGCGAGCAGGTGACTGACGCGGGCGGGCATGCCGGCGACGATGATGTTGAGCGCAAGACGCGCCAGCACAATGCCGAGGCCCGCGCCGAGCAGACTCTGCAGGAGGCTGTCCAGCAAAAGCTCGCGCAACAGCCGACCGCGCGTGGAGCCCAGGGCGAAGCGCATCGCCAGCTCCGGGGCACGGCGCAGGAGGTAGGCAAACTGCAGGTTGGAGACGTTGGCGCAGACGACCACCATGAGCAGCAACGAGGCCGCCAGGATGAGCCGCAGGAAGACCGGCGTCAGATCGCCGTTGATGGTCTCGACCAGAGGGCGAATGCGTACGCGCCAGCCCTCGTTGCTGCGCGGGAACTGCTGCTCGATCGTGGCCGCGATGCCGTTCAGCTCAGCGTTGGCCGCCGCGACGGAGATCCCGGCGCGGAGCCGGCCGATCATGGTGTAGTCGCGCAGATCGCGATTGGCCGCCTGCGCCGGCGTGACCGCCAGCGGAAGGTATAGATCGGTGCCGAAGCCGACGTGGTCGAAGCTCTGCGGCATCACCCCGACGATGGTGTAAGCGTGGCCGTCCAGCAGGAGTTCACGGCCCAGCGCAGTGGGGCTGCCGCCGAAGTGCAGCTGCCAGAAGGCGTGCGTGACGATCGCCTCCCCGTCATGACCGGGCTGATCTTCGCCGGGGGCGAAGAGACGGCCCAGGAGCGGAGCCATCCGATAGATGGCAAACAGGTTCGGCGTAACTCGGGCCGCCTGGACGTGCTCGGACTGTCCGCTCAGGGTGAGCGCCAAGGATGCCTGGGTGCGCGCGGCAAGCTCCTCAAAGCTGCGGCTCCGGGCAGCGTAGTCGCGGTAGTCGGGCAGGCTGACCGGCGAGGCATCATAGGAGCCTCGCTGCTCCGCGACGCTGACGACTTGATTTAGCTGCGGGACGGCCAGGGGCCGCAGCACCAGGGCGTTCATCACGCTGAAGATGGCGGCGTTGGAGGCGATCCCGATGGCAAAGGTCGCCACGGTCGTAACGGCAAAGAGCGGCGCACGGCGCAGGCGACGGAAGGAGAAGCGAAGGTCGCTAGTGAGGCTCTCAAAGAGGCGAACGAGCTTGGGCATAGGGAGTCCTGCTGTTTCTTGGAGCAGGGTAGAGCACGTCGCATGCCAAACCGTAGAAGAGTGGATCTCTGTCGGTTTCTGGAACGATCACGGCAGAACGGGAGGGCCGCTGTGCGCTTTCGGCCAGGCTTGTCCGGAAACGAACAAGCATATCCCACGTTCGTTCTCAGGCGGAAAGCGACAGCGGAGGCCAGCCAACCCGGATTCGCCATAGAATGGAAACCGTCTGGACCGAACGCTCAGGAGATGGCATGGCTCTTCCGAATATCCAGATCGGCGATGGAATGATTGGCGACGCCCTGCTGTCCTCGGTAGAGGTACAACAGGTGCTGAACCAGCACTGGGTGTGCACCGTGGTGTGCCGGCAGACGGAGGACCAGCGCATCGAGGTGGAGGAGATGCTGGGCAAGTCGGTCGAGGTAAAGACCACCGACGAGAACGGGGTGGAGCACGTTCACTTCTCCGGGTTGATCCAGAGCGTCCGCCTGATGTACGAGGTGTGGGGCAGCTACACAGCGCAGCTGGTCGCGATCAGCTCCAGTTACCTGCTGGACATCACGGCGCGCAAGCAGTACTACGCCGAGCAGACCCTGTCGTCGATCGCGGGCACAGTCGCCGGGCGCAATGGTCTGTCCATCAGCGTGAACGCGCCGGGAAGCAAGGCGCTGAACTACGTCCAGTACGGCGAGACGGACTTCTCCTTCTTGCACCGTCTCGTGGACGACTACGGCGCCTGGCTGCGGCCCAAGGAAGGCGGCGTGGAGATCTTCGACAGCTTTCAAAGCGGCTCCACGCTGCAGTTTCGTGACGAGGGCGGTCTGATCGCGTTTAGCCTGAGCGGGACGCTGGCGCCGCCCAGCTTCTCCGGGTCCCACTACGACCACCACGCCATGATGTCGAACAACTTCAACCAGGTCTCCAAGCAGCCGCAGTTCTACGACGGGGGTCAGCGGCTGACCGGCGCCGTGGTGGCAGCTTCGGCGCAGCTGCCGCCGGGGTTTGAGCCGCAGCGGGCGCGCGCGATGACGCTGGACGACTACCAGACCCAGCTTTCCGCGGAGAGCGAGCGGGCGCTGGGCTCGACGGTCACCGGGACGGGGCAGTCGAGGAACCAGAACCTGAAGGCCGGCGACACCGTCGCGGTGGACGGCCTGCTGGATGCCAAAGGCAGCTATGGGCTGGTCTCGGTGGTGCACCAATGGACGCCGCAGGGCTACATGAACGAGTTTGTGTGTACGCCGTGGAAGAGCTTCCGCAACGCGCGGCCGCCGGCGGCGCGGATGTGGAACGGGGTGGTCTCTGCGCGCGTGGTGGACCACAACGATCCGAAAAAGATGGGCCGCATCAAGGTGCAGTTCTTCTGGCAGGAGGACAATGCGACCCACTGGGCCCGCGCCACCTCGCCGCACGCCGGACCGGATCGCGGCTTCATGTTTATGCCGGAGGTGGGGGACGAGGTCGCCGTGGCGTTCGAGGACGGCGACCCGGAGCGGCCGGTGATCCTGGGCTCGCTGTGGAACGGCGTGCAGCAGGCACCGCGCAAGGGCTACTACAACGAGGCGGACATCCCAAAGAATCTCGTGAAGCGAATCTACACAAAGGCCGGCAACCGCATCCAGATCGCCGACAATGAGGGGACGGAGGCGATCACCATCGCAACGCCCAACCAGAACACCTTCACGCTCTCCGAAAGCCACAGTTCCACCGGGCGCCCGCAGATCGCGTTGAACTCCACAGGAGACATCGTTCTGAGTGCGCCCAAAGGACGGGTGCACATCATCGCCAATCTGTTTACACGCGAGATCGGAGGCTAGATGCTGTCCGAGGAGCAGCGGCGGTGGTACGCCGAGCACGGAACGCCGCAGGAGAAGCAGTTCGTACGGAAGTATGGCAGGACCAGGGTGACGGCGAACGGTCTTTCTCTCAGCGTGGCCTGGTACCTGCTCGTCTTCTTCTGCGTGATCGTCCTGCCCGCCTGCGCGTTGCTCTATGTAGGCCGACTGCGGGCGATGCACCCCGTGACCGGAAGTTGGGTGGGCTTCCTCACCAACAGCACCGGGACCGACTATCGCCGCGCCGTGTACCTGAAGACGTACATCAACCCGCTGGCCTGGCGAAGGCCGACGCTGGCCGGCCAGGCGGTGATGTGCGACGACGGCGGCGGCATGCGGTTCGACATGAAGACCCGCACGGTCAGCGGCGACACGCTGGGTCTAGTCCTTTCTGCCACCAAGGCCCAGGAGAGCGGGGAGCTGTTTGCCGTCTTACAGGGCTCGGAGCTTCGGGCGCAGTATGACGGCAGCGACCCGGCTCTTTCCGGTGTGCTTCACCGCGGCGAACTGCAGGACTTTCAGCAGGTGTGCTCACAGATGCGACGCTGAGTCGCAGACTTCGTTTGGAGAGGACCTCCCATGGCGTTTCGAGCAAACATTCAGACAGAAACGGGAAAGCACAAGGGCGAAGAAGATAAGGAACCGCCTGACTATAAACGGCTGGCGCCAAGCGCCATCAGTGAGAAGAGCGGCCTGGCCGGCGTCTCGGCCTGCAGCGACGGCAAAGTCGTGCATGGAGACCTGCGCGAAACCATTCACAACAACCGCCAAACGACGATTCTGCAGAATGAGCAGTTAACCATCCAGGGCACGCAGACCGAGGATGTCGAGAAGACTGCGACGATCACGATCAAGCAGGGCCGGGACATGATGATCGGCCACATGGACAAGGTGCAGGTGCAGGGCGAGCGGCAGCTGTGGGTCGACGGAACGGATAACGAGTTCTACGCCACGCACCGCGAGATCCACGAGCCGAACGAGAAGTTCGAGTACAAGCACTTCTGCTTTGAGTACGGCGTGGCCAACATCGAGACCCTGGTGACCGCGTTTGAGACCAAAGCGCTGGAGTTGGCGCTGGAAAACGTAAAGGTGGAGGCAAAGCTGTTTGAGGAGACCAATGCGTTGATTGCGGGCAAGATCGACGCGATCACGTCCAAGGCCGAGGGGATGGACGTGAGCCTGGGCCTGTTGCTGTTGCGGATCAAGTTTGCGCTGAATGCGCTGCCGAACTTCGCGGCCTCCACCCCGTTCTCCTAAGGCTGGCCGATGGATACAACGCCGCAACGCACACGCCTGGAGCCGATGGTGGAGGAGGAGTCCCGGTGGGCTCCCTGGATCAAGGCGCCGATGGTGGAAGACTGCCATGTGTTCTGGCTACCCGTGTCCGGGTTTCCGATCCGGAGCGCGGAACGGGCCTGGTTTCTGGCGTTTCTGGGCCGGTTTTCGGCGCTGTTGCAGGAGAAGGATGGGCTGCGGGAGGAGGTGTTTCTGCAGTTTGCGGTCGCGAGCGGCATCTATGCCGAGCGATTTCAGCAGTATGCGATGAAGGTGCAGGTGCTGCCGGGGCTGAGCCGCCGACCGGAGGAGCCGCTGCAGGGCAAACCCGATCTGCAGCAGGCCAAGGAGGAGGTCGAGCGGAACAAGGGCTTCGACATGGAAAAGTGGACCTCCGACTACACCTTCTGGTTCCAGTACAAGCGGGCGGAGGAGCAGCGCGAGATGTTCTGGGGCGCGGGCGGCATGACGTTGCTGTTCCTGAAGCCCGATCCGAAGACCGTGCCTCCTGTGCTGCCGTTTACGCCGCGCTTTCGGGCGGCGATGCCGGTCTTCCAGCATGTGGATGTGGACGCAATGATGGGTGGCGCGATGGCGCTGAACGACGGCTTCCTCACCCACAGCAAGGCGGTCTTCGGCAAAGGGCTGGAGCGCGGGCCCGGCTTGGGCTCGACCGCGTTTGTGGTGCCGCTGCTGGAGAGCAAGCACCTGGTGCAGGCGACGCCGGAGAGCCGCGCCAGCTGGTTCGAGGTCTTCGACGTGTATTGCCGAGAGTCAACCGAAGATAAAGGCGTGCTGCTGGCCTTCCAAAAGGACTACCGACCGTGGGTGCTGCAGGTGCTTGCGTCGTTGGCGGAAGAAAAGCTGGAATACCCGATCAGGATCTCCCATGCCCAGGATTGAGCTTCCCGAGCGAGTGCACCCGCTTCACCTGCAGAAGGCGGAAGGGTGGCGGGCTGCCATGGTTGCCATGCCTTCGTCAGCGGAGCAAAGGGACGCGTTGCTGGGCTCGCTCGAGGCGTGGGTCGGCGCACTTGCGCGGGAGCACGGCCTGATCCGCGAGGTGTTTTTGCAGGTGTGGAAGCTGGGCGCGAAGGGCGCGGGCGGGCTGTACGGGGAAAACGTGCAGCGATGGCTGCCGGCGCGGGGCCTGGGCATATGGCCGGGCCGAAGGCCGCCGCAGCGGATGACGCAGGAGATCGCCATGGATTGCGCGGCGGCGATGCTGGCCAACGAGGAGCAGCCCCTGGCCTCTCACCCGGTGGCCCACGTGAGCGCCGGACCGCAGGCAGGCGAGCACGCGCTGCGCACGCTGTTTGGCACGGAGCTCACCGTGCAGATGCTGTTTGGCCCAGAGGAACGGACGCGATGGCCAGAGAAAAGCAGGGAGTCATTCGTTCCCGTGATCTCAGAGGCGGCTTTTCAGCGCGAACGGTTCTACCTCCCGTTGTTCGACGCAGCTTTACTTGAAGGAGCAACCGGCGAACAACTGAGTTCGTGGACCTGCGGTGCCTCCCTTTATCTGCGCGAAAGCGCGGAAGACAAAGCGGTGCTGGTACTGTCGCGATACGAGCTCTGAGACGAACGCGAAAGGCGCTGAGTCGGTGACAGCGCCGATGTCTCGTACAACGGGCAGAGCGCGGCGCTGCGGCAGCTGGTCGAGCCAAGCACAGCGGCTTACGTCATCTTGAGGACATCTCATCCAATGCCAGGTTCAATTGCAGCACGTTCACTCGTGGTTCCCCGAGCAGGCCGAGTTGACGGCTGGTCACATGACGGTGAACGAGGTCGATCAGGACGGGTTCGGAGAGGTGCCGGTTCTGTGCGACCCGGGGTACTTGGTAAAGAGCGGAGGCGACGGTGATATCCGGGTCCAGTCCCGATCCCGATGCTGTCACCAGATCGATCGGAACCGGTCCGCTGACACTCTCTGCCTTGACGCTGGCGTCGACGCGATCCGCGAGGGCCTTGTTGGTGGGGCCCAGGTTTGAGCCCGATGAAGACGAAGCGTCGTAGCCCGAACCGGCTGCCGAGGGACGGCTGTGGAAGTAGCCCAGGCCGGAGAAGGGCTGGCCGATGAGGGCGGAGCCGATGATTCGACCGTCGCGTTCAAGAAGTTGACCATCCGCTTTGTTACGCATGGTGAGGTGCGCGATGGCGGTGATGAGGAGCGGATAGCCCAGGCCAAGCAGGACAGCAGTGAGTACGGTGTAGGCGCAGGCGGTGACGATGTGCTTCTTCATGAGTGAGTCCAGGGTGGGGTCAGGCGAGGTGGAGAGCAGTAATAATCACGTCAATGGCCTTTATCCCGACGAAGGGGACGATGATGCCACCGAGGCCGTAGATCAGCATATTGCGCTGGAGCAGCGAGGCCGCGGACATCGCCTTATAGCTCACGCCCCGCAGTGCAAGGGGTATCAGGAACACGATGATCAGCGCGTTGAAGATGACCGCCGAAAGGATCGCCGATTCCGCGTTGTGAAGACGCATGATGTTCAACGCATTGAGCACCGGGAAGACCCCCGCAAACATGGCCGGGATGATGGCGAAGTATTTGGCAACGTCATTGGCGATGGAGAAGGTGGTGAGCGCGCCGCGCGTCATCAGGAGCTGTTTGCCGATCTCGACGATCTCAATCAACTTGGTCGGATTGGAGTCCAGGTCGACCATGTTGCCGGCTTCCTTTGCCGCTTGTGTGCCGGAGTTCATGGCAACGCATACGTCGGCCTGGGCCAGCGCCGGGGCGTCGTTGGTGCCGTCGCCGGTCATGGCGACGAGCTTGCCGCAGGCCTGCTCGCTGCGGATAAGGTCCATCTTGTCTTTGGGCTTGGCTTCGGCAAGGAAGTCGTCCACGCCGGCCTCCCGCGCGATGGCGGCCGCGGTGAGCGGGTTGTCGCCGGTGATCATCACGGTGCGGATGCCCATGGTGCGCAGCTGGTCGAAGCGCTCCTTCATGCCGCCCTTGACGATGTCTTTCAGGTAGATGACGCCCATGGCGCGACCGTTTTCCGCGACGACGAGGGGAGTGCCGCCTTTGCGGGAGACCTCTTCAACGCTCGTCCGGACCTGATCAGGCATACCGGAGCCGTGCTCATTGAGATAGCGGGAGATGGCGTCGACGGCGCCCTTGCGAATGGAACGGCCTTCGACCTCGATGCCGCTCATGCGGGTGGTCGCGGAGAAGGGAACGAACTCGGCATTGAGCTGCCCGAACTCGCGGGCGCGAATGTTGAACTGTTCTTTGGCGAGAACGACAATGCTGCGGCCCTCGGGAGTCTCGTCCGAGAGAGAAGAGAGTTGTGAGGCATCGGCGAGTTGTTGCGGCGTGACGCCGGGTGCGGGGAGAAACTCGGCCGCCTGGCGGTTGCCGATGGTGATGGTGCCGGTCTTGTCGAGGAGCAAGGTGTTCACGTCCCCTGCCGCTTCTACGGCGCGGCCGGAGGTGGCGAGGACGTTGTGCTGCACGAGGCGGTCCATGCCGGCGATGCCGATGGCCGAGAGCAGACCCCCGATCGTGGTGGGAATGAGGCAGACGAGGAGCGAGATGAGGACGAAGACGGTTTGCGGCGCGCCCGAGTACAGGGCAAAGGGCTGCAGGCTGACGACCGCCAGGAGAAAGATGATCGTCAGGCCCGCGAGAAGGATGTTCAGGGCGATCTCGTTGGGGGTCTTCTGACGTTCTGCACCTTCCACCAAGGCAATCATGCGGTCAAGAAAGGTCTCACCGGGGTTGGAGGTGATCAGGACGGTGATCACGTCGGAGAGCACGCGGGTGCCCCCGGTGACCGCTGAGCGGTCACCGCCGGCCTCGCGGATGACCGGTGCCGATTCGCCGGTGATAGCGGATTCATCGACGGAGGCTACACCCTCAATGACCTCGCCGTCACCGGGGATCATCTGCCCGGCCTGCACACGGCACTTGTCCCCGGCTCGCAGCTGCGAGCTCGGCACCTCTTCGGTGGTCTGCGCTTTGGTGAGGCGATAGGCGGTGGTCTCGGACTTTGCCAGGCGGAGAGCGTCGGCCTGCGCTTTGCCGCGTCCCTCGGCCATGGCTTCGGCGAAGTTGGCGAAGAGAACAGTGAACCAGAGCCACAGCGTGATCTGCAGATTGAACCGGAAGTGGCCGTTGTGGGTGACAAGGTTCACGATAAGCAGGACGGTGGTGAGAACGCTGCCGATCTCCACAACGAACATGACGGGGTTTCGCATCATGGTGCGAGGGTTGAGCTTGCGGAGAGCATCGACGGAGGCGCGCCGCACGATTTTGAGATCAAAGAGCGAGCGGCGTTTGGCTTGTGTGGCCATTCTGTGTTCTCTTTCGTGACGTATCTGTGCGGTTCGGGCCATCATCCTGGCGCGCCGCGCGGGCAGAGGTTCGCGTGTGGCTCTAGTAGACATGGCCGGCCCGGAGCAGCAGGTGCTCAAGCACGGGGCCGAGCGAGAGCGCGGGGAAGAAGGTGAGCGCACCGACGATGAGGATGACGCCCGTGAGCAGCACCGTGAACAGTGGCGTGGTAACCGGGAAGGTGCCCACCGAGGCCGGCACAATCTTCTTGCCCGCCAGGTTTCCCGCGATCGCCATCATGGGAATAAGCATCATGAATCGGCCGAAGAACATCGCGATGCCGAGGGTGTAGTTGAACCAGTGCGTGTTGGCGTTGAGGCCTGCGAAGGCAGAGCCGTTGTTGCCCGTGGCGGAGGTGTAGGCGTAGAGGATCTCGCTCAAGCCGTGCGGGCCATGGTTGGCAAGGCTGGAGAGGCCCAGCTTCGGCAGGAGCACCGCGGTGGCGGAGAAGCCGAGGATGATCGTGGGGAAGATCAGCAGATAGAGCATGCCCATCTGCACGTCGTAGGCTTCGATCTTTTTGCCAAGGTACTCCGGCGTTCGACCGACCATGAGTCCGGCGATGAACACAGCCAGGATCACGAAGACGAGCATGCCGTACAGACCGGAACCGACGCCCCCGAAGACGATCTCGCCGAGCAGAATGTTGATCATCGGTACCATGCCGCCCAGGGGGGTGAAGCTATCGTGCATCGCGTTGACCGCGCCGCAGCTTGCATCGGTGGTGACCGTGGCAAAGAGGGCGGAGTTGGCGATGCCGAAGCGAACCTCCTTGCCTTCCATATTGCCGCCCGCCTGATTGACGGAGGCCTGCGAATCGACGTTGTGGAACAAAGGGTTGCCGTGCGATTCAGCCGAATAGCACGTGAGTGTGCCGGCGAACCACAGAATCACCATGGCGGCGAGCACAGCCCAGCCATGTTTGGGAGAGCCGACCATCTGACCCAGCGTGACGGTTAGGCCCGCGGGAATCAGAAAGATGGAGAGCATCTGGAGGAAGTTGGAGAATGGCGTGGGATTTTCAAACGGATGCGAGCTGTTGGCGTTGGTGAAGCCACCGCCGTTGGTGCCGAGCATCTTGATGGCTTCCTGCGAGGCGATAGGACCCTGTGCGATGGTCTGTGTGGTGATGGCGGCGGGCTTGCCGTCGGCGCCGGTAACGTGCTGCGTCTCCACGATTTGGGCAGTGTCGTAGGGGCGAAAGTTCTGCACAACACCTTGCGAGACGAGCGCGAGAGAGTAGATCAAACAGATAGGCGCCAGAATCCAAAGCGTGGAGCGAGTGAGATCTACCCAGAAGTTGCCAAGAGTGGTCATCTCGCGGCGCGCGATACCCCGCACGAAAGCGATGGCCAGCGAGATGCCGACCGCCGCGGACCAGAAGTTATGCGTGGCGAGGCCGAGCATCTGGGTGAGATAGCTCATCGTGGCTTCGGGCACATAGGACTGCCAATTGGTATTCGTGGTGAAAGAGATGGCGGTGTTCAGCGCGAGGCCCGGTTCTACACCCGGCAAATGTTGCGGATTCAAAGGCAGCAGACCCTGGAGGCGCTCGATGGCATAGGTGAGCACGAGTGTCGCCATGCTAAAGATCAGCATCGCTCCGGTGTATTCGGTCCAGCGCATCTCGTCTTCGGCGTGCACGCCGGTGACCCGGTACAGCAAACGTTCGCACGGAACGAGAACGGGGTCGAGCACGGTCTTGCGACGCTCGAACACCGCGGTCATGTAAGAGCCCATGGGCTTGGCAAGCAGCAGGACAAGCCCGATGAAGATACCGATTTGGAGCCAACCGTTCAGAGTCATTGCAGAACTTTCAGAACTTCTCCGGGCGGAGGAGCGCGTAGACGAGATAGACGAGTAACAGGGCCGAGATGAAGAGCAGGAGAATGTTCAGGATCATCTGTGACCTTTCTTCAGGTGATCGCAGCCAGTCACATAGGCGAGGCTGAGGCTGAGAAGAAGCAATGTGATGACGATATCCAACGCGTCCAGCATTCGTTCTCCTTGCATGGCCAGCGTGCGTGATCCAGCCCTCACCTAAGCGCAGGTGCAACACGTGAGGGAAAGCGTTAGCGGTCCCAAGCTTGCCTCCATGCATTCAACCCGCTGGCCGATAAGGGAGGTGTAAAGACGCCCTGAAGGCAAGTGGTCGGGATGAGACCTTATGCTTCCTTCATCTCCGCAGTGCTCCAATCTTTCTGCGCGTTAGCGATGGAAAGGAAACCATGGGTGCTCGGCTTGAGCAACAGAAATGCGCCCCTCTCGTGCGATTGAGCCGCGATCTTTTGCGCATGGAGGACCCGACCGGGCTGGCGAATGCGTTGCCCTCCCTGGTCCAGGGAGCCTTCAGTGCCCGGCTGGTCGTCATGGAGCTGCTCGGTCGTGGCCGGTTCTTTTCCATTGCGGGTAAGACGCGCCGTGTGGAGGAGGACGACTCCGATCCGGGGATGGGCCATGAGCTTGAGAGGGTTCGGGCGGTCCGCGGCGTCGGTCAATGCTCGCTGAAGCTGAAAGCTAGTGGCGAGACCTGTGGCTACATGGTGGTGCATGGGGGCACGTTGTCGCAGAGTACCGTAGCGCAGGTGGAAGAGATCCTGTCTGTCGCCCTGGAACGTGCTCAGCTGTTCCACCGAGCGATCGAAGTCATGACCGAACGAGAGAACACCAGGTATCGCAGTGCCCTCGTCGATCGATTGACTCAGGAGTTGCGTACACCGTTGACGGCGATTAAAGGGGCGGCGACAGCACTTCTTGGAACCGAGGCTTCTCCGGAGAACCAACGCGAGATGTTGACAATCATCAACGAAGAAAGTGATCGGATCAACCGTTTCATCTCTGCGGCCGTGGCTGAGAAGCCGATGCAGTTGCGGCCGGCGCTCGTGCGCGAGTAAGCGGTGCAATAGCGGGCCAGGCTGACCTGTAAAGAGAACCCCTGCGGAGGCCGCCCCGATCACCTGGGGCGGCCTCTTGCAGGTTGCTCAGAACTTTACGAGTAGCGCAAAGGTGACGCGGTTCTCACTGTTGCGGAGATCCGGAGTCCAACCCGGCACCAGAACAGCGGGCGTGCCGGTATTGCCTCCCGGCGGCGTTACGCCTCCCGGCCCGGTAAAGTAAGGCACATTCGCTGCGCGATGGTTGTACTCGAGCCGGTACGTGAAGTATTG
Organism: uncultured Acidobacteriaceae bacterium; assembly: GCA_964248055.1. GTDB lineage: Bacteria > Acidobacteriota > Terriglobia > Terriglobales > Acidobacteriaceae > Granulicella. The sequence goes on along the minus strand of CAXTWN010000051.1, from coordinate 5,043 downwards.
ACTCGGCATGTAGTCCGCCGTCACGGAGGCATCCCAAGCCTTGTATGGATCGCCCGGGTTTTCCGTGAAATACGGGGTTCCCGTGGCAGCGGTTGCCCCGTTGATGGGCGGGAGCAGCACAAGGTACCGCCCAGGGTTGTTGATCCGGCCACCGCCCAGGGTGACCGCGTAGCGATCCTGGTCGAACCAGACACGGTTGTAGGCCATGAAGCCGAGGAAGCTTTGCTTGGGGCCGTTCTTTCCGTCTCCAAAGCAACTCACACCACCCCCGGTCTCACAACCCGCGTCTCCGGTCAGGGTGGCAGCGGCTTTACTGATGGTGCTGGACGGCCGATCGTAGTACTTGTACTGCACGCTGTCGTCTGTATGGTACCGGGTGCGCTTTCCAATGCCGAGCGCATCGCGACCGTACCCATACTGATTGCCGACGATGGACCAGTTGCCGTTGGGACGATAAAGGATCTCGCCACCAAGCCCCGGCCGGTTGTTGAAGCGTCCATAGGACTGCCAGCCGTTGATGAACCAAGGCTCGATCTTCAACTTCGCCGTGGGAAACCATTGCACCCGCACGCCATTGAAGAACCACGGCGTGTTGGAGGACACATACGAGGGCTGATACGCCCAGTTGTCAAACTGATAGTACGAAAACAGGCCGACATAGGACATGAAGATGCCCGCGTCGACGTTGAGGCCGTGCTGCACGTTGAAGTGGTACCCACCGTAGGCCTCCGAGAGGTAACGATAGGCGTCAGCCAGGTTCCACTGCCCGCGGGCGGGGCTGGCGTCATTGCGCGGCGTGGTCTCGGAGTAGAGTCCGAATTGGGTCATCACCCGCGCGCGCACGTTTTCGTAATGAAAATCGCCGCCCACGCCAAGCTGCGTCACCTGCACTTCGTTGGAACGAAAGATCTCGCTGGACCCACCGATGGTGTCATCGGCTGGATGGCGAAAGTCGTAGGTGTAGTTCACGTCGGTTCGGATCTCGGGGCTGAAGAACCGCGTGGCGTAGGGAGTGTCCTTCGTCCGTGGATTGCCGGTCAGCCAGGTGAAGTCAGCGAAGGCAAACGGTTCTGAGCTGGCACCTTCAGAGAGGTCTGATCCTGTTGCCTCCGTCGGCGCCTGCGGTGCGGAGGCTTTGGGCGTTGTGTTCTGGGCCTGTCCCTCCGCGGCCTTTGGTGCTTCGCTGGATATGACGTTGGGGGGTTGCCCAGGTGACGCCATGTTCGCCGAGCCAGGAGTTGCCGGGGCGTTTTGCGATTGCCGCAATAGCTGCAACTCCTGCTCAAGCTCCTGGATGCGGTGCTCGAGATCATCGAGCGAGGGCGGCTTCACTTCTTGCTGCGGGGAAGCTGCGGGCGGGTTCTGAGGGACACCTTGCGCGAGCGCCAGCCGTGCGCCCAAGACGCACAACGCCATCGCGATGGAGCGCACGCGCTTGTGAAGAAATTTCTGTTTGTACATCACGGATACAACCCACATTCTGGTCGCCTAAGCAAAGTCCGGCGAAACCTCCGTTATCTAACGCCGCGAGGCATCAGGGAAGCATAAGGATTCCGCCCGGCCACGAACCGGAACTGCTGGGTTGTGTGAGCGGAGTTTGGGCGAACAGAGATTCACGAGGTCGCCAGCGACAGGCAAGCAGCTACCTGTTCACACCGAGATGGGCGGACCACGACGTAGGTCCGCTTCGCGGGAAGGGTTCAGTCCTTTTTACGGATCAACGTAGCAAGATTAGCGCCAGGCTGCACAGGGCAGCGACGGCGAAACATACGATGGCGACCCAGAGCGAACCAGCACCACCGACGTCGGCGGAGTCCTTTCGATCAAAGGCTGCCCCGGCCGTCCTCTGGTCTTCCATGTTCTGATGCTCTGGCCCCATGTCTCTGGGCGAGCGTAGCTCGCTTCTTCCGTAGCGTCGTACGTGAGCTGTAAGAAAGGCATAAGCGAGCAAGGAGCACGGTCCCCGAGAGCCTTTACGATCCTTACGCCTTCATCATGGCAAGTGTTCTCCACTTATCTCTGGTCCGCACTCACGCGTCGCCCGAAGGGAAGCACGCGACTGCGGGCACCAAGAGCAAACCATATGAATGAACCTGAGAGTTACTTTGCGATCCCAACGCACCGCTTGCGCGATGTCACGCAGACGATCCATGAGTACGACGAACACTTTTGGCGCAACGGGCATTCCCCGCAGATCATGGTCTTCGATGACTCCACGCCCTCGAACGTGGACAAGTACTTTGCCCAGCTCCGCGAACTGAAGACCCGTTCCGACCTGTTCTATGTCGGCCCCCAGCAGAAAGAGGAGTTCCTTACGTACGTGAACTCGCGGCTGCGGAACAAGCGGCTGGAGCCGCTGGTGAGGAATTTGTTCCGGCCCAGCTATGGCGGCAATCGTAACTACACTCTCATGTACTCGTTGGGTGGCCTGATGGTGAGTTCCGATGACGACATGCGGCCTTACTCCCTCATGGAGGCCAGCCCGGAGTCGCTGGAGGATGACGAGATCAGCCGTGGGCGCTTGCATCGGGTAGGGCAGAACGGCTACACGCGCAAGTCCTTCGACATCATGTCGGCGTTCCTTGATGTACTGGGAAAGCCCGCGAGTGAGGTTCCCGAGAACTACGAGAAGGGCAATCTGCTCGTCGACACGGCAATGGATCTGGAGACGAACGCCAGTAACGGGCTTGCTGAAGAGAATGCCCTCATGCTGGAGCGCGGCCCGATGCGCGACGATGCCATGGTGAAGGTCGCACAGACTTTCCGGTCGGGCACGAACGATATCGATGCGATCGACTACGTAGAGATGTTCCTGGGTAACGAGCAGCAGCTCAGTCCGGATGAGCTGAACGACATCTATGTGCTGGTGAACTTTCGTCCCGTGCTCACGAACAAGAACTGGCGTATGGACTGTGGCGTGGCGGGCTACGACAACACCTTCGGTCTGCCGCCCTTCTTCCCGACGCGGCTTCGCTTCGAAGACTACATCTACCGGATCTGGCTTCAGCAGGACGGCATCGTGGCCGCCCACGTGGACGCGGCACAACACCACACCAAAAGCAATTACATGCGCAACCCGCCTGCCTCAGAGGTCTTGAATGAGGAGATCGCCAATCTTCTGAAGCGGAAGATCAAAGATTCTGTCACGCACATCGATGAGCTGGGGGTGAGCTTCGACTACCGCGGCGAGATCACGGGGCAAGATGCCGAAGAGATCCTGACGAAGATCACCACCTTACATCGGAGAGCTGTGGATGCCTCCCGAGCGGCCGCGAGTGAAGAGCGAGCTGAATCCCTGCGGCTGTTTGCAACGAACCTTGATAAGGCCTTCTATGGTTTTGAGCCGGACTTCTTTCAACACAACCTGGTGAGGATCGTGGATGATGCGATCGGGGTGATTCGGGCGTCGCTGGAACTCTGGCCGACGTTGGTCGAGATCTGCTACTTCCAGAAGACTCGTCATGGCCTGCCCATGTTGCGTCTGCAGTAGAGGCGACTTCTCAACACCAGAGGCACTTCGCAGCGACTGCGGTTCAGGAGAAGCAAAGCAGATCACACGAGCACAAAAACGGGCGAGGCCGAGGGGCCTCGCCCGTTTTGCGTTGGGCAGACGAATCGGTGGCGGGGGGGGCCAGGG
>CAXTWN010000051.1:0-1396 GCA_964248055.1 uncultured Acidobacteriaceae bacterium | reverse complement strand
GTGCACTTCGCCGCGAGGGCGGTTATGTAGACAAAACCCACACCACACGACCACAAAACCGGGCGTGGCCGGGGGCCCGCGCCCGTTTTCCTTTCGCCTCAGAAATCGTAGCGTAGGGCGAACTGGCCGGTGCGATTGCCCGCGCCTTCTGCGGTCGTCGCTGCGGTGAGTTGGCCGAACGAACCGGGTGTGACCTGCAAAGTTCCGCTGGCCGTAGGAGTCACGATGACCTGGGTGGATGGTGGTGCGAAGTTGGTGTGGTTGAAGACGTTGGTGAAGGTGCTTTCAAAGCGCAGGTGAGAGCTTTCTGTGATGCGGAAGTTCTTCGCTACGCCCAGAGCGACCGTCTTTGTTCCGGGCCCCTCGAGAATGCCTACACCCGCGTTGCCGAAACGCCCAGCGTTGGCCGGCGTCGGCCCGAAGGCGTTGATGTTGAAGTAGGCGTTGCGCGAGCGACCCGTGGCAAAGTTGGTCGAGACCTGGTCAGGACGGGCAAAGCCGCCGCGGGCTGCGAGGTTGGTATTGGACTGATCGTAGGCCGGGCTGATGCTGGGGGTGAGCCATGGGCCGCTCTCGACCAGGGTGACCGTATTCAGATCCCACCCACCGACGATCTGGTTCAGCAGGCCTCCCCGGTTGAGGTACTTGCGTCCCTCGCCGAAGGGCGACTGCACAATGCCAGTCAAGAGGAACCGATTGCGACGCGTGCCTTCGACGTTGCCGTAATCGGCGCGGGTATCAAAGCGGTTGGCAATGGGCAGGCCGTAGGCAACCTCGCTGCCGAAGCCGCTGGGGTTGTCGCCCTGGTTGTCGGCAAGGTTCTTGGCGAGCGTGTAGTTGGCGTCGAAGTAGAGACCGTGCGTCATGCGATGCGTAGCCTCGACCTCGAGCGCGTCATAGTTCGCCTCACCGTGGTTGAACGTGCTGTAAAGCTCGCTCCAGTTCTGGTAGGGCGCGCGTGGGTCGACGTAGATGCCGGTAGAGACCTGCGCTACAGACGCGCCCGCGTTGGGGATTGTGTAGGGGGTCGTGCTGGCGGGGATCTGGTTGAGGTCCTCCGTGATGCTCAGCCTGTAGGTGTGCATGCCTACGAAGCTGGTGCGCAGCGAGGTGTTCGAGGTGAGTTCGCGTTCTACCGTGAGGCTGTATTGATTGGCCTGCGGGTCGCGATAGTGCGGATCCACACCCTGATCCAGACCACCGCCGCCGTACTGCACGCAGGAAGCCGAGTTCGGGTTCGCTGAACACGCGGCGCTGGCCGGGGGCGCGGTATTGGGGAAGGTGATCAGCGGCTGCCCCGTAGAGGTCAGGCTGTTGCTGTACGGGTGCAGCGCCGAAGTTGGATTGCCGCTGTTGTTGAAGGAGAGCGGACCGAGGTTGGTGATGGTGTAGACGC
>CAXTWN010000050.1:0-19526 GCA_964248055.1 uncultured Acidobacteriaceae bacterium | reverse complement strand
GCACGGAGAGCAGGTCATGGGAGACGAAGATGAGGGCTGTGCCGTCATCTTCGTTGAGATCGCGAAGCAACTGAAGCACTTCCGCCTGGGTGGAAGGATCGAGGGCGCTGGTGGGTTCGTCAGCAATCAACAGCGAAGGACGGTGCAGGACGGCAAGGGCGAGCGCGCAACGCTGCGCCTGGCCGACGCTGATCTGCCCGGGGCGGCGTTTCAGGAAGGCTGCGTCGGACGGCAGATGCACCCGGCTGAGGAGCGACTCCATGCGGTAGGCCAGGTGAGTTTTACTTGCGGGCTCGTGCGCGCGCCAGGCCGCCTCAAAGTGGGTCTGCAAGGAGAGCGCAGGATTCAGAGCGCTGCTCGGGCTTTGGGGCACAAGAGAGATCTCGCGGCCACGCAGATGCCGCGCCCGGCGCTCGTTCAGCGAAAGCAGATCGGTGCCGTCGAGGAGCACACGGCCGCGGGTCCAGCCGCCCCGCCACGGCAGCAGGCCGAGCAGGCCGAGTAGGAGGGTGCTTTTGCCGGCGCCGCTGGTACCGAGAAGCCCCAGCCGTTCGCCGGGATGCACCTCGAAGCGGAGTCCTTCGAGCACGGGACGTTTGCCGTATCCCGCATCGAGCTGCACCTCCAGCAAAGGGCGGCTCATCGGCGATCACCGGACAGGTAGGCTGTCTCGATATCGGACACTACGTCTGGTTGCAATACCGTAAAGTGGACGTCCTTAAGCGCGGGCGACGTGGCGCAGAGAACGTTGGGGTAGACCAGGTAGATGAACGGCTGCTCCTGAGCCACGATGACCTGGGCGCGGTCGATGGCCGCCTTGCGCGCCTTGAGATCGGACGTTCCTGCCTGCACGTGCATCAGGTGATCGAGCTCAGCTTCCCAGTGAGTGGCGGGCGTCTTTTCGCCGGGATTCCACTGATGGTTCGGCGAAGAACTCAGCCAAACGTTCATCATGGAGCTGGGGTCGGGCTGCACATCGGAGAGACCGAGCAGCGTGGCTTCGTAGTCGCCGCTGTGCATGAGGCGCTCGATCAGGGCAGGGAAGTCGAGGGTGACGACGTTGACCGCGATGCCGAGCGGCGCGAGATCCTGCTGAATGAGGGCGGCCATGCGCTCGCGCGAGCGGTTGCCGGCGTTGGTCAGGATGGAAAAGCGAACGGGGTGGCCCTCGCGGTCAAGGAGAGTGTTGCCCTGCCTATGGAAGCCCGCCTGAGAGAGCAACTGCATCGCGGACGCGAGGTCTTCGCGGAGGGGTGGCAGGGCGCGGTTGTACCAGACGGTATTGGCCGGCGAGATGAAGCCGTTGGCCGGGGTGGCGTGCCCGGAGTAGGCGATGCGCGCGAGGTCGGCGCGGTGGATTGCCTGCGAGATCGCCTGCCGAAAGGATCGATTGCTGAACCACGCCTTCTCCCACGCAGGCAGGGGCGCGGTGGGGGACTGGTTAAACCACATCTGTTCGGTGTTGAGTGAGGCGCCGAGGTCATGCACGGTGCCGGGCGCACGCTTGCTCAGGGCGTCGAAGCCGTCGGACGGAACGAGATCGAGGAGGGCGTACTCCCCGCGCGCAAAGCGCAGCTCCTCGCTTTCTCGGTTGCTGATGAGGTCGAGTCGAATGGAGGCGAGATAAGGCAGGGCCGCGCCGGTGGCGTCGTGCTTCCAGTAGTAGGGGTTGCGTGCCAGCCGGATGTACTCGCCCTGCTTGTAGTCCGCCACAACGAAAGGGCCGGCAGTGATCCGGCCCTGGCTGGGCCGGTTTGCGGGCTCGACGGCGATCTCGTCGAAGGCGTCCGGGATGGAGACGATGCGCTCGGGGAGGTGAACGCGCACGAGCAGCGAGTCGGGCGTCTCCACGGTCACCCTGGCGGGAGTAAGGAACTCGTCGGCGACGGGAGCGGCAGTGTTCAGAGCGAGCACGCGGCGGAGCGTGGCGGCGACGTCCGCTGAGGTGAGCGGCGAGCCGTCGGAGAAGCGAAGGTTGGGCCGGAGATAGAAACTGAGGACACGGCCGTCGGCGCTGAGGTCCCAGCTTTGCGCCAGCGCGGGGTCGACGCTGAGATTCCTGCGATTGAGGCGCAGAAGGACGCCGCCGGTAAGATAACGCACGAGTTCGGCTGCGGCATCGTCGGCCTTGGCGGGATCGAAGGATTTGGGTTCGTAGCCGATGGACCAGGTGATTTCGCCTCCGGGCTTGGGGCGCGTCTGGGCGCCGAGCGAGAGCGTTGCGCAGAAAAGAACGGCTGCTGCCGCCGTCGCGCGGCGGTGCGAACGGAAGGTGTTTAGCACGAAGGTGCCTCCTGGGTGCGAAAGGCCAAGAGCTCCAGAAGCGTAAGCACAACCACCAACAGGACGATCGGAAGGTAGACCAGAGCGGAGCTGTTCAGAAAGGCCGCGTTCTCCAGGGATTGCAGCATGGAACCCCACGAGGCCAAGGGCTCGCTGACGCCCAGACCCAGGGTGCCCAGGTTGGCTTCGGCGATGATGCAGGTGGGGATGTAAAGCACAAACTGCGTCAGCAACAGCGACCGCAGGTGAGGAAGTATGTGGCGCGCGATCTGGGCGGGGCGCAGGCCGGCGGCCCTGCCATGCAGGAGCCACTCCGAGCCGCGCAGCGCCTTGATACGCGTGTAGTGAAGGCGCAGGAACACCGGGGAGCCGAGCAGACCGAGCAGAAAAAAAGTGATTGCGGCTGAGCGGACGGGCGCCATGGAGAGCGGAAGAGCCGCGCGCAGCATCATGAGAAGAAAGATCCAGGGCAGGGTAAGGAAGAGATCGCCGAGGTAAAGAACCGTGCGGCCGAACCAGGGCGAGGCGAAGGCGGCTGCGCCGCCCAGAGTGACGGCCAGCGCGCTCGCGAGGACGCTGGCGGCAGTGGCGCCGCCGAGGTCCAGAAGCAGGGCCGCGGCGGTGCGCACGGCGCGATCGCGGCCGAGATCGTCGGTGCCGGCGGGATGCTGTGCGGATCGTCCCGTGCTCACCTCGGAGCGGTCCTGGGCGGCGTAGCCCCAGGGCGAGCGCCACAGCAGCAGGCCGGCGGAGGCGAGCAGGAGAAGCAGTAGCAGGGAGCTCGCTATGCGCATTGGGCGGCTCCTTCGACCTGGCTGGAGGTGGCGAAGAGGCCGGCCAAGCCCACGCAAGCCGCCAGGAGCGCGGTGACCGCGACCAGCACGGGGAGATCGCGGTTCAGGGCGGCTGTCCACGCCAGCTGGCCGAGCCCGGGAACGTCGAAGACAACCTCCACCGGAACAAGCGCACTGAGCGCAACGATGAACGACATAAGCGCGAGTGCGGCGATCTCACGCCCGAGCACGGCAGCGAGGTGGACACGTGCGGTCTGAAGGAGCGAGAACCCCTGGGCGCGCGCGTGCAGCACATGCGGGGCGACCCAACTGGAACGAACGATGCGATAAAGCAGCTTGAAGTCGCGTGCGGCAATCAAGAGCGCAAGCACAAAGACCGGACCGCCTTTGTTGAGGAGCAGGCAAACCGTGGCGAGCGCGCCCACGGGAATCGCAAGCAGAGCGGCCATGGACGCAGCGATCACCACTTCGCCCTGCGAGCCACGGCGAGCGCTCAGGGGCAGCGCCAGTGCGAGCGCGAGCAGCCAACCGATGCTGATCCCGCGAAGAAGCAAAGAGAGGGTGATTCGGCATCGCTCCCGCAGCAGACCGGCGACGGGGACTTCATAGTGGCGGGATGTGCCCAGGTCGCCATGCAGCCAACCCTGCAGCTGCGTTTTGAGCAGGGAAGGGAGCGACCCCTCCGTCTGCTGCAGAGCATCGAGCTGCGCCCGGGTGTGGGCTGCATGCGCAGCGTCGACCTCGTGACTGTCGGTGAAGTAGCCCGGGGCATAGCGCATCAGTGCGGTGCAGCTCAGGGCCGCGAGAAGGGCAAGGGAGAGCACGCGTCCGAGCTGACGCGCGAGCACGGCTACTCGGCGCATGCGATCAAAGCCGGCCGGTTGAGCCGTGATTCAGGCGACGTAGAGGCGATCGTGTCGTAGTGACGCTGTTTATCCAGATACATGCGCCGGTCGGCGAGGGCGAGCAGCTCCTCGGCGGCGGTGCCATCCGCAGGAGAAAACGCCATGCCCAGGCTGACGCTGACCTTGAGGCCATGCCCGGCACGTCGGGAAGCCGCAGCGACCGCGTCCTTGATCGCTTCTACGCGTTCCGCGGCGGCGGTTTCGCCGATCCCCGGCAGGAGAAAAACGAATTCGTCTCCGCCCATGCGAGCGACGGTTTCGCGTCCTTCGCAGACCTGCCGAAAGCCTTCAGCAATGAGGCTCAGTAAGCGATTGCCGGCGAGATGGCCGCGCCGGTCGTTGACCTCCTTGAAGGCGTTCAGGTCGCAAACCGCGACGGCGAGCGTCCCGGGGGTGTCGCGGCATCGATCCAACTCGGCCTCGAGCTGCAGGAACAGCCGTCGTGCATTGGGCAGACCGGTGAGGAAGTCGGTCTCCGCGTTGGTTTCCGTCCGTCGGTACTGGAGAGCATTGCTGAGCGAGAGCGAAAGCTTGGCTTCCATCGCCTGGAGGATGCGCAGGTGATCGCGGAGGAAGGAGTCTGGGTTGGTTCCGTAGAGGGTCAGTACAGCGAAAATCTGCTGCTGAAGGTCAAAGAGCGGAATGGAGAGTGCGGAGCGCAGTAGCGGCGACCCATCCGCGGCGAGGGGACACCCACGCTCCACGGCGGCGTTGCCGTTCAGGATGGGCTTGCCGCTCTGCGCGACCCAGCCGGAGATGCCGTCGCCGAGCTGGATAGGCTCTGAGGTAAAACGATTGGCCTGTTCGCCGTCGAGAAAGCGCGAGACGAGCGTGTCGCCCTGCTTGAGGTAGAGGGCGCACACGCTGAACGGGATGAGCCGGTGCAGGCGCGAGGCCATGACGGAGACGGTTTCGCTCGGACTGAGCGAGTTCCCGAGCGACTGGCTCATCTCAAAGAGCGTTTGCGCCTCCTGGCTTGCAGCAGCGATCAGCGTCAACGAATCCATGCCGGTGGGCGGCTCCGAGCGGCGCTCCTCCTCAACAGCAGAGGCCTCCCGTGCGGGAGCCTTGTCGTCGGATCCTGCCTCAAAGCCGGCACCGGGAGCGAGGCCGCGCCACACCTCGACTTCGGTGTTCAAGGGGGTGAACGCGCTATCGACCAGGGCTTCGGCACGGAGTTCGGCAGCCGCATGGCACTCTTCAAAGGCGGCGACCACGGCAGGGTCGAACTGCTTGCCCGCCATGCTTCGGATGAGTTCCAGGGCCTTCGCGCTGGTCATGCCTTTGCGATAGGGACGGTCGGAGACGAGGGCGTCGAAGCAGTCCACAACCGTCAGCACACGGGCGCCGATGGGGATGTCTTCGCCCTTGAGGCCGTCGGGATAGCCTGAGCCGTTCCACCACTCGTGATGGGAGCGCACGATGGGAACGACCGGGTAGGGAAAGCGCACACGCTCGAGGATGTCCGCCCCTACGCTGGGGTGGATCTTCATCTTCTCGAACTCTTCCGGGGTGAGCTTACCCGGCTTGTTGATGATGTGCTCCGGCACGGCGAGCTTGCCGATGTCATGCAAAAAGGCTGCGGTTTGCAGTGCCTGCATGGCCAGCTTGTCCAGGCCAAGAGACTCACCTACCGCCTGGACGTAGTTGCGCACTCGGAAGAGGTGATCGTGGGTGTTCTGGTCCTTGGCCTCGATCGCCATAGCGAGGCCTTCGATGGTGCGCAGATGCAGGGCTTCCGTCTCTTCAAGGTGCTGCTGTCGCTCCTTGATGCGGGCGAGCTGGCTGGTGTAGGTCCGGTAGAGGGTGTAGACCGCGGGAATCAGCAGGAGAGCGGTGGTCCAGCCGAAACGTTCGCCCAGCCAGATGGCCAGGGCCGCAAGCACCGCGCCGACGATGTAAAACGGCAGATACCAGGGGAACTCGGCGCGCCAGAGTCCATACGCGCTTTCGCCCTTGGAGGAGGCGATCACGGCGGCGACCGCGCCGGTATTCCAAAGGAAGTAGACGACCGAGGCGACCGCAAGTGCGGGTGCCGACGCCATGTGAAATCTATGCAGCACGGCGAACGCTGCATAGGCGAATGCGGTCGCGATCATCGCGTTCGCGAGGTTAAAGCCGATCTGGACGGCGGTAAAGACCTTGCGTATGGGGCTGCGAATCTGCGACGCGACGGAAAGGCCGGCGAGGACCATGGCCTGCAGGGGCGAGAGAACGATCAGGCCCATGAGGATGAACGGAAAGTTCGCCGCCATGGAACCATCATGTTGCGGAAGTTGCACCTTCATGCTCGAACTGGCAACAACGGCGAGCAGAAGGAGCCAGAAGGCGAGCCAGGTGTGGGATCCCATGTGCGCGGCCCAGGCTGTGGCCAGCGTCGCGCTGAGCAACGTGAGCACAATCTGAATCTTTGTGCGCAGGGGCATTTGGGTCCAGTCCGGCTCGAAGCAGCCTTTTATAGATGTCGTCAGGTGCTCGTTCCAAGGCAACGGTAGCGAGGGAGGACCGGATGCGTATATTGTGCGAAAGTTGTAACGCGAGGAAAGACCAGAGCTATGCAGCACGCAAGCCGTTCTGCCGATACAGGACAGAGGCGGACTCTGCGAAACAAATGAGGGCATGGGAATCGATGGCACGCATGAGATGGATCGCCGTTTCGCTGATGGTGGGAAGCATGACCGGCGCGGCCGCAGCACAGGCCGGAGCGCCGGGAAGGATTGCAACCGAGCGCGGCGACGCAACCGTGCTGGTGGAGCCGTATGCCCCAAATATCGTGCGGGTCAGCTTGAGCCTGCGCAAGGAGGACGCGCTCGCGGCTCCGGGCTATGGGATCACGGCGCAACCCGCAGCGGCGGGCTGGAAGACGGAGACAGGTGAGCATGGGGATCTGCTGCGCTCAGACCGGATCACGGTGACCGTGGCGCCGGGGCCGCGGCGGGCTTCGACGGCGAGAGTCGGTGACATCGCTCAGTTCTTCAATGGATCCACCTCCTATGTCGGTATCAACATCAAGACGCCCGATGGACAGACGCTGCTGCAGATGAACGGCTGGCAGATGAGCGTGCCCAACTACAAGGACGGCAACCACGATGTGGAGTACGACCGGCGCCCGAGCGATCCGCCGTTCTTTGCGGTGGGCGCAAGCTTTGGGGCCGCGCCGGACGAGCACGACTACGGGCTGGGGCAGAACCAGGAAGGATTTCTCGATCGTCGCGGGCACGTCATCCACTGCCAGCACGACTACGACGCGCCCAGCGGGCAAAGCGTGTGTGTGCCGTTCCTGATCACGAACAAGGGCTATGGTCTGGTGTGGGATAACCCGTCGAAGACGACGGTGGCGCTGGGCTTCAACAACCAGAACAGCTTTCACAGCGAGGTTGGGCAGCGAGTCAGTTTCTTTGTGATCGCCGGTGATTATGACGCGATCTATCGTGGCTATCGGCTCTTGACGGGCGACGTGCCCATGCTGCCGAAGTCGGCGTATGGCTACATTCAATGCAAGCAGCGCTACAGCTCCCAGGAGGAGTTGATGAGCGTGGCCCAGGGCTATCGGGATCGTCATCTGCCCATCGATGACCTGGTCATCGACTGGTTCACCTACACAAAAATGGGCCAGATGGATATGGACCCGGCGAAGTGGCCGGATCCGGTCGGCATGCTGAAGCAGCTGCATGCGATGAACTACCACGTGATGATCAGCGTGTGGCCGCGGTTCACCGAGGGCAGCCGCTACTATGACACCCTGCTGAAGAACGGGTGGTTTGAGCATCTTGCGGACGGCACGCCGACCAATGGATTGCCCTACGACCGCGCCGGCTCGGACATTGACACGACCAACCCTGACGCGGCGAAGTGGTATTGGAGCATCGTGCGCGAGAACTACGTCGCGAAGGGCTTCGATGCGTTCTGGGCTGATGAGACGGAGCCGGATCTGCCGCCGAACGGGAGCTATTACCACGTGGGGCCGGGGACGCAGTTCTTCAACGTGTATCCGCTCTTTCACACCGCCGCGTTCTATAACGGCATGCGGCAGGACATGCATGAGCGCGCGCTGATTTTGGCCCGGGACAGCTATCTGGGGGCGCAGCACAACGGCGCGATCTTCTGGTCCAGCGACATCAGTCCGAACTGGGACACGCTGAAGCGGCAGGTGCCCACGGGGATCAACTTCACCGCCTCCGGCATGCCGTACTGGTCGACCGATATCGGCGGCTGGCAGTACCTGCCGGGCTATCACAAGCCGGAGCATCCGCCGCTGCTGGACCCGAGCGACGCGCGTGAGGAGGTCGGCCACTATGACGACTATCCGGAACTGTACACGCGGTGGTTTGAGTACGGAACGTTTCAGCCGAACTTCCGCACTCATGGCTCGCGCCCGCACAACGAAGTGTGGAGCTACGGCAAACAGGCGGAGCCGATTCTGGAGAAGTATCTGCGGCTGCGGTATCAGCTGATGCCGTACCTGTACTCGCTGGGATGGAGCGCGCACCAGACGGGGGCGCCGTTCATGCGAGGGTTGTTCCTGGACTTCGGCAAGGATCCGAACGTAGCCGACATCGGCGATGAGTACATGTTCGGACCGGCGCTGCTGGTGGCCCCGGTGACGGACCAGGGGGCAACCACGCGCTCGGTGTATCTGCCGGCGGGGACCGATTGGTATAACTTCTGGACGAATGAGCGGGTGCACGGCGGGCAGCGCCTGACCGTGTCGGCGCCGATCGATACGATTCCGGTCTTTGTGCGCGCGGGTTCGATTGTGCCGATGGGTGCGCCTGTCCAGAGCACAAATGAGAAGCAGGCCATCGCTGAGGTCCGGGTGTATCCGGGGGCGGACAGCCGGTTTGGGCTGTACACCGACGATGGAACGACGTATGCGTATGAGCAGGGCAACTTCAGCCTGACGACCCTGCAGTGGAACGATGCCAAAGGACAACTGACGCACACCGGACCCGACGCGTGGACAGGGCCCGACAGTACGGTGGTGAAGGTGGTAGGACGTTAAAGTCGGGTTACCGCGCTGTGCGGCGAGGAGAGAAAAAGAAGGAGGAAGCGGTCGATGCGAGCTTCGCTGATGTTTCGGGTAGCCGCTGTGCTCATCGCCTTGTTTGCCATTGGCCATACGATCGGGTTTCGGCAGGTCGATCCCCGATGGGGCATCGGAGGCATGATCAGCGAGATGAAGTCGGTGAAGTTCCAGACCCAAGGGATGCAAAGAACGTACTGGGACTTCTATGTCGGCTTCGGCTTGTTCGTCACGGTCTTGCTGCTGCTTGCAGCCGCGATCGCATGGCAGCTCGGCGGTCTGCCCGCACCCGCTCTTGCGCAGGTACATTCCGTGGCCTGGCTTCTGACGCTCGCCTTTGCGGCGGTTCTGGTCTTGAGCTGGCGATACTTCTTCCTCGCGCCGATGGTGTTCTCCGCGGTGATCCTGGTTTGCCTGTTTGCTGGGACCTGGCTCTCCCGGACGGGCCGCTGAGATGCATTCGCGGACACAGGAGCGACCATCGACCGCTTCGGTCTGGCTGGATCATGCGTGAGGCTACGCCGGTTGCGGAGGAAGAGACCCGCCGCTTTCTGGCTGCCTGGATGCATGTTCGGCAGGTGGTGCAGGCGGCCAACTTCAACCAGTTTCGTCGTGCCGGGTTGAGCGCCACCCAGTTCATGACCCTGAACGTCATTCCCGACGAAGGGCTAACCCTCACGCAGCTCGCGCGGAAGCTCAACCTTAGCCCTGCTTCGCTGAAGATCACCGTGGATTCGCTCGAAGAGCGAGGCCTCGTACTGCGCCGGCGAAGCGCCCAGGACGCCCGCAAGGTGGACATCCTGAGCACCAGGGAAGGAACCCGGCTCAAGAACACGGCATCGGGTGAGTTCCACCACTTCATGGCCGATTTATTTACGGCAATGTCGAAGACCGAACGACGCGGTCTGCTGGCCGGCCTGGAGCGGATGGTGGAGCTGAGTCCGTTGGAGAAAGGGGGCGCTTCCCAGGATGGGTCTACTCTCCGTGGTGATGCCGCTCCTCCGGCGAAGCGTAGTTCTCGGCGATCTCCTCCGCGGTGATCTCGACGGCGCTGTTCTGCCGGATCATCGCCACAATCTCCTCATCGCTCTTGCCGCGCCTGCGCAACGACTCGATCTCATCACTGATCATGCCGACGAACGCCTGGACCGGAAACTGTTCCGGTCCGAGCCCGGCGGCCGAACGCAAAGACTTCTGGGCCTTGATGGCCTCTTCGACGGAGTACACCTTCGGTTCGCTCATGCTGATATCCTTTCGTACTACGAAGCAATACTACACCACGTGAGATGCAGCTTTCGTTCCAGGTTGACCCTCGCATCGGAAGATTTTCCTGTGCAAGGGAGGCGAGGCGGGTCGTATGGCACACCGGCACGGGGCAAGAACGGAACGGAGTCAGACCACCTGGGGCGGTCGCCCCAGGGGGCGCGAGCGAAGGCAGCAGAGAACAAAAATCATTCGCCCAGGTGTGATTTCTGCATCGTGCGGGGGGTGGCGGGAGTCTCACAAGCCATACATCCCTGTGTTGTTGCGAGGAGTGGCGAGTGCGAGGAGGGCTGTTGAGACTGCGAAACGGTGTGCGCGGGAGGGAGTTTGCCGGCTCGAGCCGGTCCGGCCGCTGGCGCGGCGCTGTGGCGCTGTGTGCCTTGAGTCTGGGGGCGGTGACGGGTTGCGACAACAAGCCCAAGGCGCCGGTGATGGCCGCGATGGGGCCGATGCCGGTCTCGGCCGTGCAGGTCACCACCACCGAGGTGCCGCTGCGGGGCGAGTGGGTGGGCACGATGGACGGCTTTGTGAACGCCAATATTCAGCCACAGGTGAGTGGCTACCTGGTGAAGCAGCTCTATCGCGAAGGTTCGGCGGTGAGCAAAGGCCAGGTGCTGTTCCAGATCGATCCGCGGCCGTTTGAAGATGCATTGCACCAGGCCGAAGGGCAGTTGGGCCAGGCGCAGGGGCAACTCGGGCAGGCGCAGGCGCAGGCGGGGCTGGCGCAGATCAATGTGAATCGTGACACGCCGCTGGCGGAGCAGCGCGCCATCGCGCAGAGCCAGCTGGATAACGACAAGCAGCAGGCGCTGAACGCGCAGGCCGGCGTGCGGACGGCGCAGGCGGCGATCGCGGCGGCCCAGGCGAACGTGGCCAATGCGAAGTTGAACCTGGGGTTTACGCAGGTGCGGTCGCTGATCTCGGGCATAGCCGGGCAGGCCACCACCCAGGTGGGCAACCTGGTGAGCCCCCAGTCGGTGCTGACGGCGGTGTCGCAGCTGGATCCCATCAAGGTGTACTTTTCGATCTCGGACGCGGAGTACCTGGCGCTGACCCGGCGCGCGCAGCAGGGGCACAGCGATCTGCTGCACAGCAGTGGAAGCCTGCCGCTGTCGCTGACGCTGGCCGACGGCGAGAGCTACCGGCAGCCAGGGCACATCGTCTTTGTGGACCGGCAGATGAACCAGCAGACCGGCGCGATCCGGGTGGCGGCGGCGTTTCCGAATCCGGGAAATCTCCTGCGTCCCGGGCAGTTCGGCCGCGTGGCCGCGCAGACGGACGTGCTGCACAACGCGGTGCTGGTGCCGCAGCTTGCGGTGACGGAGCTGCAGGGCCTCGAGCAGGTGTATACCGTGGCCGCCAACGGCACGGCGCATGTCGTCAACGTGACGCTGGGCCCGCAGATCGGGCCGAACTGGGTGGTCACCAGTGGCCTGCAGCCCGGCATGACGGTGATTACGGACCAGTTGCAAAAGCTGAAGGAAGGTGTGCCGGTGAGCCCCCATGCGGGGGTGATCAGCACGCAGCCGGTGGCTTCCACCAACACCGACGCGACGGGACGGTAAGCGATGATGTCGAAGTTTTTCATCCGCCGGCCCATTGTGGCCATTGTGATTGCGATTCTGACGGTGATCATCGGCCTGGTCTCGCTGCTGAGCCTGCCGACCTCCCAGTACCCGGACATTGTGCCCCCGGAGATCCAGGTTCAGGCGACCTACCCGGGCGCCGATGCACGCACGCTGGTGCAGGCGGTCGCCACGCCCTTGGAGCAGCAGATCAACGGCGTCGATAACGGCATTTACATGTACTCGGAGAACGCCAACAACGGGCAATCGACCGTGTACATGGACTTCGACGTGAAGACCAATCCGGACACCGACCAGGTGCTGACGCAGCTGCGGGTGTCGCAGGCGCAGTCGCAGCTGCCCGCGCAGGTGAACACGGCGGGCGTGGTGGTGCAGAAGGCGCAGACCTCGCCGCTGATGATCGTGTCCGTGAGCTCGCCGACGGGGCAGTATGGCGCGGACTTTCTGACCAACTACGCCATCATCAACCTGCAGGATGAGCTGACGCGCGTGAAAGGTGTGGGGCGCGTGCAGGTCTTCGGCGGGCAGTACGCGCTGCGGGTGTGGGTGCAGCCGGATAAGCTCGCGCAGCTGGGGGTGACGGCGACCGATATCATCAACGCGCTGCAGACGCAGAACAATGTGAATCCGGCCGGGCAGATCGGCGGGGAGCCGGTGCCTGCGGGGCAGCAGTTTACCTACACGGTGCGCACGCAGGGGCGCCTGGTCACGCCGGAGGAGTTCGGCGACATCATCCTGCGCGCCAATCCGGACGGGTCCGTATTGCACCTGAAGGATGTGGCGCGGGTGGAGCTGGGCACGCAGGTATACAACCTGACCGCGCGGTACAACAAGGCGCCCGCCGGCGTGATGGGCATCTACCAGCTCCCCGGGTCGAACGCGGTGGAGACGGCCAAGGCCGTGCGCAAGCGGCTGGATGAACTGAAGGGGCGCTTCCCGCAGGGACTGATCTATGAGGTGCCGCTCGACACCACCAAGGCGGTGAGCGCGGGCATTCACGAGATCCTGGTCACGCTGGCGATCGCACTCCTGCTGGTGATCCTGGTGGTGTACCTGTTCCTGCAGGGCTGGCGCGCTACCCTGATTCCGCTGATGGCCGTGCCGGTGTCGCTGATCGGCACCTTTATCCTGTTTCCGGTCCTTGGTTTTTCCATCAACACGCTGTCGCTGTTCGGTCTGGTGCTGGCCATCGGGCTGGTGGTGGACGACGCCATCATCGTCGTCGAAGCTGTGGAACACCTGATCGACACCGAAGGCATGACTCCGCGCGATGCCACGGTCAGGGCAATGGAAGAGGTGGGCGGCCCGGTGGTCGCGATCGCGCTGATCCTGGCGGCGGTGTTCATTCCGACCGCAGCGATCCCGGGCATCACGGGACGGCTGTATCAGCAGTTCGCCGTGACCATCGCGATCTCGGTGCTGATCTCGGCGTTCAACGCGCTGACGTTGAGCCCGGCGCTCGCGTCGCTGTTGCTGAAGCCCAAGGACAAGCGCCGCAAGCGTGGCCCGCTGCAGCGCTTCTTCGACGGCTTCAACCGGTTCTTCAACCGCACCACGGACAAGTATGTCTCGACCAGCGGCGTGCTGGTACACAAGTCGGGGTTGGCGATGCTGGCCCTGGCGATCATTGCCGTGATCGCGGTGTTCATGGGAGCGAGGCTCCCTACGGGCTTCATTCCCACCGAAGACCAGGGGTATGTGTTTGTGGCGTTGCAGCTGCCCGACGCGTCCAGCCTGCAGCGGACCGACGCCGCCGCGCAGCAGGTGACCGATGCGCTCCTGCAGACGCCGGGCATCGGGGGCGTGATCGCGGTGAACGGCTTCAGCCTGTTGACGCTGACGCAGAGCACCAACACGGCCTTCTTCTTCGTTTCGCTGAAGCCGTGGGAGGAGCGCAAGTCACCGGCCGAGCAGCTGGGCGCAATCCAGGCGAGCCTGACGCGCAAGCTGGGCGGCGTGGGGCAGGGATTGGCGTTCAGCTTTCCGCCGCCGGCGATTCCGGGCATCGGTACCTCGGGCGGGGTGCAGATGGTAGTGGAGGATCGCTCCGGGAGCGATGACCCGGGATTCTTGACGCGCAATCTGTATGCCTACCTCGGCGCGCTGCAGAAGCGGCCGGAGATCGCTGCGGCCATCCCGGCGTACCTGCCCTCGGTGCCGCAGCTGTATGCGGATGTGGATCGGGAAAAGGTCAGCGCGCAGCAGGTAAACCTGAACGATGTGTACACCACGATGTCCACCTTCATGGGCGGCTACCTGGTGAACTACTTCAATCGCTTTGGGCGGCAGTGGCAGACGTATGTGGAGGCGGAGGGCAGCTCGCGTACGGACGTCGGCAACATCGACCACTTTTATGTGCGCAGCGCGAACGGCAGCCAGGTCCCGATGTCCTCGCTGGTGCATGTGAAGCAGATTGCCGGGCCGGAGTTCATCACGCGCTTCAACGAGTACACGGCCGCGCAGCTGAACATCTCCGGCGCGCCCGGGTACAGCTCGGGCCAGGTGCGGGCGGCGCTCGAAGACACCTTCCAGAAGTCCATGCCGGCGGGCATGGGCTACGACTACCAGGGCATGAGCTTTCAGGAGCAAAAGGCGGCGCAGGGGGTGCCGACCTGGGTGGTCTTCGGGCTGTCGCTGCTGTTTGTGTTCCTGATCCTGGCAGCACTGTATGAGAGCTGGACGCTGCCGTTCAGCGTGCTGCTGTCGACGCCGGTCGCGATCCTGGGCGCGTATCTGGCCCTGAGCCTGCGGGCGTTTGAGAACGATATCTTCGCGACCATCGGGCTGATCATGTTGATCGGTCTATCGGCAAAGAACGCGATCCTGATCGTTGAGTTTGCGGTGACCAACTACAAGGGCGGGCAGACGATTGCGGATGCTGCCTTGAACGCGGCGCGGCTGCGGTTCCGGCCGATCGTGATGACGGCGCTGGCGTTCATCTTCGGCTGCCTGCCGCTGTGGACGGCGACGGGAGCGGGTGCGGGTTCGCGGCGCATTCTGGGCACCGTGGTGATCGGGGGCATGTTGCTGGCGACGGTGGCGGGCATTCTGCTGATCCCGGTGACGTTTGCCGTAGTGGAGTACCTGTCGCACCGATTCACCCGTGGCGGCAAGGGAACCACGATGGACTCGCAGCATGAGATTGAGCTGGAGGACAGCGAAGATGTCGAGCGGCTGCACCACCCGGCGTAAGGAGGAGGCGCTTTGAGTCAGACGATGAATGGCAGGCGTGGAACCGGCGTGCTCCTGTCAGGCCTTCTGCTGGGCGTTGCGAGCCTGACGGGGTGCAACGTCGGGCCGAAGTACACGCGGCCTGCGGCCCCGGTGCCACCCGCGTTTCGCGGAGCGGATGAGGCCGCGGTTGGGAGCGATCCGCAGGGCTCGCTCGGGGATCAGCAGTGGTCGCAGGTCTTTCGCGAGCCGGAGTTACAAGGGCTGATCACCACGGCGCTGAAGAACAACTTCGATCTGCGGGTGGCGGCGGAGCGGGTGCTCGAGGCCGAAGCGCAGGTGCGGATCACGCGCTCGCAGGAGTTTCCGCAGATCACGGTCGGCGGCACGGGCGTCGGCGCAGAGTTCCCGGACAGCTTCGGCAGCGACATCAGCAGCCCGCTGACCCTGGGCAGCTATAACGTCTCGGCTTCGTGGACGCCGGATTTCTGGGGGATCTACCGCAAGCAGACACAGGCGGCGCGCGACCAGCTGCTGGCCCAGACCTGGGCGCAGCGCGCCGTGCGGCTGAGCCTGGTGCAGCAGGTCGCGACCACCTACTTTCAACTGCGGACGCTGGATCAGGAGCTCGCGATCGCGCGCCAGACCGCGCAGACGCGGCAGAACTCCGTGGATCTGACCCGCACGCTGGAACGGGGCGGCGCCACGCCGCTCTCCGACGTGCGCCAGGCGGAGCAGTTGCTGTATACGGCAACCAACCAGATCCCGCTGCTGGAGCAGCAGATCCAGCAGAACGAGAACGCGCTGCGCCTGCTGCTGGGGCAGAACCCGGGCCCGGTGGTGCATACCGACCCCAATGCGCTGGCACCCGTGCCGGAGGCTTTGCCGGTAGGCTTGCCGTCGCAGCTGTTGGAGCGGCGGCCGGATATTCAGCAGGCCGAGGCGCAGCTGCGGGCCGCCAATGCGCAGGTGGGCGTGGCGCGCGCGCAGTTCTTTCCCCAGCTTTCGATTAGCGCCTCGGGGGGCCTGGGCGGCAGCACCTTTGCGAGCCTGTTCAGCACGTCGGGGCAGACGGTCTATGGGCTTGGGCAGTTGGCGCAGCCGCTCTTTGAGGGCGGCAAGCTGCGCGGACAGCTGCAGCTTTCAGAGCGGCAGAAGCAGGAGATGGTGCTGGACTACCAGAAGGCCATCGCGACGGCCTTTCGGGATGTCTCCGACGCGTTGATTGCGGTAAACAAGCAGCGCGCCGCGCGCGTGGAGCAGGAGAAGCTGGTGGCGGCGGCCCAGGATGCAACGCGGCTGGCGCGGATTCGCTATCAGGGCGGCGCGACCAGCTATCTTGAGGTGCTGACCACCGATACGAACCTATTTTCCGCGCAGTTGAACCTGGCCGGCGCGCAGCAGAGCGAGGCGCTGACGCTGGTGCAGCTGTACAGTGCGCTGGGCGGCGGCTGGCAGTAGCGGCTTTCTTCTTCGCTGGCAGGCGGGTGAGGAGACGCAGGCAGCTGTCCCTATTTGGCTTCGGCGTCGCTAAGCAGCTGGCGCGCCTCCTCCAGCGTAAGGAGCCGGCCGTCGACGATGAGCTCGGCGTCGCCTGCATCTTTGGGTGTCTCGATCGCGCGTTCCACCGTGTGTCCGTGCGCCTGCAAGCTTGCGATCAAAACCTGAAAGTCAACCATGGCTTCGACTGTACACGAGAGCCGGTTTGGCTTGAAACAGTCTCGTGCTCCAGGTAGTGGCGCAGTTTGGATTTCCACCTGTCAGATCGATACAGGTCTGGCTGGTCGCCCCCGAAATCACTATCGGCTGACACTGAACTTTGTTCTGCTCCTTCATCTTTCCTCCAGAAAAGAGCCCGCCGACAGGCGGGTCTCTTCCTTTCATTCAGTTTGTCTTGCGCCTCTCCTAAGCTCCTGAGAGCATGGCGGGATGAGGTGCGAAGATGCCGGACGGACACGTTCTGACTGAACAAGAAAAGCATGACCTCGGTAGCAAGGGCACGTGGACTGAGTGCTGGATTTGCGAAACGATTTTCCAGCGCAGACGAGAGACGCGCCGTTACTGCTTCAACTGCAACCGTGGTTTCTGCGAGGGCGAACACGGTAATTTTGCGACGCAGCGAGGCGCAAAGCATGTTGGCAATTGTGTCGTATGCAGGTTGCGGGATTGACCTCGCATGAATTCCAAACTGCACCACTACCGTGCTCCACGATCTCGTGCGCCACTGCCGAGAGGGCGCGCGTGTCGCGGGAGCACAGATGCTGCACCGTTGCGTCCTGCGCTGCGGCGAGGCTAACTTGTGAAGCATGAAGCATCGTGCCGGGACCAGGGTCGCCCCGTTCTTTCTTACTCTCGTTGCATGCGCAGCCTTTGCCTCGCCGAAGAACTGGACTCCTGCGAATGACCAGATCGCGCCGCTGGAGTCGGGCATTCACCTAGAAACGCTTCGGGGGTGGGATGCGGGTGAATCCGCCTCTCTTGCCGGATACGAGCGCTTCTACACCGGATACCAGCAGAAGGGAAGCAAGGTGATCCTGGGCGAGTTGGTGCTTCCGACTCAACCAGGGCAGCATGCGGGCGTACACCTCGTTGCAAGCAGGGACGAGTTCCCAGCGATCTCGGGAGGCGGCTGCACCGTGATCAACCTCGTCTACTCGGTAGCGAAAAGGGCGATCACCTCGATCCACTGCAACGGATCGATCTGAACGATCCGCTGCCGCCGGCGGGCGAAGCTGGCGA
The DNA here is from genome assembly GCA_964248055.1 of uncultured Acidobacteriaceae bacterium. GTDB lineage: Bacteria > Acidobacteriota > Terriglobia > Terriglobales > Acidobacteriaceae > Granulicella. The sequence goes on along the minus strand of CAXTWN010000050.1, from coordinate 1,762 downwards.
GCCAAGGCCCGAAAATCGCGAAGGAAGTTCTTGCCCCGGCGTACAGCGCTTGGGTAACATGACCGCAGTTCCCGGGACCCTTGATCTTCGCCTCAAGAAGGAGCGCTATGCGTTCAGTCCTTGCCCTTGCTGCCTTGTCGGTCCTTGCTCTCCCAACCTCTGCTTTTGCCGGTTCCACGAACCCCACTGCCTCCTTCAATGGTATTGATGAGTTTGGAAACGCAATCTCGTCGGGCACCTTCACGGTCAGTACCGGCACAAATGTCTATACCGTGAACGGGACGACGAACTCCAACTCCGACAGCGTGACCTTCACCTTCAATCCGCCCGCGGCTACCGGTACCGTGGAGTACGTGTATGTAAGCGATCCCACGGCTGACCTCTTCGACAGCTTCGGCTTCGGCACCAACGGAAACAACGAACTGCCGCAGAATCCGGACGGGAGCTTCAATGTCGGGACGTTCCTGGGGTCCGCTCCGTGCTTGAGCTCTGTGCGCAAGCCCCGCTTCGTAAAGGATCTCTCCCCGGCTCTCGGGTTCCTTCAGTTCCCCATTACTTGCGGCGGGGCGACGCTGGACATTGTCGCGCCGACTTCGACCTCCGTCACGCCCGAGCCCTCTACTCTGGCGCTGCTGACCACCGGGATGCTGGGCGTGGTTGGGACGGTGCGCCGCCGCTATCGCGCCTGAGGCGAACCCTGGAGTTGTCAGGCGTGTGGCGCATTGTTGGGCGTAGCGTCCGGATGCATGCCCTTCACCGGGCACGGGTAGGTGTCCTGCAGGGCGCGCTGGACGCCGAGTCTGCGGTCCCGATCGAGGAGCTGGGGGTACCGGTCCATGTAGGCCACATAGGCCCGGACCACGGTGCCCATGGGCGCGTTCTGGGTGCAGACCGGGACGTTGAGCGTTCCGGTGAAGCCGTTCAGGTAGCCGACGCAGTAGGAGCCGTCGATCAGGTCGCGTTCGGTTGCGACCGCCAGCGAGGGCAGGTCCATCAGCCGGATCTCGGCGCGGCAGGTGCGGTAGAGCGCGGCGCCTTTGTTGAGTTCGCGGCTGGCATCGTCCGTGGGGCCGACGGAGCCGAGCAGCAGAAGGGCGGCGAGCATGAGGGCACAGTAGCGGACCCCGGCTGGAGCATGGAATAGCACTTCAGCGCAGTGCCGGAGGTACCCTTCACGGCCTCATGAGGCACCCGAGAAAGGCTAGATCTGCTCCGGCCGCAGGGTGCTCTGCGCGCCGCTCCAGCGGGTCATCGGGTCTGCCGCGACGCGCAGCGAGACGCTTTGGATTTCATCGCCGATCATCTCGCAGAGCATCACCGCATCGCTGAGCAAGCCATCGTCTGAAGCCTTCAGATAACAAGGAAGTAGCCGTGAAGTATGCGGTGTTCTGCCGCGTTCATTTGCCGCCATCGTTTTCCTCCTGGGTTTTACCTGGTGTTCATTGATATACGGGGAGTGCTCCGGCGGCAACATGCAACTTGCGGGTAGGTTCCTTGGAGGTTCTGGGGATTTGGGGGGAGACGTTGTCGCGGTCTGTTAGGAAAACCCTCGCGGGCCAAGCTGATGGCAGCTGTTCTCGGAGGTAGGGTGCTGCCCGAGGCGAAGGCGGGGGTCTCTCCACTGCGCGGACGATGAGGCTGTCCGCTCCGGTCGAGATGACGCGTCTGGGGCGGGGTCGAGATGGCACGTCTGGCGCGAGGTCGAGATGACGACGTCGGTGGTGGTTCGAGATGACGCTCGGTGGTTGGTCGCGGTCAGGCG
>CAXTWN010000049.1:9825-20086 GCA_964248055.1 uncultured Acidobacteriaceae bacterium | reverse complement strand
GACTCGCCCTGGTCGGTCAGGGCCACTAGTGATCGGCGCAAGTCCCGTTCATCGGACGAGCGGCGCACCAGACCCGCCCGCTCCGCCCGATCTACCAGCTCCACCGTGCTGTTATGCCGCAGGATCATCCGGTCCGCCAGCAAGCTGATGGACGCCGACTGACCCGGCGGCAGCGCACCAATCACCTGCATCAGCTGATACTGCTGTGCGGCGATGCCGAACCGCTCCGCCTCGGTTTCGCTGAAGCTCAAGAACCGCCGCAGCTGGTAGCGAAACTCCGCCAGGCGGTCCAGACGCCCGTGCGCGAACCCTTGGTTGGCTTCCTCGTCCATCTCGCTTTCAGTGTATCGGATCGCGATATGAGGGATCGCCTATCTCGCGCTGGACCCCGCATCGATCGCGCCGCTCGGAAGACACGCGCCGGGAGCGTCAGCCTATGATGAAAGCAGGCCAGCCCCGGCGATTTGCCTCACGTGTCCGGCCCGCTCTCAACACCAACTCCGGAGACCTGATGATCGCGCGCTACACCCGCCCCGCCATGGCTGTCCTGTGGTCTGACCAGAGCAAGTTCGAGCGCTGGTTACGCGTGGAGCTCGCGGCCACGGCAGCGCTGGCCGAGGCGGGCGTTGTTCCTGCGGAGGCGGCCGCCGCGCTGCGCGAGCACGCCGGCTTCACCGTCGAGCGCATCGACGAACTGGAGGGCGAGCTTCGCCATGATGTGCTGGCCTTTACCACGGCGGTCTCGGAGTCCGTTAACCGCGCCGGCAGCGATGCCGCCCGCTGGCTGCACTTCGGCCTCACCTCCAGCGACGTCGTCGACACGGCCCAGGCGCTCGCGCTCACCGAAGCCTCCGCGCTGATCCGCGAGGGCATCCTGCACCTCCGCGCGGTCCTGCGGCGCCGCGCTCTCGAGTTCCAGCACACCCCTGCGATCGGCCGAACCCACGGCGTGCACGCCGAACCCACCACCTTCGGCATGAAGCTCCTGCTCTGGTACGCGGAGATGGGCCGCAATCTGCGCCGGCTCGATGCCGCCGCCGAGGACCTCCGCGTCGGCAAGATCTCCGGCGCGGTCGGCAGCTTCGGCCACCTCAAGCCGGAGCACGAGTCGGCGATCCTCGCCGACCTGGGCCTCAAGTCCGCTTCCGTCTCTACCCAGGTGCTGCAGCGCGACCGCCATGCCGCCTACGTCGCCACGCTCGCGGTACTCTGCTCCACGCTGGACAAGATCGCCACCGAGATCCGCCACCTGCAGCGCACCGAGGTGCGCGAGGCCGAGGAGTTCTTTTCGCCTAAACAGAAGGGCTCCAGCGCGATGCCGCACAAGCGCAACCCCATCACCAGCGAGCAGATCTGCGGCCTTGCCCGCGTGGTCCGGGGCAACGCGCAGGTCGCCTTCGAGGACGTCGCCCTCTGGCACGAGCGCGACATCTCCCACTCCTCCGCCGAGCGCGTTATTCTCCCGGACACCACCACGCTGGCCGACTATCTGCTTCACAAGACCGCAAACCTGATCGACCGTCTGCTCGTCTACCCGCAGCGCATGTTGAAGAATCTGGAACTCACCGGAGGCCTGGTCTTCTCCGGCCAGCTGCTCCTGGAGCTTGCCGGGGCCGGCATGAGTCGCGAAGACGCCTACCGCCTGGTGCAGGGCCACGCGATGGACGCCTGGACCAACGACAAAAACTTCCGCGAGCTCGTCAGCGACGACCCGGAGATCACCTCCCGGCTCTCCCCCGAACAGCTCGCCTCGGCCTTCGACTACATCCGCCAGCTCAGGAACATTGACGCCGTCTTCGATCGCGTGCTGGCTGAGGGTTAGATTCCGCTCCCGTTCTGCGGAGAACGCTTTAGTGCGTCACCTGCGACGCACCGTTGAGCGCCGTACCCATCTCCGCCGGCACCACCTCTCCGTACAGCAGCGACGCCGCGCCTGCCACCTCCACGTACAGGCACTTCTCCTGCAGAGTGCGCGCGGTATCGCCAAGGAACTGCTTCAGCTCCGATAAGCCACCCTCTCCGGTCAGTGCGACGGTAAACTCCCGGTGCTCACCGTAGGAGAACTCTCCATCCTCTTCGGTCCAATAGCCGAACAGATTGGCCGCTGTCGCCGTGTATCCACCGAAGTTGGTCATCAAAAACTCGTGGACGGACTGCTCCACCGTGATGCCGTTCCGGCAGGGCTGCTTCAGCTTCAGGGAAGGCAGCAGAAAGCGCACATTTTTGCCCAACGGCTTCTCAAAGTAGGCCATTTCCGGATTGTAGCTTGCCCGCTTCGCGAGAAGGTCAGGGCAGCACGTCGCCTTCCACGCACTCCTGGCACTCGGCAGGGCTGACGAGATCCGCAGGCGTTGCATCCGCCAGCACCGGGGGCGTTGATCCCCGCATCGTCACGATCATGGACGGATCTCGGGTCACCGGGATCCCGGTCTCCGCATTCGACACGAGCGAGTCTGCAGCCAGGGGTCTCTGCTGCAAGGCCATGGCCTGCCGCGCCGCCACGGCCTGCATCGCCGCGACATCCAGCTTCGGTGCTCCCTTGGGCATCGGAAACCGGCCCTGCCCGACGTACGCCACCAGCACCGCCGCGGTCACAGGCGGCGAAACCAGCGTCATCGGCACCCCATATCGCTTCAGCAGGCTCTCCGTCACACCTTCGATGCCCAACGAGCGCGGCAGATCTCCCGGAACCTGCGGGACCACGAACTCCGCGAAGTCCGTCCCAGGGTGCTTGCGCGCGTAGTGGGTCAGCCCGCGGGCCACAGACTTCGGCGTGGTCAGGCCGAAGTCGGCGACAAAATTCCGTCGCACCGCATGCGGGTAGATCCGGTTGAGGGTAAGGCGCGCAAAGTCGGCACAGTTTCGGAACGCGCCGTCATAGCGCGTCACATTGGGCCGATCGTTTAAGAGCTCCATCACCCGGGCGTCCTGCTCTGCGGTGGTACTCACGCGGAAGCCGTAGATCGTTCGGTCGTAAGCCGAGCCCACCAGTTCGTACCAGTTGCCCTGAGGCATCCCGCCCGTCTCGGTATCGGGAGCTACGGCCTGCAGATACTCGCGGCGGTACAGATCCCGCATCCGCAGTACGGTAAGCCGGTCGACGCGCTCCGGGATTTCCTGCGCTGAACCCACGGCGTACAAATACGGGATCAGCGGCACCGCCACCCAGTCCAGGTTGCCGATGCCGTCATAACGGCTGACGACGACGCCCAGCTCGCCAGGGCCGCAGGGCCGCAATCGCACCGGCGTCGCCGCACAGAGGTGGTCGAAGTACATCGCAGAGTGGCCGGTCGGGTTCCAGACCCCGAGTCCGCCGTAGGGCTGCTCCACAAGCAGCGCCACCGAGGCCCGCGCGCTGGTTGCCAACGACGGCAACAAGGCCAATGCAAGCAGCGCGAGCCAGGTCCGAAGTCCCGGCGCGCGGTGTCTGTCCCGCATCGGGGATCCGACGGCGGCGTCCATCATGGCAGATCGCAAACCCATAGCGCGACGAGCGTTTCCAGGCGTTAGATGCAGGTCCATTCCGGAGAAAATGACCCATCCTGCGAGAAGGTGTTGTCGTCCCTGCGTCTTTTCAGGCAGAATACTCGGTTTAGATGCAGGAATCTCCCCCGGAAAGCCGAATCACCCTTACTCTTGCCGTCACCGGGGCCAGCGGCTCGGTCTTTGCCGTGGAGATGATCCGCCTCCTTGAAGCCGACGACCGCGTTCGCCGCGTCCACCTGGTGGTCTCGCCCAGCGCTCTTCGCGTTCTCGCCGAGGAAGCCGGCATCAGCGGGCGCTCCTCGCTCGCAGAAAAGCTGCTCGGCCATCCCTCCGCCAAAATCCTTACGCAGGCGCACGAGGACATCGGAGCGGCCATCGCCAGCGGATCCTACCGTCAGGCCGCGATGGTCATCCTGCCCTGCTCCATGGGCACACTCGCCGGCATCGCCCATGGCCTGGCCGGCAACCTGATCGAGCGCGCCGCCGACGTCTGCCTCAAGGAACGACGCCCTCTTGTCCTCTGCGTGCGCGAAACGCCCCTGAACCTTATCCATCTGCGCAACATGACCGCGGTCGCCGAAGCCGGTGCTTCGATCTTCCCGCTGATTCCCACCTTCTACAACCAGCCGCAGACCGTCGAGGACATCGTGCGCAACTACGTGCACCGCGTGCTGCAGCACATCGGCCTGCCGCAACCCGATGCCTTTCAGTGGCGCGAGCAGCTGTAGCCCCCATACCTTGATGGGCTCCGGGCGGTCGGGAGAGGTCCGGGCGGTCCGGGCGGTCGGGGCGGTCGGGCTCCCTAAAAAGCTGTCATCCTGACCAAGCGAAGCGCCGGGAAGGACCTGCTTCCCGCTCGGACCACCACTATCCTCCGACGGAGCGACCTCCGGTCGGGACACCTACCGCATATTCGCCAGCGTGCGCACGCCGCCCTGCGGAGCCGGCTCGGACTTCAGAAAGTCCGCGACCGCGGGTGCCACACGCGCCGCGCACAGCGCCGGCGCCAGGTGCCCGCACCCTTCCACGATGTCCAGCTCCGATCGCGGGTCCAGCGCATGCATCTGCCGTCCCAGGGCCACCGGCGTAAGCTCATCCGTACTGCCCCAGACGATGAGCAGCGGCTCCGGCAGACTCGGCAGGGTTGTGTCCACCGTGGGCCCAGCCCGCATCGCCTGCAGGTTCTTGTTCACCGTGTCCTGCACCGAGGCCAGGCGACGCATCGCTGCCCGACGCACGTTCTCCGGCAAAGGCTTGGCCTCAGGCTCCATCAAGGACCACAGCGTCTGCACCTGATCCGGCGACTGGGGCGTGAACACGCCGAAAGAGTAGGTCGGCTGGAAGTTCAACCCCGCGCTGTCGAAGACCACCACCCGGTCCAGCACCTCGGGGTGGTCGTGCGCCAGCGTCAACGCGATCCATCCGCCCATCGACCACCCGCCCAGATCCGTCTTCTGCAGGCCTAGCGCCTGGATGAAGTCATAGACGAACTTGCTCTCCCCGGCCATGGAGTAATCGCCATTGGAAGGCTTTGGGGACCGTCCATAGCCCAGCAGGTCGGGCGCATATACATGAAATCCGGCGCGCTTGAGACGCTTCAGCATCGGCGCCCAGCTCTCGTCCCGGTCGCCCAGCCCATGCACCAGCACCAGAGGCACACCGCCGCCCGGAATCCGTGGCTCCGCGTCGTAGTAGTGGACCCGTCCCTCCGGCGTGAGCACGTAGTTGCTCTGCACCCGCGACAGAAAGAGGCCGAAGTGCGTCGCCTGCTGCTCAAGCCACAGCGGTTCCCGCCAGGCGACGACCAAGCCGATGACGCCGAGCACGATCAGCAGCAACACAAGGCGACCCAAAGCTCTCATCCAGCGTTTTCCTGCTCCTGTACCCGTTCAGTGTGTCAAGGGGGGTTCCCCGGTTGAGATGCGTCTGCGCGCCTCCCCGCACCGCAGCTTGCGCAACATGGACTAGCGAAGCGGCTTTCCGTACTCCTCCCCAAACACGGTGTGGTTCAGCTCAAAGCGCCCGCCGTTGAACTTGTCCGGCCCATGGAGGTGCCCGATCGCGAGCAGCGCGACGACCCAGTAGCTCATCGGCAATCGCAGGGTCTCGCAGACCTTGTGCTGCTCAAAGCCCTCCATCGGCGCCGTATCGTACCCCAGCACCTCCGCCATCAGCAGCATGGAGGTGAACGCCAGCATGACCTGCTTGTTTAGCCAGCCGGTCATCTGCTCCTCGCTGAAGCCCGTCAGGTACGCCGGCACGCTCTGGGCCGCCTGCGCCGCATAGCTCTCCGGCATGCCGCCCGCGCGCCCCATGCGCAGCATCTCGTCCAGGTCACGGCGCCAGCCGTCCCGATCTCCACACGCCACGATGACCGCCGACGCCTCCTCTACCTTGGCCTGGTTATAGCTCGCCGCCCGCAGTCGCCGGCGCTGTTCCGGGTGCTGCACCACCACAAAGCGCCATGGCTGCATGTTGTAGCCGCTGGGCGCCTGCAGGCCGGCATCCAGGATCTGCCGCAGGTCGCTCGCGGGGATCGGCTCTCCGTTAAAGCTGGGGGTGGATCGCCGCTCGCGAATCGCCTGCGCGAGCGATTTGGACACTGTCGCCATCAATCTCCTTCCTCAGCCCGCTCGGGGCTGACTCGCTCTGTTCTCTTATGGGGCCGCGGCACTCGCGGCTACTTTGCCCCGGCGATCTCCGCCATGGGCCGTTCCGTCACGAAAGGACTGCCGTTCGGTGCCTCGGCGATCACCCACAGATTGTCAAAGCCCGACCGCAACTCCGGATGTGCGGTCAGCAGCGCTCCCGCAGCCGCCATGTTCTTCGCGGTCGCGGCGTTGGAATCGGCTCCCTCGTCGGCCCGCAGATGCACCACCAGGTTCAGTTGCTTGCCATCCTCGGAGGGCTCACTGCCCAAGCCGGTGAGGCGGAACTCCGCGCCGTTCGCGCCCGGCACAACCAACGGCGCCGCGCCGCTCAGGCCACTGGAGAGCGGCGGGGGCGCCGCCGAGCGCGTCTCCGACCGCAGCCGGTCAAGGTTAGTCGTCGACACAAACGTCGCCGGTCGCAGCAACTGGTCGGCCTCGCCGTAGAGCACCCATGCCAGCCACGGCTTGCCCGCCTTCACGTCCGCCCGCGCCGTGGTCCAGTACCAGATCCCGTTGTGCCCGGCGGCGTCGCGGCGATGCGGGTAAAACCCCGCCATCTTCCATCCGTTGCTCGCATCCGCCTGCAGCAGAAACGAAAGCACCCAGGGCTGCCCTCCCGTGGCTTCTACCATCGCAAACGCGTATCGTCCCGGCGGCAAGCCTGCGATCGCAAAGTCCGTCTCTGATGCCGTTCCGCTCAACGGGCAGCTGAAATCCGCCTCCGACGCATCGTTCGCCGTGCGCGCGCTCGCGTCCAGAAGGTACAGCTGCGTCACCTCCAGGGTGTCTCCGGCGGTCGCCGAGGAGGTGCCGTGGATCAGGCTCGCTGTCTGCCCGAAGTTGGTCGCAAACTGCGCGATGGTTCCCGCCTGCACCGTCGCGCTGTCTCCGGCAAGCACTGCCTTTGCCAGCCGAAACGCCGCCGCGCCCACGTCGCCGCGCTGCGCCGCGCTCATCTTCGCCTGCGTCACACAGGTCTGGGCGTGGATCATAGGCCCGATCCCGCAAAGTCCCAGCAACCCCATTAGTCCACACGAGACCCGTTGCACGATCCGAACGCTGCCTGGCGACACGCTTCGCATAAGGCTCAGCATACGGACGCGTCCCGCCCTGCGTCCAGACCTCCGAGACACCTCTGCGCAGTGGGCAGCCCAAAACGGAATCGCTGCCCGGTTTCGATCTTCCCCGAAGCTACCCTTGCGCTTCGGTTCACGTCCCACCAGAACATGGCAGCGCATCGCAGGTTCGCTCGTCTCTCTGCCGCGCTTGGGCTTGCTGCCTTGGCCGCCGCTCCGCGTTGCGCTCCGGCCCAAACCTCCGGATCCCGGCTCCCTGCCACAGCGCCCACCGCGCTCTCCAGCGGCCAAACGGCGCCCCTCCCTGCCGTTGCCGGGGCAGACCGCCCCGGCGCTCGCCGCCATCCCGCGGAGGTTAACTGCGCCAACGGCCAACTCCAGGTGCACGCCGACAATTCCAGTCTTAATGGCATCCTGCGCTCCATCGCGAGGTGCACGGGCATGACTATCTCAGGGGGCGTGCTCGATCAGCGCGTCTACGGCAACTACGGGCCTGCTGCCCCGGCGACCATCCTCGCCACCTTGCTCGACGGCACCGGCGTGAACATGCTCCTGGTGGAGACCGCTGCCGATCAGCCCAGCCGCCTCGTCCTTACGCCCCGGATCGCCGGCCCTTCGCTCCCAAGCCCAAGTGCCGTTCCCGACACCGACGCCGAAGACGCGTACACCGCACCCGCGCAGCGGCCCTACACGGCAGGGACTGTGCCCGGCGCTGCCCCGGCCGGTTCGGCGTCCACCGGGAATCTGCAGACGGTCGGCAACCCCAACCAGACCCCGGTGCCGCAGCCCATGCAGGGCTCCGCTGTCACGGATCCGCCGCAGATCCCGCAGCCCTTCAACATCAACAGCAGCCCGCGCAACGTGGACGCGACTGTTTCTACGCTGCCCGCGCCCAACTCCGTGCCCCTAGACGCCCTGCCGACACCCTCGTCGGCTGCGCCTGCGCCCACGGGCATCGTGAGCGCCCCCAGTCCGCCGCCCGCGGGCTCCGACACCGCCAAGGTCTGGGGCTCCGCGTTTGCCAACTCCAACGGCCAGAATGCTCCGGACACCACCAACGGCAGTACGACCGCGCCGACCGCGCCCAACGCCAACGCGCCTGCGAACTCCACGCAACCTGCGACCGGCACGACTAACCCGCCTTCAGGCGAGGCGCTCACCCCACAGCAGGTCTACCAGCAGTTGCAGCAGCTACGGCAGCAAGCGCCGCCAGCAGCGACGCCACCTCCGCCGCAGTAGCCGATCCGCCCTCAGCTCTGCTGAACGCGCAGCCCGTGCGAACTCGCCGCGGAACGGCTCCGGGCCGCCGAGACGGCATGCACCCGAAACAGCTGAAACATCGCCTGGCAGATGGCATACGCCACCAGCACCCCAAGAGCCAGTGACGCGAGGATCGCGCACAATAACATCAACGTTTCCATGGTTTGCTACACTCCCGGTCCTCGTGCGCCCTGACTGAGCGTCACACGTCCCTCCGAGGACTGAGCCATCTTCACCGCAATTCGGTTGTGCGCTCCGAGATTTTTTGTCTCACCTATTATCCTTTGCGATACCTGCGCCGGCCCCACTCCCGTGCCCTGAAATCCTCACCTGGCCCGCCAAGTGCGTTTATCCTTGACGATGGCCCTCGCCGGGCTCGATCTCGTCTATGAGCCTGACTCACATCCATGTTCGCGGCGCGCGCCAGCACAACCTCCGCGACATCTCCGTCTCCATCCCGCGCAACTCGCTCACGGTCGTCACCGGCCTCTCCGGCTCCGGAAAGAGTTCGCTCGCCTTTGACACCATCTACGCCGAAGGCCAGCGCCGTTATGTCGAAACCCTCTCCGCCTACGCGCGTCAGTTCCTGGACCAGATGGAGCGCCCCGACGTCGATTCCATCGACGGCCTCAGCCCGGCGATCTCCATAGAGCAGAAGACCACCTCGCGCTCGCCCCGCTCCACTGTCGGCACCATCACCGAGATCTACGACTACCTCCGCCTGTTGTGGGCCTCCGTCGGCCAACCGCATTGCCCCCACTGCCACCGACCCATCTCCCGCCAGTCCGCCGACCAGATCATCGCCCAGATCGTCGAGCGCAACCAGACCGACTCTCCCGGCGAGCGCATCACGGTCCTGGCCCCGGTAGTTCGGGGGCGCAAAGGCGAGTTCCGCGAGGAGATCGAGGCCCTCGATCGCAAAGGGTATCGCATCCGCATCGACGGCGAGATGGTCGAGGTCGAAGAGGGTATGCGCCTCGAGAAGCGCAAAAACCACACCATCGAAGCCATCGTTGACCGCATCATCCTGAAACCGCTCCAGGGTGCAGGGCCCAGGGTTCAGGGAACAGAGGTGGACGGAGGCGGTCCCTCTGGACCCTCCACGCTGGACCCCGGACCCTTGCCTTTGGACACCAAGCGCCTGGCCAGCGCCGTCACCACCGCCCTGCAGCTCGCCAATGGCCTCATCCTCATCGGCCTCCAATCCCCGGGCGGCGAGTACACTGAAACGCTCTTCTCGTCCTCGATGGCGTGCCCGGACTGCGGCATCAACGTCCCCAAACTGGAGCCGCGCTCCTTCTCGTTCAACTCCAGCTACGGCGCCTGTCCCGAATGTCACGGCCTCGGTTCCATCTTCGACTTCGACCCCGCCCGGGTGGTCTCCGACTGGTCGAAACCCCTGCTCGACGGGGGCTTGGGCCCAGGCTCGAGCTCCCAATATCTGCTGCGGGCAGTGAAGCTTGCGGCGGATAAGTTCAAAGTCAACTTGAAACAACCCTTCTCCTCCCTCAGCAAGGAGCATCAGGACCTCCTCCTCTACGGTCCGCCGCGCTCGGAAGGCGCCCGCATCGGCTTTCACGGCATCTTCCGCTACCTCCGCGACAACATGGAGGAGTCCAAGTCCGAGGCCTATCGCGAGTACATGATGGGCTTCATGTCGGCCTCGCCCTGCCCGCGCTGCCAGGGCCGTCGCCTCCGCCCCGAGTCGCGTGGCGGTACCCAGCCGCTAACCCCCCCCCCGCGGCACCCCCCCCGCGCGCCGCCCGCCCCCCCCCGTGAGCCCCGCGC
>CAXTWN010000049.1:7539-9811 GCA_964248055.1 uncultured Acidobacteriaceae bacterium | reverse complement strand
GGCGTGGCCCGGCACCTTGACCTTGGGCCAGATGCGCTGCACCCGCCCGTCGCGAAGCCGGACGACGACGTTGAGCCCCTCGAAAGCTCCTCGGCCGCCCGCGACGTCTCCATCGCCGACTTCACGGCACTCTCCCTCGAGCGGGCCCTCGAGGGCGCGCGCTCGCTGCACTTCACCGGGCGCGACCGCCTCATTGCCGACCGCCTTCAACGCGAGATCATCGAGCGACTCGAGTTCCTCAACGCCGTCGGCCTCGGCTACCTCTCCCTCAGCCGCAGCGCCGCAACGCTGTCCGGTGGCGAGGGCCAGCGTATCCGCTTAGCCACCCAGATCGGCTCCAAGTTACGCGGTGTTCTTTATGTGCTGGATGAACCTTCGATCGGCCTCCATCAGCGCGACAACCAGCGCCTGATCCATGCGCTGGAAGACCTCCGCAACCTCGGCAACACGGTGCTCGTCGTGGAGCACGACGAAGACACGATCCGCAGAGCCGATTACGTCCTCGATCTCGGCCCCGGAGCCGGCAAAAACGGCGGCGAACTCATGGCAGCCGGTACGCCTGCGGAGATTATGGCCAATCCGGCCTCGATCACCGGTCAGTACCTCGCCGGCGCGATCGACATCGTCACCCGGCCGGCACGCCTCCAGCCCGACGGCACCGAAGCCAAGACCCCTCGGCCGCTTTCCGGTCGCTGGCTGTCCATCGAGGACGCCACCTCGCACAATCTCCAGCACGTCACCGCGCACTTCCCGGTCGGCGTCATGACCGTCGTCACCGGCGTCTCCGGCTCCGGCAAATCTTCGCTGGTCAACGACATCCTCTACCGCTCGCTGGCGAAGGAACTCTACGGTTCCCGCGAGGAGCCGGGCGCTCACAAAGCCATCCACGGTGCCGACCTCTTCGACAAGGTCATCCAGATCGACCAGTCTCCCATCGGGCGCACGCCGCGCTCCAACCCCGCCACCTACACCGGCGTGTTCACCAACATCCGGGACCTCTTCGCCATGCTCCCGGAGAGCCGCGAACGAGGCTACAAGCCCGGCCGCTTCTCCTTCAACGTCACCGGCGGCCGCTGCGAGGCCTGCCAGGGCGAAGGACAGCGAAGGATCGAGATGAATTTTCTGCCGGATGTCTATATTCTGTGCGAAGTTTGCAACGGCCGGCGCTACAACCAGGAGACCCTGGCCGTGAAGTTCAACGGCTACTCCATCGCCGACATCCTCGATCTCCCCATTGAAGACGCCGTGCCCATCCTCAAGGACATTCCCGCTGTCCACCAGCGGCTCTCCACCCTGGTCGACGTCGGCCTCGGCTACATCCACCTTGGCCAGTCCGCCACCACCCTCTCCGGCGGCGAAGCGCAGCGCATGAAGCTCGCCAAAGAGCTCTCCAAGCGCCAAACCGGCCGCACCCTCTATCTGCTCGACGAACCCACCACGGGCCTGCACTTTGATGACGTCCGCCGCCTGCTGGACGTGCTGCACCGACTGACCGACCTCGGCAACACCGTCATCATCATCGAGCACAACATGGACATCATCCGGAATGCCGACTACCTCGTCGACATGGGCCCGGAGGGCGGCGAGGGTGGCGGCCGGATCGTCGCGCAGGGTCCGCCTGAGCTTGTTGCCCGGGAGCCGGCCTCGCACACCGGCGAGTTCCTGGCGCGCTACTACGACAACAGCGGCGCCGCGCTGTCACCCGATCTCCTGCCTCCGGTCGATCTCCCCGACCTCGCCAAAAAGCCTCCCAAGCCGAAGTTCGTCCCTCCTGAGAAAAAGACCGGCGTGCCTGTTGCCTCGAAACAGCGCCCCTCCGAGCAGCGCGCGAAATCCAAACGCACCGCGGCCCAGGCCTCTGCATGAGCGATCTACCTACCCCCGAACCCGTTCTCGACGACGCTCTGGACATCCAGCACGACCCGTTTCCCGCCGAGGACCACGGCCGCTCCCGCCGCATGCCGCACCTTGGGCACGCGATCCTCTTCTTCGCCGTGGCGGGCCTCGCCATCGTCACCTGTGCCCTGCTCCTGGGCGCTCTGCTACACGGCCGCCCGGCGACCCGCGGCAGCTCCGTCGGCACGCTGGCGGTGGCAGCGCAGGGCCTCGGCTACCTGCTCACCCTCGTCGCTGCCTACTGGCTCTTCCCCCTGGTGTGGAAGCGTTCGTTTCTCGACGGCATTCACTGGGGGGGGCTGGTTGCGGGGGGCCCCCCCCCCCCCCCGGTAGGCCCCCGCCGGGGGGGGAGCGCCGGGGGGCCGGGCGCCCCCCC
>CAXTWN010000049.1:0-7529 GCA_964248055.1 uncultured Acidobacteriaceae bacterium | reverse complement strand
GCTCCCCCGTGGGGGGCACGGGTTCGTTCCTCCCCGCCATACCGGGGGGGGGGGGGGGGGCGCGCCCCCCCGCGCCGCGACTGATCGCCGCCGGCGTCCTGCTCAGCGCGGTGGCGCAGTCCGCCGAGCGCTTTGTGAAGCAGCCCACCAACCCCGAGATCGACCAGTTCATGCGCACCCCCGCGGGCGCCTGGACGGTCATGCTGATGGGCACTCTGCTGGCGCCACTCCTCGAAGAGATCGGCTTCCGCGGCTTCCTGCTGCCCGCCTTCGCCACCGCGTACGACTGGCTCAGCCTGGAACGTACGCCCGCGAACGTTCGCCGCTGGGCCGAGACCACCGGCAACTCCCAACCCGCGCTTCTCTTCGCGGCTCTCTTCTCCAGCCTCCTCTTTGCGCTTGTGCACGCCCCGCAGCTGGACTACGCCTGGGGTCCCGTCGTTCTGCTCTTCGGGGTCAGCTTGGTCCTCGCATTCGTTCGCGTACGAACGCATTCCGTCGCCGCTTCCACGCTCGTACACCTCAGCTACAACCTCACGATCTTCGTGTTGGCTCTCATCGCCACCCGTGGCTTTCGGCACCTTGATCGCCTATAGCCGGCAAGAATTTCGACCGGTTCAGCGGCGGTCTGCCCTTACAATCGGGAGACGAGGTGCCCATGGCTGATGTTCGAAAATGCCCCAAGTGCTACTCCGAGAACGTCTTCCGTTCCCGGCGTCGCACCTTCGAATATCTGCTGCCTTTCTTCCGACCTTACCGTTGTTACAGCTGCGAACGCCGCTTCCTGATGCTGGCCCGCGCCCCCAGCGAAGAGCGCGTCCGTCTGGAACATCGCCATGTCTCCGAAAAGCACCTCAGCTAGCGGCGGCAACGGCATCGCCCAGCACCCGACGCACCGCGGCAGGTGCTCCCCCACAACCTCTTCAAAGGCGGCATCCTGAGCGCATCGGGATTCTCGGCGAGCGTGCTCGTTTAGGGCGAAGGCAAAGGGTGACGTCTTCCTTCGCGGTAGCAGCCTCCCTCCGCTGCCGCGATGCACGGAACGTAAGATAACAGCAAGATGATCCCCACGCTCCAATGGACGCCTGAAGGCGTCAGCTTCCTCGACCAGACCAAGCTCCCCACCGAAGAGACCTACCTTCTCGCCCGCGACTACCGCGAGGTCGCCGCCGCGATCCGTGACATGATCGTCCGCGGTGCGCCGGCCATCGGCGTCTCCGGCGCAATGGGCGTAGCGCTTGGCATCGAGCGCAGCGAAGCTACAAATCTCGCCGACCTTTCCGCGGAGGTCGAGACGATCTGCGCGACCCTTGCCGCCACCCGGCCTACGGCGGTCAATCTCTTCTGGGGTATCGGCCAGATCCGCGAACTCTTTCACCAGTTGTCAGAAAGAGACACACCCATCGCTGAGATCAAACGGCAGGTCGTAGCCCTGGCCCAGCGCCTCTATGACGAGGACATCGCCGCCTGCAAGCAAATGGGAGCCTTTGGTGCCGATCTTCTGCCCCAGGAAGGCACGGTCCTAACCCACTGCAACGCCGGCGCGCTGGCCACCTGCGGCTACGGCACCGCCCTCGGCGTCATTCGCGGCGCCGTCGAGCGCGGTCACAAGCTCGACGTTTTGGCCGACGAGACCCGCCCCTACCTGCAGGGCGCCCGGCTCACCGCCTGGGAACTCATGAAGGACGGCATTCCCACCACCGTGCTCTGCGACAACATGAGCGCCCACCTCATGTCCAAGGGCCGCGTGCAGGCCGTCATCGTCGGCGCGGACCGCATCGCCGCCAACGGCGACACCGCCAACAAGATCGGCACCTACGGCGTCTCCATCCTCGCCAAAGAGCACGGCATCCCGTTCTACGTCGCCGCGCCCTGGTCCACCGTCGACCTCGCTACGGCGACCGGCGCGGGCATCCCCATCGAACAGCGCGATCGCCGCGAGGTCACCCACTCCAACGGCCGGCAGATGACCCCCGATCACGTCGGCATCGAGAACCCTGCCTTCGACGTCACCCCCGCCAGGTACATCTCGGCCATCATCACGGAACGCGGCGTCCTGCGCGCCCCCTTTACCGAGAGCATTCAGGCCATGGCCTCCGCACACGTTGAAGCCGCGAAGCAGCCCTGACCCCGGGGCGGCCTACTCCGCCCGCAGCGCCCGCACCGGCTCCACCGACGCCGCCCGCCGCGCCGGCACCAGGGACGCCAGCACCACCACGGCCGCCACACAGCCCACCGCCGAGGCCAGCACCCCCGGATCAAACGCACTCACCCGGTACAGCATCGACTGCAACAGTCGCAGCCCGAACAACGCCAGCGGCGCCGCCGCCACCGCACCCGCCACCAGCACCAGCAGGCTCTCCCGCAGCACCAGCCACAACACCTGCCCGCGCCGCGCGCCCACCGCCATCCGCACGCCGATCTCCAGCGACCGCCGGTTCGTCCGGTACGACAACGTCCCATACAGCCCTGTGGCCACCAGCACCGCCGCCAGCACGCCAAAGAACGCGCCCAGATCGCCCACCATCCGCGGCTGCGCATAGCTCGCCTCGAACTGCGCGTTTTGCGTCATCGGTTGCTGCAGCGGGATGTTGGGGTTGATCGCAGACACCGTTCGCCGCGCTTCGTTCAGCAGCAGCAGCGGATCGCCTTCCGCACGCAGCTCCACCTGCAACGTGCCGATCTCAGGCGCCGCCAGCGCCGGGTAATACATCATCGGCCGCGGCTCCTCATCCACCCCCGTGTACTTGCTATCCGCCACCACGCCCACGATGGTGATCGGATTCTTCGTCCCGCTACGATGCCCAATGGGGCTGGTATGCGGGAAGAATCGCTGGGCAAAGCTCTGGTTCACTACGGCCACCAGCGGCCCCGTGGCATCGCGATCTTCAATCTCGCGCCCTTCCAACACAGGCACGCCCAGCGTCCGGAAGAACGCGCCGCCCACGCTGTTCGAGCGGACAATGATGCCATCCTGGTGCACTCCATCCAGCACAATGTCGTTGTTGTCCGACCACCCGCTGCCGGGGCGGTTCTCCGCCAGCGTCACTCCCCGCACACCCGGCAGAGCACCCAGCCGCTCCACCAGCGTCCGGTAAAACGCCGCGGTCGCTTCCTTGCCCTCCACGCCCTGCGGCGTCACCCCAAACACCAGCAGCTTCTCGGCCTGCATCCCCAGCTGTTCCCGCCCGTAGTTGTTCAGCGTCCGCAGCAACAAACCGGCAGCCATCAGCAGCAACAGCCCCACGGTGACCTGCCCTGCCATCACCGTCCGTCCACTCCACACCCGCCCCCGCTCCAGGCTCAGGTTCGTGGCCCCGGCGCGCAGCACGTCCGCCACGGGCGCGCGCGTCGCGCTCCACAGCGGCGCCAGCCCAAACAACAGGCTCACCCCCAGCGACAACCCCAGCGTAAACAGCAACACATGCCCATCCGGCCGCAGACCCGTCTCGATGGCCGCCATGCGGGCCAGCCAACCGGTCGCGTAGATCGCCAGTCCCCACCCCAGCAGCGTTCCGCCACTCACCAGCAGCGCGCTTTCCGCCAGCAACTGCGCCAGGAGCCGCCGCTGCCCGGCGCCCATCGCCAGCCGCAGGCTGAACTCCCGCTGCCGCGCGGCGTTGCGCGCCAGCAGCATCGTCGCCACGTTGGTGCACGCAATCAGCAACACCAGTAGCATCAGGCCCATTAGCACCCGCATCGGCTCCCGAAGGCTGTCGCTATACCCGGCGATACCTTTGGCTTCCCGGAAGTCCAGCACCGGTTTCCAGTTCCCCGGCGAACCGCTCTTCAACCCCGTCATGGCAGCCGCCCCAAAGCTCCCTCGCAGCGCCTCGCTGGCCTGCGCCGGCGTCACACCCGGCCGCAACCGTGCCACCATCTGCAGCGCCCACCAGTTCGGCGTGCTGTACAGCGACTCCGTCGTTCCAGGCACCCCCCACGCGTTCAGCGTGGGGCTGTTCTGCAGCGGAATCCAAAGGTCCGTCACCGTTCCCGCTTCCAGCCCCGCAAAGCCCGCGCCCGCGACCCCGACGACCGTAAACGGCACGCCCTTCACAAACACCGTTTTGCCCAGCACTCCAGGGTCCCGGTTGAATCGGCTCGTCCAAAGGCCATACCCGATCACGGCGATGGCTGCGTGCCGGTCCTCGTCCTCCCGCGTGAAGCCACGCCCCAGCGCCAGTGGCGCGCTCAGCCCGCTGAAGAAGTTGCCGCTCACCTCATCGGCCCACACCTCCTCCGGCGTGTTGCCCACCCGCACCGGGGTCCTGTTGAAGCTCAGCGGCACAAAGGCTACCAAGTCGTCCAGCACGTCCGTGCGCGTCCTCAGCGCTGCAAACACCGGCATCGAAAACGTGTTGCTCGAATTCCCGGTCTGGCTGGCCCCGTCAGGCTGCCCCTGCCCGATCTGCACCTGGTAGAGCCGCTCCGGATCGGTCACCGGCAAGGCTTTCAGCAGCACCGCATTTAGCACGCTGAACATGGCCGTGTTTGCGCCAATGCCCAGCGCCAGGGTCAGCACTGCGACCGCGGTAAAGGCCGGGCTCTTTCGCAGTTGGCGAACGGCATACCGCAGGTCTTGAGAGAGATTCTTCATGCTTTACTCCGGTCTGCCTCAGAAGAAGCAAGTCACGGACCAAATTCGCGGCACGCTGCCGTCACTTTTCTGCCTTTGGCCGGGGGTCCTCGTCCGCTTCCGAACACCTCGTGTCCGAAATCGAACGTCGCCAGCACCGTTGCAGCCATGTCGGGCAACTCGCAGACGTTCGCGGCCGCTTGCCCCAGCTCGTCTGACGCGCCGTTTCCAGAAGCCGGGACTTCATCTCGTCAAACCGCGGCCGCCTTGGCATCCGCCGCGCCGCAGGCAAACAGCTCGACCCAAACCTCCCCAAGTAGACTGAAGGGGCGAGGCGCCCATGAAAGCATCACCGCCTCGCTGGGCTCCGTTCCGTTGACCTCAAGGTTCCTCAATCCGCGCTTCCGTTCGCTTACCCGGGCCAATTTTTTGGTGCTGGGCAGCCTGGCACTGTCGTTTCCCGTCTCGCAGTTCCCCCACCTGCGTCCCACCCCCTGGCTCCTGGTTCCTCTGCTGGGCATCGCAGTCGGGACGGCCGACACGGCTCGCTGCATGCGCAAACGCTGGGACTTCTACCACGGCGGCGTGATCCTCTGCATCTACATGGACCTGATGGTCCTGGTGCTGGTCAGTTTCCTGCTGCTCTACCCCGCCCTGAGCTAATCTGGTAACCCGCCACTGCATCCTGACCCTGAGCGAAGCCGAAGGGGAAGGACCTGCTTCCTCTTCGTAGCAAAGAGGATCGGCTTGGATGGCAGGCCGACCGCCCCCGCCTCGCCTTGACACGTCACACCCGCTGCTCGCTATCCTCGGGGGGCGCGAGGTGCTGACGCCGGCCTCGGCCCGGAGACCTCGTGGCCACCGCCGCCTCCCCGCAGCAGCAGACCGCCCGCCCCAATCTGCGCTGGTTCGTCTGCTTTCTGCTCTTCCTCGCCACCACCATCAACTACATGGACCGTTCGGTCCTCTCGCTTATCGAGCCCCAGCTTCACAACCTCGCCTTCATGGGCTGGGACCGCACCCGCGACGCCGCGCACCAGGTCGTCTTTAACACCAACTACAAGCACATCGTGCAGTGCTTTCAGCTGGCCTACGGCCTCGGCCTGCTCACCGCCGGGCGCCTCATCGACAAGCTCGGCACCCGCGTGGGTTATGCGCTCGCCATCGCGATTTGGGCGCTTTCGTCCATGAGCCACGCGCTGGTGCTGTCCGTCGCGGGCTTCTGCATGGCACGCTTTCTGCTCGGCCTCGGCGAATCCGGGAACTTCCCCGCGGCGATCAAGGCCACCACCGAGTGGTTCCCCTCGGACGAGCGCGCCCTGGCCACGGGCCTCTTCAACTCCGGTTCAAATGTCAGCTTCTTCATCGCGCCGGTCCTGGTCGTCTGGGCCACGGGCCGCTTCGGCTGGCAGGCCGGCTTTCTCGCCACCGGCTCGCTGGGCCTGCTGTGGCTTGTGCTCTGGCTCGCGTTTCCGTACAACCGTCTGCGCCACCGTCTCCGTCCGGACAACGCCACCAGCACCCAGGCCAACCTCGCCTCGGTCCTCGACCCCCGCGCCTCCGGCTGGCCGTTCTTCCGCCAGCTGGTGCGCACCCGCGGCCTGTACGCCTTCTCCATCGCCAAGTTCCTCACCGACCCGATCTGGTGGTTCTACCTCTTCTACCTCCCCAAGTTCCTCCATGAGACCTACGGCCTCGACCTGCAGCACGCCTACGGGGAGATCGTCTGCGTCTACGTCGTCTCCAGCTTCGGCTCCATCCTCGGCGGAGGGCTGTCCGGCTGGCGCATGCAGCGCGGCCACTCGGTAAACTCCGGGCGCAAGTTCGCTCTGCTGCTCACCGCCCTTTGTGTGCTTCCCCTGGTCTTTGTCCCCAGCCTCGGCCGCGTCTTCCCGCACAACGCCTGGCCCGCCGCGCTCCTCATCGCGCTCGCCGCCGCCGCGCACCAGGGCTGGTCGGCGAACCTCTTCTCCACCGCCACCGACATGTTCCCCTCCCGCTCCGTCTCCACGGTTGTGGGCATCGGCGGTGCCATGGGATCGTTCGGCAGCGTCCTCTTCACCGGCCTGGTCGGCTCCTTCTTCTCCCTGCATCCCATGCTGATCTTCGGCATCGCCGCCACCGCCTACCTGCTTGCGCTGGTCATCTTTCAACTGCTCGTCCCCCGCCTCGGCACCATGTCACAAGCGCCGTCATCCTGAGCAGAGCGAAGGACCTCGGTATCTCCGCCGAAGGTGCCACTTGCGCCGGGACTCAAGCCGCCTCGCCGTTCGTCGCGATACCCTCCGCCGCATCGGTGACGCAAGTAAACTAGAGCTGACCCGATGCCCGAAGACCCCAAGTTCTACGTCACCACCCCGATCTACTACGTCAACGCGCGCCCGCACATCGGCCACGCGTACACCACCATCGTCGCCGATGTCCTCGCGCGTCGGCATCGCCTGCTGGGCGACGATACCTTCTTCCTCACCGGCACCGACGAGCACGGCCAGAAGATCGAGCGCTCCGCCGCCCGCGCCGGCATCGCGCCACAGCAGTTCGCCGACGAGGTCTCCGCCCAGTTCCGTACCCTCTGGGACCGCATGGGTCTCACCTTCAACGAGTTCATCCGTACCACCTCCGAGTGCCACAAACGCGGCGCCCAGAAGCTCTTTGCCGACCTTTACGCCCGCGGCGCCATCTATCTCAGCTCCTACACCGGCCAATACTGCGTCTCAGAGGAGATCTTCGTCGAAGGGCCTCCGGGCACCATCGGCCCCGACGGCAAACTCACCGAAACCGTCACCGAAGAGAACTTCTTCTTCCGCCTCTCCGACTTCCAGCTTCCCCTGCTCAACCTTATCGAGCTCGACATCCTGAAGATCACCCCCGAGGCGCGCAAAAACGAGGTGCTCAGCTTTCTCCGCGGCAACGTCGCGGAAGCCGAGCGCGCCGCGCGCCCTCACCCGAGCGC
>CAXTWN010000048.1:0-20088 GCA_964248055.1 uncultured Acidobacteriaceae bacterium | reverse complement strand
GTCTCGCACCGTGCCGCTGCGCCCCACCACCACGGCCAGCACCCGTCGCTCCGCCAACCGCGTAAAGTGAACATACTCCAGCAGATCGCTCGCGGCCTGTGCGCCCACCGCCAGCCCCACGCCGCTGGACAACGCAGCCAGCACCCCGGAGGTCCGCGCCAGCAGCGCCCGTGGTCCGGTCACCCCGGCCATCTGCGCCTCAATCGAGCTTTGCAGCTCGGAGCCGATTGACCCCCGCTCGGCGCCCACGCCCGAACCCGCGCCGGCATGGAGCCCCTGCACATACAGCCGGAACGCCTGCGGTGACGGCACGCGGCAGGCGGACGTATGCGGCTGCTCCAGCAGCCCGGCGTCGGCCAGCTCGGCCATCTCATGGCGCACCGTCGCCGAGCTCACCGGGCCGCCATCGGAGGCCAGCGCCCGCGCAATCGCGCTCGAGCTCACCGGCTCGCCTGTGGCGATATAGCTTTCCACGGCCGCCGTCAGGACCTGCCGCTGCCGCGATGTCATCGCTCGCTCCGCCATGCTCCTCCGGTCTGAGCTCCTCGCCGCTGGCCTTTAGCCTCTAGCTTCGAGCTCCTGGCTTCCACCACCCAGCGTCTAGCATCCAGCCTCTCGCCTCAGCTGATCTCCAGCACATCTTCATTCTGCGCCGTCACCTGCTCGGTCCGCGCTACCACCTTCCGGGCAATGGCCAGGAACTCGCGTCCGCGCGCGGTCTCCTCGCCCGCCAGCGCTGCGGGCAGACCACGGTCGCCGCCCTCGCGCACCAGCGGATCCATGTCCACCGCGCCTAGAAACGGCAGCCCATACTGCCGCGCGGTCTGTTCCGTCGCGCCCGCCCCGAAGACGTCGATCACCGTCCCGTCGGGCAGGGTCATCTGGCTCATGTTCTCCACCAGTCCCAGCACGTCCACATTCACCTGGTGGAACATCTCCAGCGCCTTGCGCGCGTCCTGCAGCGCTACGCTCGAACCCGTGGAAACCACCACCGCCCCCGACAACGGCACCGTCTGCACCAGCGAGATCACCACATCGCCGGTTCCCGGCGGCAGATCCACGATCAGGAAGTCCAGCTCGCCCCACGCCACCTGCTGCAGAAACTGCTTGATGATGCCGTGCAACATCGGCCCGCGCATCATCATGGGCTTGTCGCCCGGCGAAAGCAGCCCGATGGAGATGAACCGTACCCCATGCGCGGTCAACGGCTCGATCATGTTCCCCGGCAGCACCTCCGGCTGGCGCGTGCGGCCCAGCATCGTCGGCACGTTCGGCCCATAGATATCCGCATCCAGCAGCCCCACCCGGTGTCCCAGCTTCCCCAGCGAGATCGCCAGGTTCACGCTCACCGTCGTCTTGCCGACGCCGCCCTTGCCCGAGCCCACCGCCAAGGGCTTCGGCGCCGGCGGTGCTCCACCACCCATATGCCCCATCTGTTCCACCTCAACCCGCTCTACAAAACCTTCGCCGCCATGACAGTCCTGCCCTGCTAACGTGCGCAGCCGACGCCCGGCTCCCCGCTAAACGTTCCAGGCATGCCCCATCGCCGCGCGGATCTCCTTCTTGCGCAGCGTCTCCTCGGTCCGCATCGTACGCCGGTTGGCCGCATCCTCGAACCGGCGCCGCTGGTGCGCCGTCTCGGGCACAACGCACGGCACGTCGATCTTCTTCCCGAACATGTCCACCGCCACATACGTCAGGTACGCCGAGGCCACATGGCGCATGCCGCGGTCGCCGAGCACGTCCTCGACCATGGCTTTCACGCCTACCTCCATCGACGTCTTGAACGCCCGGTTCACGCTCGCCTTCAGGATCAAAAACTCGCCCACCTTGACCGGGGCCACAAAATCCAGGTGATCCATGCTCGCCGTCACCGTGATCGCCCGGGCGTGCCGAACCGCCGCGATCGCCCCCACCACATCGATCAGCTGCATCAGCTTGCCGCCAAAGAGATTGCCCAGCGCGTTGGCGTCATTGGGAAAGATCACCTCGGTCCGTTCGGTCTGCGACTCGGCCACCGTCCGGCTCTTGACTACTTCACTCATCCCTTCATTCTACGGCTCGCAACACGGGTTACCCCGACCGGCACCCGGCGGCGTCACCCTGGGCCTTGCATCCAAAACCCCATGGACAAGATCGCCATGCTCTCCGAGATCCTCGCGCAAAACCCGGCCGACAGCTTCGCCCGCTACGGCCTCGCCATGGCCTACGCCGCCGCAGGCCGCCCCGACGAGGCGCTCAAGGAGTTCGCCACCACCACGGCCGACAACCCGGACTACGTCCCCGCCTACCAGATGTCCGCCCAGACGCTGCTCAAACTCGGCCACACCGACGCCGCCAAAGCCCGCCTCACCGCAGGCCTTGCCGCCTGCCAGCGCACCGGCAACAGCCACGCGGCAAGCGAGATGCAGGCCATGCTGGACGATCTGGCGGGCTAAACAGCCATGCCGCTCACCCTCCGTGGGTAGGCAATGGCGCTTCACGGTGCTTGAATCCCCAAAGTGATCGCGCCGCTTCGCACATCGCCCGGCGTTCTTTCCGTCTCATGGCAGGCGTAGCGTCCGCGCATCGCTCCGCCCCCGGTGCACGTCTTATACTTCACCCATGGCGATCTCCACCCTGCAGCAGGCACCCGCAAGCTCCTCGTCTCAAACCCTGCCGCAAACGCTCGGCCAACTTCGTCAAAGCGCCTACACCCCCGAGCGCGTCAACCGCAGCGTCAAAGATGAGCTGCGCGATAACCTGATCAGCCGCCTGCGTGCCATCGCGCCCGGAGGCCCGGAGGAAGGCGAGCCGCTCTTCTCCGGCATCGTCGGCTTCGACGATACGGTCATCCCGCAGGTGGTCAACGCCCTGCTCTCGCGGCACAACTTTATCCTGCTCGGCCTCCGCGGCCAGGCCAAGAGCCGCATTCTTCGCTCCCTCACCGGCCTGCTCGATCCGCAGATTCCGTACGTGGCCGGCTCCGAGCTGCGCGACAACCCCTACGCGCCCCTGAGCAAGTACGCCAAAGACCTGCTCGCCGAGCACGGCGACGACACCCCGATCGCCTGGCTCACGCCCGAAGATCGCTACGTCGAAAAACTCGCCACGCCCGACGTCACCGTAGCCGACCTCATCGGCGACGTCGACCCGATCAAGGCCGCGCGCTCCGGCCAGGAACTCGGCTCCGAGCTCACCATGCACTACGGCCTGCTGCCCCGCGCCAACCGCGGCATCTTCGCGATCAACGAGATCCCCGATCTCGCCGGCAAGATCCAGGTCGCCCTCTTCAACATCATGCAGGAGGGCGACGTGCAGATTAAGGGCTACCCCGTGCGCTTGCTGCTCGACGTCGCCATCGTCTTCTCGGCCAACCCCGAGGACTACACCGCCCGCGGCAAGATCGTTACTCCGCTCAAAGACCGTATCGGCTCCGAGATCCGCACCCACTACCCCGAGTCGCTCGACGAGGCCATCGCCATCACCGAGCAGGAGGCCTGGACCGCCCGCGCCTACACCGACACCCCCGGCCAGACCGGTCCCACCATCGAAGGCATCCAGATCCCGCATTACATCCGCCAGATCGTCGAAGGGGTCGCCTTCGCCGCGCGCGAGGACAAGAAGGTCGACAAGCGCTCCGGCGTCTCCCAACGCCTGCCCATCTCCACCATGGAGCTCGTTGTCTCGAACGCTGAACGCCGCGCTCTGCTCCATGGCGAATCGCTCGTCGTTCCCCGCGTCGGCGACATCATCGCCGCGCTCCCCGGCATCACCGGCAAGATCGAGCTCGAATACGAGGGCGAGATGCGCGGCTCCGAGACGGTGATCCGCGAGATCATCCGCCAGGCCGTCGCCAGCGTCTTCGACAGCTACTTCGCCGACACCAACACCCAGCAGATCGAGCAGTGGTTCAACCTCGGCGGCACGGTGGAGCTGAACGACAAGCAGCCCGCCGCCGCCGTGCTCGCCTCGCTCAAAGAGATCCAGGGTCTCTTCGACAAGCTGACCCCGCTCAAGACCAACCAGTGGACCGAGCCCGAGGTCGCCGTCTCCGCCGCCGAGTTCCTCCTCGAAGGCATGACCGCCCACAAGCGCATCTCGCGCTCCGAGGCCCGCACCTTCTCCGCCGGCGAAAAGAAACGCCGCAACGAAGACGCCGCCCAGCTCGCCGAACGCGTCCGCGACCGCGAACGCGAGAACGCCTTCAACCGCACCCGCCGGGGCTTCAACTAGCCCGGCCCCCGGCTTCAACTACCGCGGCCCGCGGCTTCAATTACCGCCGCCTACCGCGGCTCTAACGAACCCGGCCTACCGCGGGCTTCAACTGCTGCCGCCTACCGCAGCACAATTACCGCGGCTTTCGAGTATTACGCTTGCGAAGCGAGAGCGAGCGCTCGCCGCAGCCCCGGACGCGTCATCTCGACCGGAGCGAACGGCTTCACCGTTCGCGCAGCGGAGAGACGCCCGTATTTCGCTTCTAGCGGCACACACTTCCGGAATCGCCGTAACCTCAGTCCCTCACGGGACCAGCGCCACCTCAGCAGGAGCAAACAGACTTCGCCCTACCCCCCCAGGTTCATTCGCTTAAACCGCCCCTCCGGAATTGCGCGGATCACCGCCATCAGAAGTCGCCAGATCGCCGGCACATACAGCACATCCGGTCCCTTGGGACCCTTGTCGATCGCCTTCACGATCGTCGCCGCCACCTTGCTTACGTCGGCGAAGCGCGACTCGCCCTTCATGCCCTCGGTCATGGCAGTCTTTACCGGCCCCGGCTTGATCGTAATGACCCGCACGCCTTCGCGGTCGATCCGATTCCGCAGACCATCGACAAAGGTGGTCAGCCCCGCCTTGGATGAACCGTAGATGTAGTTCGACTTCCGTCCTCGCTCGCCGGCCACCGAGCTCAGCACCGCCAACGTCCCGGCATGCCGCTGCGCGCAGTAGTTCGCCAGCCAGGTCAGCAGGCTCGCCGGCGCCACAAAGTTGGTGTTGAGAATCTGGTCGGTCTCCGCGAAGCTGCGTTCGGCGCGGCTCTGGTCGCCCAGCACACCCATCGCAAGGTACGCCACGTCCAGCCCGCCGAGCGCGTTGATAGCGTGGGCCAGCAACTCAGGGTGCCCGGCCACGTTGTCGAGGTCCGTCACCGCGGAGTCCACAAAGGACGCCCCGCGCGTGCGTGCATCGGCCGCGACCGCCAGGAGACGATCTGGGTTGCGTCCCACCAAAAACAGGCTCTCGCCGCGCGCCGCCCAGATCCGCACCGTGGCCTCGGCGATGCCCGACGTCGCCCCAAGCACCAGGATGCGCTTCGGTACGTCGCGCCTGCCGCCGGAGAAGTTCATCCTGCCCTGCACCTCGGGCCGGTCAAGCGCGGCGCGGCGCGGCACGTCAGCGGCCGCGTCCCTTCCGGGCAGCGTGGGCGTGGAGGCGGCGGGACTCACCGGCGCAGGCCCTTCTCTCCCACCACCCGCTCCCAGAAGCTGGAGGTGATGGCCGGGTCCTTGTACCGCGCAAAGCGCTCCCACTGCGGGTAGAACGCCTGATACTGCGCCGCCGTCATGCGCGCGTCCTTGGCCGGGTACAGGCGTCCGCCGAACTCGTTCGTCATCTCGGCCAGCCGATCAAAGAGCGCAAAGCTCTTCTCGGGACGGATCGGAAAATCCAGCGCCAGCGTGATCCCCGGCTTGGGAAAGCTCATCATCCCCGGGGAGGGTACGTCGCCAAAGGCCTTCAGCACCGCGAGAAAGCTCGCCAGCCCCGACTTCGCGACCTCGCGCAGGATCGCCACCGTGCCCTGCCGCGCGTTTTCCCACGGGATCGCGTACTGGAACTGCAGCAGCCCGGCCTTGCCGTACATGCGGTTCCACTTCAGCACCGCGTCCAGCGGGTAAAAGAACGGCTCGTAGTCCTGCAGCGCCGTCACGCGGCTCTTGATCTGCTTGTTGAAGAAGAGCGTGTTGAAGATCCCCACCGTGGTGCCGTTCAGCGCCCAGCTCGGCAGCTCGATCGGAAACACCAGCTTCGGCTCGGGCGACGGCTTCAGCTCGCCCGGCACCTGCGAGTGATCGCCCTGCATAAAGATGCCGCGGCAGAAGTTTTTGCCTGTCGAGGTCACGTCGACCCAGCTCACGGTGTACTCGATGTGCTGCGACCTTTCGGTCAGCTCCAGGAACTCATCGATGCCATGAAACTGGATGCCGGTGTAGTCCACCTTGCGGCTCACGATGGGCTTCATCCGTAGCTGGGCCCAGGTAATCATCCCGGTCAGCCCCATGCCGCCGATGGTCGCGGAGAAGAGATCGGGGTTCTCCGTTGGCGAGCAATGGAGCTTGGTGCCATCCGAACGCACCAGCTCGAACTGGGTCACATGGCAGCCGAAGGTCCCGGCGAGATGATGGTTTTTGCCATGGATGTCATTGCCGATCGCGCCGCCCAGCGTGACGTACTTGGTCCCCGGCGTTACGGGCAGGAAGTACCCACGCGGCACGCTGAAGTCCAGGATCTGCGCCAGCGTGATGCCCGCCTCTGCGGTCAGCAGCCCCGTCTCCGCGTCGAAGTTCAGCAGACGGTTCATGCCGGTCGTCTTCAGCAGCGTGCCGTCCTTCAGCAGGCACACATCCCCGTAGCTGCGCCCCATGCCGACCGGCAGCGCGCCGTGATGTACGCCTTGGATGGCGCGGGGAAAGTCGCCCTGCCAGTGCAGGTTGCGCAGCTCCGCCCCGTACACGGGGTAGCGACCCCAGGATTCAAACGGCGCAGGGCCGTGCGCGGGCGGTTCAGCAGGGGGAGGAACAGGGTTCGCGAGACGTGGCTCTGCAGTTGCAGGCATAGCTTCAGGATAGCCTATGAACTGCGCTCCCCGCGCGCCCGCATGCCCACTGTCGCTTCGCCTCAAGCCGTCACCGAGCCCCCGCGTTTCACCGCCCCAACGAGCGCCGCTGGGCTCTACACCGCTGCCCTTACGGCGCGCCGGGAGAGCGCTCTGCGGCTGCATCGCCGCCACCTGCTGCTGGGGTACCTGCGGTTGCTCTGGTTCGCCGCGATCGTGGCGCTCGCCTATCTCGGCTTCGCCTCACATCGGCTGTCGTGGGAGTGGCTGCTCGTCCCCTGCCTCGGTTTCGCCATCAGCGCGCGCTGGCACTCCCGGGTGCTTGGTGCCCGTGGACGCAACCTGCGCGCCCAACGGTATTACGAGCACGGGCTCGCCCGGCTGGAGGACCGCTGGGCCGGCCTGCGCCCCCGCACGACCCCGGCAGCTGTTGCAGACAGCCTCTACGCCGCCGACCTCGACCTCTTCGGGCCGGGGAGCCTGTTTGAGCTGCTTTGTACCACCCGCACCAGCCTCGGTGAGGGGACGCTCGCCGGCTGGCTGCTCGCCCCCGCACCGCCGCTGGAGGTGCTCGAGCGCCAGGCAAGCGTGCGCGAGCTGCGCGACCGCACGGCACTCCGCGAACACTTCAGCAGCGTTTCCGGACCGGACCTGGTCGCCGTCGATGCCGCCTCGCTCGCCGTCTGGGGTGAGGCACAGGAGCCCGCGCTCCCCAAGCTGCTCACCTGGATCGCCCCGCTTCTGGTCGTTCTGGTCCTCGCCGCCGTGGCGCGCTGGACGCTTACCCAATCCCCGGTTCTGCTGCTACCACTGCTCGCAGTGAACTTCGTCCTGACCCTTCTTATGGAGTCCCGGCTGAAACCCCTCTTCGCCGAGACGCAGGACGCCCATGCCCGGCTCGCGGCGCTGGCCGAACTCTTCCAAGCCCTCGAGCAGGAACCGTTCAGCGCGCCGCGCCTCATCGCGCTGCAGGCGCAGCTCAGGCGCGGGAGATCCTCAGCCTCACAGGCGATCCGGGGACTGGCGCGCCTGGCCCGTGCGGTCGAGCAGCGCAGCAACGGCATCGTCCGCATGCTGGACCTCGTGCTGCTGCCCTCCGTGCACCTTGGTCTGCTGGTGCAACGCTGGCGGTGTGTCCATGGCGGCCATCTCCGTCCGTGGCTTCAAGCGCTGGGGGAGATGGAGGCGCTGCTTGCGCTGTCCGCGTATCACTTCGAGCATCCCGCCGATGTCTTCCCGGAGCTCGTCCCGGAACCCGTCTTCCTCGCAGAAGCGCTCGGCCACCCGCTGCTGCCCGAGGCGCAGTGCGTGCGCAACCACGTCACTCTCGACCCGCAAACACGCCTTCTGCTCGTCAGCGGCTCCAACATGAGCGGCAAAAGCACGCTGTTGCGCTCGGTGGGCGTGGCGGCTGTGCTTGCCGCCGCCGGCGCGCCCGTGCGCGCGGGGCGCCTCCGCCTGGGTCCTCTCCGCGTGGCCGCCAGCATCCAGGTGAACGACTCGCTGCAGAGCGGCCGATCGCGCTTCTACGCCGAGATCCTGCGGCTGCGCGCCGTGTGCGAGCTCGCCCGAACGCATCCCCCCGTGCTGTTTCTGCTGGATGAGCTGCTCGCCGGCACCAACTCGCAAGACCGGGTGACAGGCACCACCGGCATCGTGCAGGCACTGCTCCGTGCGGGGGCGTTAGGGCTGCTGAGCACACACGACCTTGCCCTGACAGAGATCAGCGACCTAACCGCAGGGTCGGTCCACAACGTTCACTTCGAAGACCGCATCCAGGACGACCGGTTGCACTTCGACTACACGCTGCGCGAGGGCGTGGTCACGCGCCGCAACGGCCTCGCGCTCATGCGCCTCATGGGCCTGGACGTCTGAAAATCCAGTTACTCACGGCCAAAGAAAACGCCGCCAGATCGGCGGCGTTCCCCTCGTGCTTGAGTAAGGCTTACGAGATGTAGATGTTGCCGTTGAAGCCACTCGGGAAGAACCCGCCCTGCGTGGTTCCCGTCACCCCCGGGGTGCCGTACACGATCTGCAGCACCTGCGAGATGGTGCGGACCGGCACCAGACCCGTGGTGGGGCCTGTGTTGAACAGCTGGGTGATCGTCGGCGGCATGTCCATGCTGTCCGCGGGGGTTGAGGTAATCGCGCCGCCGGGGAAGAAGACGCAGGCCTGGCGGAGCGCGCCTTCGTGCTGCGACTCCGTATCCAGAATCTGCGCCGCATAGGTAAGCGCCGCGGTGTTGCTGGTCAGGTACTGCGCTCCACCCGCATACGCGCTGACACCGACGCCCTCGATAGTCCGCGCGAGGGCCACGAAACTGGCATCATCGGTTGGTGCGCCCAAGGCGGCGAGGTACAGATTCGGCATCGGCACCGGGGTACCACCGACCTGAGCGATGGTGGCGCGGAGGAACTCTACGTGCTGCACCTCCTCCATCATCAGGTTGGCTGCAATGTTGGCAATGAAAGAGTTCTTGAACGTAACCTGCTGACCGCCCGTGGCAACGCCGGCGCCGGTGCCCATATTGGCAGCGGACAGACCCGTGCCGGTCACGATCACGGAGTAGAAGGTCGCCTCAAAGTACTCCAGGTTCAGCGCGAAGTTGAGGACGTCCAGGACGGACGGTGTGGTGTTGGCGGGCGGCAAAGCGGCCGGACCAGCGGTGCTACAGCCCGTCATGCCGAGCACACCGGCAGCGCCGGCGGCCATGCTGAGGTTGGTGATCAGCCGCCGGCGATCCAGGCGCGCGGCGGAACGACCAGCCGCGAACGCCTGCGCCTCTTCGACGAGTTGCTCGTCTTGCGGGCGCTCGGTTTCGAGCAGCGATGCATTGGAAAGCTTGGACACGATGAAATCCTCCGTGGAGCACTGACGCGAAGTGGTTGCGAGCCGCACACCGGCTCGGGCCGTTAGGAGCAGCCGGGCGCTAGGTGGAGGTGACACTCCCGTTGAAGCCCATCGGGAAGAATCCGCCCATGGTCTCTCCCGCGGGCGGCGTGGTCGTGCTCGCGGTGGAGTAGCCGTACACGATGCCGAGATCCTGCTGCGGCGTGCGTGCCGGGGACAGCCCAAACTGCGGATCCACCCCAAAGTACTGCGTCGGCGTGGGCGGGATGTCGTAGGCGTCGACCTTGGCCGTGGGGCTGGTCGCAAACGCGGTGACCACATTCTGCTGAATGCACTGGTAGTTCACCGCCCCCAGGTGCTGGCCTTCGGCGCCGAGGATCTGGGCGGCCACCGTAAGCACCGTGGGACTGCTGACCAGCAGCTGCGCCGCACCGGCGTAGGCGCCGTTGCCCACCGCCGTGAACTGCCGCGCGGTGGCAAGGAACTGTGCCTGCGTCGTGACCGGCCCTTTGGCTGCGTAGTTCAGCGCCGGCTGGTTGATGGGCGTTCCACCCAGCGAGGTAATCGCGCCACGCAGATCGTTGATGTGGTTCTCTTCATCCTGGGCCAGCGCCAGCGCCAGCGCCTGCGTGGTCGCGTCCAGCGGCAGCTTGCCCGGAGAGCCGGTCAACGGGCCGGTCGGTGTTCCGGAGAGGCTCGTCGGGATCGGATTGCCGGTGGAGACGATCGCGTAGAAGTTGGCCTCCAGGTACTCCAGGTTGAGCGCAAAGTTCAGCACCTCGAGAACGATCGACGCCGGGGCTGCCTGCGCCTTCGCGGAACCCGTGCCCAGCGTGGACATCGCACCGACGGCGGCCATCCCTGAGAGTCCGCCCAGAAACCCGCGGCGGCTGAAACGTGCAGCGATGCGCTCAAAGGCCAAGATCTGGCGATCGGTCTCAAGCTGCTCTGCGGTGACCTTTTCACCTGGACAAAGTAGCGACATAAACTTCGCATTAGACATGAATGCAGTCTCCCTGAAAGAGCACTCCGTTGCCGTCTTCTAGCGGCGAGGGTGGAGCGGATGGCAAGGCCTCAAGTGACGCGCGCTTACAGAACGCACGAAACAGGTCCGCAGATTGTGCCGGTCGACCTCGTACACGTCTCGCCGGCTCTTCATTTGCAATGACCCTGTGATGCGAGCTTTGCAGGCGGGGGATGCTCCTCTACCACCTCCGTGCTACCCGGCTGCAGGAGAAGAAAAACTTCGCCCTGTTTTGCGGCATAGTACCAACATCTCTGCGGCCCTGCAGAGCGCATTGCCCTAGCGGCAGAGCCCTGCGAGCAGCTTCTCCGGCTCCTGGGCATCCGGGACGTCGACGTTCCGTTGGGCGGCGACCATCTCGTTGAAGGTCGAGCCGCCCGGCGAGGGTACCTTCGGATCTGCGTTGTAGACCGGGTCGGCCAGTGCGTCCTGAAGCGTGGTAAACCCAAACCCGCGCGCCCGGAACAGGGCGATCAGCTCCGGCAGCATGTGCGCGTCAAAGGCCCCCACATGCATCAGCAGCACATACGGCACATCGTGCCCGTAGAGCCGTTGCGCCAGCTCGCGGTACACGCGCATGTACTCGTCCGCGGTCGCAAGATAGGTGTCATGGAGTTGCTGGACGGCTCCTTGATCGTGGCGGGCCAGGCAGCGGGCGTAGGGCTCGTTCCACAGGTAATCCTGGAAGTCCATGGAGACCTCGGCGATGCGATAGCCGTGCGCGGCGAGCCATTGCCGCACCGCCTCGCGCTTCTCCACCGTGTCCCCCTCTTCCAGGAACGGGTATCGGAACCAGTGCCAATCGCCGCCCGGATCCACCGCCCGCAGCATGGGTTCGTTCTTCGCGATGTCGGCCTCGTACTCCCGGGCGGAGAGTTTGTCGAGCTCCGGATGGGACCACGTGTGGCTGCCCAGGGGTTCGCCCGCCGCATGCCAGGCCTGAAGAATGTGGATCTGATATGGGTACTGGGCGACCCGGAAGCCGTTCACAAAGCCGTACACCGGGGGCAGGTTCTCGCGCTTCAGCGTGGCGAGAAGGCTCTTCACCACCGCCGGCCGCGCCATGCCGGGCGGCAAGGGCCCATGCGCCGGCAGGTCATCAAAGGTGAACGCCACCTGCGGAGACGCGGAGGGCGCCTGCGCCGTGGCGGCGACAGCCACCACGCACAAACCAACCGCCGCCGCCAACGTCAGGGGGAGACGCCGTAGTTCCATGCAGCGAGTGTAGCCGGGCAGTTGTGGAAGTTCCTTAAGCAAACGCCGCGAGGAAGGCGGCTGCCCCAGTCCCCGTGAAAAGCGCGCAGAAGAAAAGGCGCAGCCGAAGCCACGCCTTCTTCCTCGATCAACGCTATCGGACGCCAGGGGAGCTTATGCCGCCTGTGCTTGCGGTGCATTTGCGAGGGCGCTCTTGGCCTGTTCGGCCAGGGTCGCGAAGCCCGCCGGATCGGTCACGGCGATGTCCGCAAGGATCTTGCGATCGAGGCCGACACCCGCCTTCTTCAGCCCGCTGATGAAGGTCGAGTAGCTCAAGCCGTGCAGCTTGGCCGCGGCGCCGATGCGCACGATCCAGAGCGACCGGAACTGCCGCTTTTTCTGCTTGCGGCCGATGTAGGCGAACTTCAGGCCGCGCTCGACGGCCTCCTGCGCTGCCTGGTAGAGCTTGGATTTAGTGAGAAAGTAACCGCTCGCGCGCTTAAGAATCTTTTTGCGGCGATCGCTGCGCTTGGTACTCCGTTTTACACGGGGCATGGAGGTCTCCTGTTTGCGTTGCTGGAGGGTTCGCGGCTGGAGGCAAGGGAGGGCCTCTTCACACGCTTTGGCTTCTGGCCCTTCGTCCGGCGGGAAGTACGCCGAACCGCTTGATCCGAAGATTGTGGGAAGCAAGCGCCCCGAACGCCGGCGTGAGCCTAGGCGTACGGAAGCATGCGCGCGACCTTGGGGGTATCGGCCACCGACACAAGCACGATCCGGCCAAGCTTGGACTTGGTCTGGTTCGACTTGGAGGTGAGGATATGGCGCATCTTGGTCTGCCCGCGCTTGAACTTGCCGCTGGCAGTCTTTTTGAAGCGCTTCGCCGCGCCCGAGTGGGTCTTCATCTTTGGCATAATGTCCTGCTGACAAAACTACGAATAAACAGCAGAGGTCAGTGTACCAGACCGCGGCGGCCCTACGGCGCTGCGATTTGCGGACTACGCCGTCGGCGCAGCCTCCATCGCGGGTTGCGGGTTGGCCGCAGGCTTGGGGGGCTTGGGCGCGGCCGGCGCGGCCTTCTTGTTCGGGGCCAGGATGGCATGGAGCGTCGTGCCTTCCATGCGCGGCATAAACTCCACCACGCCGATCTCGCCGATGTCCATGATCAGGCGATTCACGATCTTGTAGCCGAGATCGCGATGCGCCATCTGCCGTCCCTTGAACCGCAGGCTGGCCTTGACCTTGTCTCCATCGGTGAGGAACTTGATGGCCTGGTTCTTCTTGGTCTGGTAGTCGTGCTCATCCACCGTCACCGAGAACTTCACTTCCTTGATGACGATGACCTTCTGGGTCTTGCGCGCGGCCCGCTCGCTCTTGTCCTTCTCATATAGGAACTTGCCGTAGTCCTGGATCTTGCATACCGGCGGCACCGCGTTGGGCGAGATCTCTACCAGATCGAGAGAGCGCTCGCGGGCAATCTTCAGCGCCTCAAAGGGCTGCATGACGCCGAGCTGGGCTCCGGTCTCATCGATCACGCGCACCTCGCGCGCGCGGATACGGTCATTTGTACGGATAAAGGACTTCTGGGAACGCTTGTCGTTGAACGGTGGGATGGGCAGCCTCCGGACCCGTCGCCGGGTCGTCTGTGGGTTCGTGGTCGTCAGCCCCGGCCTGATTCCCGGGCGGGGCGAAGCACACGCGAGTATAACATCCGCTCCGGGGCGGTGGGAGAAAAACGTATCTCCTCCTTTCTTCCAGCCGGTCAAACTGGCGGTGCTTGCGCCCAAACCCGCAAGCTGCGAACATGAGGCGGCCCCCGTCCTGTGTGAGCTCGCGCCGCAGGCCAGTGAAGAGGAGACAAATACCTTGCCGAAGCGCCGCGTTCTACTCGTTGATGATGAGGTTTCTGTTCTGCTGACCATGAAAGCCATCCTTGAGATCGCGGGCTTTGACGTGGATACGGCCACCAGCGCCCGTGAGGGGAGGTCCCGCATCAAGCACCACGAGTACCAGATGGTCATCACGGACATGCGCATGGAGTCCGATGCGGCCGGCCGCGAGGTCATCCACGCGGCCCGCACCGCGCCCTACCATCCGGCCGTGGCGCTGCTGACCGCGCACCCGCTCGCCGACGACGACTGGCAGGACATGGGCGCCGACAAGATGCTGGTCAAGCCGATGCACGTCGATGCGCTGATCCAGCAGCTGGAAAAGCTGCTGGACAACCATGCCGCCAAGCTTTCGCGCATCTCCTTTGCCGCGGCCGGGGAGGGCGCAGCCAAGCCGGCCGGCACGGCAGCCCGCAAACGCTCTTCCAGCCCGAAGAAGAGCCCCAAAACGGCTTCCGGCATGGAGCCCGAGCGCAACGGCGCAGCGGCGGTTTAGCCGAAGCGCCACGTAGCGGAGCCCTGCCGTTTGTCGGCGGGCAGACTGCTGTCGTGCTGAAGGCTCTGCGATAATCAGAGCCGTGATGCCCGTGCGTTCCGCCTCCGTTTCGCTCCTCGCTGCCGCCTTCGCCGTTCTGGGTTGCCGAGCCCAGCAGCCCGCGCCCGCCGCGGCTGCGGCTCCTGCGCCCGCTCCCGTCCTCGCCGCCGGCACGCCGCTCTCCCCCGAGCTCGCCTGGAAGGTAGAGACCATGCTGCGCCAAAAAGCGGAGCTCCCGC
Organism: uncultured Acidobacteriaceae bacterium; assembly: GCA_964248055.1. Classification (GTDB taxonomy): domain Bacteria; phylum Acidobacteriota; class Terriglobia; order Terriglobales; family Acidobacteriaceae; genus Granulicella. The sequence continues at coordinate 5,545 of CAXTWN010000048.1, read as the reverse complement.
CCGAGTCCACCGTACAGATCAGCGGCCGCACTCCCTCCGACCTGCCCGGCTATCAGACCGTCAACGTCATCGTGACCAGTCAGGGGCGCGTCTCCCGTCCCATCGTCTTTCTGCTCTCCGACGACAACAAGACGCTCGCCCAGTTCACCAAGTTCGACATCTCCCCGGACCCCAAAAGGCTCGTCTCCAGCGCCGACCGCCCGGCGCGCGGGGGTCCGGACGCCGCTCCGGTCCAGATCGTCGAGTTTGACGACCTGGAGTGCCCCTACTGTGCCCGGCTGCACAACGCGCTCTTTCCCACGCTCACCGAGCGCTACGGGGACAAGGTGCACATCGTGTACCGGGACTGGACGCTGGAGCAGCATCCCTGGGCCGTCCACGCCGCCATCGACGTAAACTGCCTTGCGGCGCAGTCCGGCCCAGGCTACTGGACCACCGTGGACTACATCCACGCGCATGCGGGTGACATGGGCGCCGACCCCAAGGACCCTAAGGCGGAAAAGACCCTGGCCCGTGCCAACGAGCAGCTCGATGCTGTGGTGCGCCAGCAGGGTGAGTTCCGCAAGGTGGACATGCCCAGGCTCAACGCCTGCCTGGCGAGACAGGACACCACCGGCATCGCCGCCAGCCAGAAGCTCGGCGACCTGCTCGGCGTCTCCGGGACGCCGACCCTGTTCATCAACGGCGACAAGATCGACGGCGCTGTCTCCCTGGAGTACCTGTTCGGCGTGATCGATCACGCCTTGCTGGTGGCCGGCGTTCAGCCGCCGCCGCCCTACACCGCCCCGGCCGCACCCGCCGCGCCGGCGCCTCCCGCGCAGCAGCCCTCCGCTGCGCCTGGCACCAAGTAGCCCGGGAAAGACGTAGCTCAAGGCGCGCCACGCCGACGCACGCCACCTCGACAAGACCCACAGCCGCGCCGTGTGCTTTCTGTGGGATCATGTGTCACCACGGTCGGGCAGCGGTTCGGCCGCAGCTGCGGAACTTTGTACGGGAATCCGCGTCTACCCCTACAACGTCTCAGCCTCTGCAGCCTCGGTGTGCCTAAAGGCGTTCAGGAAGAGGATCAATTTCGTATGAAGCTTCGGCTCCTTCGCCCGGCTTGGGCAGCAGTTGTCTTTTCCATCGGCCTCTACGGATGGGCGCAGCAACCCGCCGCCAGGCTCGCTGGACCGATCACGGGCGAATCCACGACTGTCCTTCCGCACTCGCGTCCCCCGCGCGCGGTTCCGGCGAACGACATCGGCGTGCTTCCCCCCAGCACCCCCATCAACGGCATCACCCTGGTGCTGAGCCGCTCGGCGACGCAGGAGGCCGCCCTGCAGAGCCTGCTCGCGGCGCAGCAGAATCCGGCCTCGCCGCAGTATCACAGATGGCTGACGCCCGAGCAGTTCGCCGCCCGGTTTGGCGTCTCCGATGCCGATCTCGCTGCGGTTGAGAACTGGCTGGAGACGAAGGGCTTTACCGTAAACAGCGTGGCGCGCAGCCGTGACCGCATCACCTTCTCCGGCAGCGCCACACAGGTTGCGACGGCGTTTGGGACCTCGTTGCACCAGTACCGCTCCGGCTCCGAGACCAACTGGGCGCCGTCCAGCGATCTTTCCCTGCCGGCCGCACTCGCGCCCATGGTCACGGCGGTGCAGCATCTTTCGACCTTTCGGCCCAAGCCCCGGGTCCGCACCGCCCAGGTCGAGCCGGCGTACACCTCCAGCGTCACCGGCTCGCACTATCTCACACCCGGCGATGTCGCCACGCAGTATGACGTGAAGCCGGAGTACAACAACGGCTTCAACGGCGCCGGGCAGAGCATCGCGGTCGCCGGGCAGTCCTACATCGAGACCACCGACGTGCAGCACTTCCAGAGCGCCGCCGGTCTTCCCTCGAATCTGCCGAACTTCGTGCTCATCCCCAACTCCGGCGCTTCGGCAATCTACCAGGGCGATGAGTCCGAGTCGGACATCGATGTGGAGTACACCTCGGGCATGGCGCCCGGCGCCGCCATCAACTTCGTCTACGCCGGCAACAGCCCCAACTATAGCGTCTTCGATGCCGTGACCTACGCCGTGACAGAAGACGTCGCTCCCGTGATCACGCTGAGCTACGGAAGCTGCGAGATCGATACCTCCAGTTCTGAGGTGCAGCAAGCCACGCAGATGGGCGAACAGGCGAACGCGCAGGGCCAGACCATCATCGCCTCCACCGGGGACTCCGGTTCCACCACCTGCTTTGGTGACCAAGACTTGAGCCTGGTGGAGCAGGAGACACCCGCCGTAGACTTCCCGGCGAACGTGGCCAACATAACCGGCCTGGGTGGCCTGCAGATGGCCGCGGGCACCTTCACGCTCGGCAACAACACCTACTTCGGCACAGCCTCCGGCTCCGACAACATCAGCTCGCTTCTGTCCTATGTGCCTGAGGTCGTGTGGAACGAGGACTCGACCACCCAGGGCATCGCCTCCGGCGGCGGTGGCAGCAGCACCGTCGTGCCGCGGCCGACCTGGCAGGCCGGCGTTCCCGGGATCCCCTCCGGTGCCTTCCGCCTTCTACCCGACGTCGCTCTGCAGGCCTCGATCCTGAGCCCGGGTTACCTGTACTGCAGCTCCGATCCCACCGCGTGGCAGTCGGGACAGAGCAGCAGCTGCACCAACGGCTTCCGTGACACCACCTCCAGCGGCCTCCTGACCTTCGCCGGCGGGACCAGCTTCGCCGCGCCCATCTTCGGCGGCCTGGTGGCCGTGCTCAACCAGATCGAGCACTCCACCGGGCAGGGCAACATCAATCCCACGCTGTACTCGCTTGCGAGCAACAGCGCGACCTACGCCTCGGCCTTCCACGACATCACCTCCGGCAACAACGAGTGCCTGGCCGGCCCGGAGTTCTGCTCCACCGTAGGCGCCTCCGAGTACACCGCCGGCGTCGGCTATGACGAGGCGTCCGGCCTGGGCTCGATCGACTTCGCCAAACTCGTCGCGGCGTGGCCTGCCACCAACAACTCCGCCTTGGCTGCAAGCACCACGACCCTGACCGCGGCGACCCTCACGCCGGCCTCCGGCGCAAGTGACCTCATCACCATCAACGTCGCGTCCAGCTCCGGTGGAACCCCGACGGGCACCGTCGTTTTGAACGTCGACGGCGCCGCCGCCGCGGCCACGCTCACCCTCAACAACGGACAGGCAAGCTACACCTATCCGGGCACGGCAGTTGGCGGAACGCACGTGATTGCTGCCTCGTACTCGGGGGATAGCAGCCACGCTGCCTCGGTAAGCTCCATCTCGCTCACGCTGGCCGGTACGTTGATCCCGACGGGCACCTTCAGCCTCACCGCCACCCCCATCACGTTCCCGCTGAATGGCGAAGGGAACAGCACGGTGGTTATCACGCCGGGCGGCGGCTACGACGGAACGGTGAACTTCCAGTTCTCCTCCTCCGTTCCCACGAATCTCTGCTACGCCATCAACTCAGCGACCGTAAACAACATCACGCAGGACACCCTCACCTTCGGCGAGGGCACCACCTGCACCAGCTCCAGCATGCGGCGAGGCACAGGCGGCGCAATCGCCACCCCCGCAAAACGCGCCTCCAACAACCCCGGCCCGAAGGCACCCTGGCGGGGCGCCCCGGCAACCACAGTCCTGGCCGGTCTGCTGGCCTGCGGCCTGCTGACTCGCCGGCGTGCCCGTCGCCTGCCGTCGTTGCTGGCGATGGGTCTGCTGTCCCTGGTCGTTGGGCTTGGGCTCACCGGCTGCGGCGGCAGCACCACGACAACGCCCACCCAGCCGACCGGCCCCACGGTCTACACCCTGACGCTGGTGGGTTCGGACTCGGTCACCCCCAGCATCACCTCCTCCACCTCGCTTACAGTCACGGTCACTCAGTAGCTAGGGAACTCAACAAAACAGGGGCCCGGCCGGTGAGCCGTGCGGGCCGCTGTGTTGTGGCTGGCAACGCTGCCTGCTTCGCGAGCCTTTTACTTCGCGGCCGGAGCCGGGATCGCGGTGGTCTCATGCTGCCACGTAAGCGGCAGCTCCTTGCCCCCCTGACTCCAGGTGCCGCTCAGCGAACCGTTATCGGCCGCCAGCGTTCCTTTCCAGCCACCACCCACCATCGGCACACTCAGCGACACCGCCCGGTCCTGCACCTCTACATCGCTGCACGGAATGCCGAAGGCCTTCTGGTCGACGCTGTCCAGCGTGCAGCTCACGTCACCCGTGGCGCCCGGCGTCAGGTGCAGTTGCAGCCGAAGCGTCTGCGCCCCGACGCTCAGCGATCCGAGCCATACGCCCCCGATCGGCAGGGTCACCGGCACATGGGCTACGGTGGCCTGCACGGTCTTCACATCCACGGTGAGCAGCTTCAACTGCGCGGCGATGTCGGGCGACACATCGGTCTGCACACGGCCGCCCAGGTACCTGGCGAAGAACTCCTCCATCGCGGTCACCAGGGCCAGGTTGTTGATGGGCCGCGCAAAGCCGTGCCCTTCGTCGGGCGCCAGCAGGTACTCCACCGGCTTGCCGTTATCGCGCACTGCCGCCACAATCTGCTGGCTTTCGCGGACGTTTACCCGCGGGTCGTTCTTGCCCTGCACTACCATCAGCGGAGTCACGATCGCCTTGGCCTGCGTGAGCGGCGACTCGGCCACCAACAGCGCCTTGCCCTCCGCTGTCGTGGGGTCGGCCATACGCGTGTACATCTGCTTGCGGCCAGCTTCCCAGTACGGTGGAATCGACTGCAGCAGCGTGATCAGGTTGGACGGCGCCACATACGCGACCGCCGCCGCGTAGACGTCGGGGGTAAAGGCCACGCCCGCCAGCGTCGCATAGCCGCCGTACGATCCACCGAAGATGCCCACCCGCTTGGAATCGACGGTTCCCTGGGCCTCCAGCGCCTTTGCACCCCAGGTGAGATCGTCCTGCATCAACCGGCCCCACTGCCCGTTGCCGGCGTTCAGGAATTTCTTGCCGAAGCCGGTGGACGCACGAAAGTTCGGCTGCAGCACGGCATAACCACGGTTGGCCAGAAACTGCGCGAACGGATCGTAGCCATAGCTGTCGCGCGCCCAGGGACCGCCGGGCGGCAGCACCACGAGCGGCAGGTTCTTCGCCGCCAGACCCTTCGGCAGCGTGAGGTACGCGGGAATGTCCAGCCCGTCCGAAGACTTGTAGTGAAACGGCTGCCGCGGGGAGAGCGAGGCGCGCGGCAGATCCTCGCGAATGCGGTACTCCAGATCGATCGCACCGGTCCTCCGGTTCCACAGATATGTCACGCCGGGCTCCACATCGCTGCTCGCCGACACGATCCAAAGATTCTCGTCTGCCGAGGCCGAACCCAGGTGAAGATCCATCCCGGGCAGCTTTGCCTGCAGCTTGCGATACTGCTGCTCGAACGGCTTGTCCCGGAAGTACAGCCGATCCCGGTCACCCTCATAGGTGGTGAAGAGGATGCGGTGGTCGACGTCCGAGGTCTCCACCCCGGCCAGGTCGACCTTTCCCTCCGGATCGCTCTCGATTTTGGTCGTGGCGCCGGTCGCAAGGTCAAGCGCATCCAG
>CAXTWN010000047.1:11843-20347 GCA_964248055.1 uncultured Acidobacteriaceae bacterium | reverse complement strand
ACCTTGCCGCCCATCATGACGTCGGTGGCGCGCTTGATGCCGTCGGCGAGCGACTCCTTGCAGCCGTAGAGGTTGTCGAACTTGCTCTTGGTGACCGAGTCGTTGACGTTGATCGCGGGCACGAGGAGCTTGCCCTGCTCCAGCATCTTGTACAGGCGATGCACGCCCGTGGTGGTCTCTTCGGAGACGCCGCGCCAATCCTTGGCGACGCGCGTCCAGCGCTGCGGATCTTCGTTGTGAACGCGCTTGAGGAGGGCCTTGATGACGGCCTCTTCGTGCGAGTCGGCGTGGGCATCGACCCACTCACGCTCGCCGCGCTCGAGCTCGACGCCCTTGTGGATGAGCAGGGTGACGTCGCCGCCGTCGTCCACCACGAGCTGGGGCCCGAGAACGTCGCCGCTCCTGGGATCGACGTGTCGCAACGCCTGGTCCGTGCACCACCAGTACTCGTCCAGGGTCTCGCCCTTCCAGGCGAAGACCGGGACGCCGGTGGCGGCGATCGCGGCGGCGGCGTGGTCCTGGGTGGAGAAGATGTTGCAGGAGGCCCAGCGGACGGTGGCGCCAAGGTCGACCAGCGTCTCAATCAGCACGGCGGTCTGGATGGTCATGTGCAGCGAGCCGGTGATGCGGACGCCGGCGAGCGGCTTGCCCGGGGCGTACTTGCGGCGGATGCTCATCAGGCCGGGCATCTCCTGCTCGGCGATGCTGATCTCCTTGCGGCCCCACTCCGCGAGCGAGATGTCGGCCACCTTGTAGTCGAGGGTCGCTGCCTGTTCCAGAACTGCCGTTGCCATGCGTTCTCCTTGATCGATCAGACCTGAGGATACCAAACGGGCATAGCCCAGCCACACAGAATCCCGTGGGGGAACCAAACCCGGAGCGGGGGTGATCGCGCGAAAGGACGCTTGCGTCGGTAACGGTACTCAGGTGCCCGTTGTTCCCGCCAAGGACTGAAGGTCCTCAGTTCTCTGCGGCCAGGGGCTTGAGCAGCACCGTCTGCCCGGTGCGTGCGGAGAGGCGGGCGGCGTCGAGGATCTGCATGACGATCACGTTCGTATCGAGGCTGGAGAGATCTCCCCGGGGCTCGAACTCGCCGCGCATCACGGCCAGCAGATACGGGATGGAGCCGTTGTGGGGTGGCGTCAGCGGGGGCGCGTCGATGTGCGCGGCGGGGCTCCCTTCGCTGTAGCGCACGGTGAGGTGGTCCGGGCCGTCGGTGAACGCCGTGCCCGCGGTGCCGTAGAGCTCCATGTTCTTGACCGAGAAGGTCCAGTTCCAGGAGCCGAGGATGACGGCCTGCGTGATGGGGTAGTGGAGGACGATCACAGCATCGTCGTCCACGTGCGGGTAGAGGGCGGGCTTGTCGTGTTGTGTCTGGGCGGTGACGCTGAGCGGGGTCGCGCCGTGCATCAGCCAGGTGGTGAGGTCGACCCCGTAGCAGCCGAAGTCATAGAGCGCACCGGCGCCGTTCCGCGCGGGATCGGTGAGCCAGCTGAGGAACTCGGGGCCGACGCCGATCTCTTTGGGGCCCTGGTGGCCGTCGCGCACGATCACCTTGCGGAGCTCGCCGAGCCTGCCCTGCTGGAGCTCGTTATAGGCCTCGGTGTTACTGGCATACCAGGTGGTCTCGTAGTTCACGAGCACATGCACATGGTGCTCGCGGGCGGTCTGGCGGATCGCGAGGGCGTCGTCGAGCGACAGGGTCAGGGGCTTTTCGACCATGGCGCTGACCCCGTGGGCCGCGGCGGCTTCGATCACCGCACGATGATCGCCGATGGCGGTATAGACCAGCACCGCCTCCGGGTGCGTACGGTCCAGCAGGGTGTTGACGTCGGTGAAGAAGAGCGCGGGATCAAGATGAAACTGCTGCTGGTAGCGCGCCGCGAGGGCCCGATCGGGCTCCTCAATGCCGACGAGCTGGATCTCCGGATGGCGGGGCAGCTGAGGAAGAAAGCCGGCGACGTGGCCGTGCACCAGGCCGATCACGGCGACGCGGAGCGGTGGAGTCGCCGATGCGGAGGCCTGCGCGCGAGCCGGCGCAGGATACGACCACAAAAGCACCGTCAGCAGCGCGCAGAGTAGCAGGTTTCCGGGGCTTGCCTCTGGGCACGCCGTGAGTCGCCGCTGTGCGGGCCGTTGCTGTGTCATGTCTCCTCCGAACGGCGCTGGCGAGGTGCGTGGCACGATCTCGGCCGCTATCCTGCGAAGTTATACTTAGGCCCGCACACCGAACGCCAGTGCCTACACCTTCGCACGATTGGGGAAGAATGCACATCACTCGCCGCAGAGCGGTTCAGCTTTTAGGGGGCGCCGGATCCGCCCTTGCCTTGCGCAACAGCTTTGGGTCCAGCGCGGTGCAGGTCGCTCCGGGCGCCTACCAACCCACGCGCGCGTCGCTCAAGGCGTACACCATCCCGGACTGGTTTGCGGACGCCAAGTTCGGCATCTGGTCGCACTGGGGTCCGCAGTCGGCCATCGGCGACGGCGACTGGTATGCCCGCGCGATGTACCAGCAAGGCTCGCCGCAGTACCAGTACCACCTGAAGCGGTTCGGCCATCCGTCGAAGATCGGGTACAAGGACCTGATCCCGCTTTACACCGCGGACAAGTGGGATCCCGATGCGCTGATGGACCTGTACGTGAAGGCCGGCGCGAAGTACTTCTTCAGCATGGGCGTGCACCACGACAACTACGATCTTTGGAACTCCAAGTACCAGCCGCGATGGAATGCGGTGAGCAGCGGCCCGCGCAAGGACGTGGTCGGCCTGTGGGCCGCCGCCGCCCGGCGCCGCGGGCTCCGTTTCGGCGTCAGCGAGCACCTTTCCAACAGCTACTCCTGGTTTGCACCGTCGCATCTGAGCGACGGCACCGGACCGTACAAGGGCGTTCCCTATGACGGTGCAAACCCGGCCTTCGCCGATCTGTACCACGACTACAAGGGGGAGCCCGCGGATTTTGCCGCAACCACGGAGGCGATGAGCCGCAACGCTCCGCCCGCGTGGAAGCAGCACTACTTCAACCGCATCCAGGACCTTGTCACGCAGCACCAGCCCGACCTTCTCTATACCGATGGCGGCATTCCGTTCGAGGAGTATGGCCTGGCCACGGTGGCGGAGCTGTACAACGTCGGCCCGGTCGATCAGCGCGGCCAGGCCGAGGCTGTGTTCTTCAGCAAGACACCTGCAGACTGCGCCGTCGGCACGTGCGTGCTGGACCGCGAGCGCGCCGTGGCCGACTCGATCTGGCCCGTGCCCTGGCAGACCGATACCTGCATCGGAGAGTGGCACTACAAGGAAGGCGGCAGCTATAAGTCAGCCAAGAAAGTGATCGACCTGCTTGTCGACATCGTGAGCAAGAACGGCAACCTGCTGCTAAACTTCCCGCTCCCAGCCTCCGGCGAGTTGGACCCCGCCGAAATGCGGACCCTGAACGGCATCACGCAGTGGATGGCCGTCAACCAGGAGGGCCTCTTCGCCTCGCGTCCGTGGAAGGTCGCGGGCGAAGGTCCGTCCACGCAGAAGGCCGGCGCACCGAAGGCGCAGGACATCAACGCCGCCGAGGCGAAGTTCGCCCCCAACGAGGGCAAACAACCCGACCTGGGCGCGCAGGATGTGCGTTACACCGTGAAGGGCAAAAGCCTCTATGCCTTCGTGCAGGGCTGGCCCGGAGCCCAGGCCGAACTGCGGTCGCTGGGAACCTCCAGCGCACAGAACCCCGACAAGGTCGCCGCGGTCAGGATGCTTGGGCACGATGCGCTGTTGACGTTTACGCAAGCACCAGAGGGTCTGCGCGTGACGTTGCCGGGCGAAAAACCCGCCACGGCGGATACCGGCATCACGCTGAAGGTCACCTTCGCGGGTTGACCGCCGAGGCGCGCGCGGCCAGGCGCTCCGGCTTACGAGTTGGTCCGGTGTTCGCTCCGCGTTGCTTCGACGAGCTTCGGCCAGAGCGCGGCGACCTCCTGCTCCAGGCGGTTGAGGTCGCCTGTGTTGGCGATCACAATGCAGTCCTGGCTGACACTCGCCGGGATACGTTGCGCCTCTAAGCGGCGCTGCGCGTCTGTTCGGAGCGCGAGGCATTCGGCGGCTGTGAGTGGCTTCCCTGCCGCGCTCCGCGCGAGGAAGCGCTCGATCTTGACCGCGTCCGGCGCGGTGACGAGGAGGATGCGGTCAAAGCGGGTGCGCCACGGCTGTTTGCCGGCGTGTTTGGTGGAGAAGATCAGGGCGGACTCGATGACGACGATGGCGTCCGGGTCGTCGCGGGCGATCTCGGCGAGCCGATCTTCCTGGGCGGCGAGGACAGCGGGGTGAATGAGCGCGTTCAGCTCCTCGACGCGAGGGTGCGCGGGGTCGAACGCCAGGGCAGCGAGGGCCCGGCGGTCGAGGTTGCCATCGGGGCGCAGGACGGCGGCGCCGAAGTGGTCGAGGATGGCCTGGAAGACAGGTTCGCCGGGCTGCATCAGGGCGCGGGCCATCTCGTCGGAGCTGAGCACGAGGGCGCCATGGCCGGCGAGCAGGCGGGCGACGGTGGATTTGCCGCTGCCCAGCTCGCCGGTGAGGCCAACGCGCAGCATGGGACGGTGCGTTACAGGCCGCGCCGGAAGCGGGCGGCCTTCACGGTGTTGGCCATGAGCATGGCGATGGTGAGCGCGCCGACGCCGCCGGGGACCGGGGTGTAGGCGCCGGCGATGGCGAAGGCGCGGGGGTCCACGTCGCCGATGACCGTGCTGCCCCGCTTGCGGAAGCCTTCCATGCGGCTGGCGTAGGCGGGCGTGTCGGGCGGGAAGAAGCGCTCGATCTCGGCCTCCCCGGTAAGGCGGTTCATGCCGACATCGATGACCGTAGCGCCGGGCTGGATCATGTCGGCGGTGATGAAACCGGGGTTGCCGATGGCAACGATCAGGAGCTCGGCCTCCCGGGTGTGGCGGGCGAGGTCGCGCGTAAAACGGTTGCAGACGGTGACGGTGGCCTGCTCGTTCATGAGCATGACGCTCATGGGTTTGCCCACGATGTTGGACTTGCCGACCACCGTGGCGCGGGTGCCGACCAGCGGGATGCCGGAGCGCTTGAGCACCTCCAGGATGCCGGCCGGGGTGCAGGGCGCGAGGACCTCAGCGAGCGGGGCGCCGTGGAACAGGCGGCCGCCGTTGAGGGGATGGAAGCCGTCCACATCCTTGCGGGCGTCCACGGCCTCGAGGATGCGGTTGGTCTCGACGTGGGCAGGCAGCGGAAGCTGGACCAGGATTCCGTCGATCTGGTCGCGGGCGTTGAGCGAGTCGACCAGCGCGAGGAGCTCGTCGGTGGTGATGCTGGCCGGAGGGGTGTGCAGCTCGGAGTAGATGCCGAGTTCGCCGCAGGTGCGCACCTTGCTGCGGACGTAGATCTGCGATGCAGGATTGTCGCCGACGAGCACAACCGCCAGACCGGGCTGGTGACCGGCGGCGCTCATCTGCGCGACGGTTTGGGCGACCTCGGCCTTGATGTCGCCGGCGATGGCTACCCCATCCAGGAGGCGTGGGGCCGTGAGAACATCGACCATACGCTTAAGGATAGCTTGAGGGCGCTTGGCAGGTCGGAGAGCCAAGAAACGCCAGGTGTTCACCCCACTGCAAAAACGTTGGTGGGGGCGAGTAACCTTACGACAACTCATTACTTTCGTGAGGAGCGGGTCAATTTCTCCTCCACGCCGATGCAAACTCTGCGGGTCCAGTTCCCTTCTAACGATCTACCTGGCAGAAGACCGGGCGATGGGGAAACTAGATGAGTGACGGGGAAGACAGAACGCTTGTCGAGAAGTTCACGCCTACAGACCTCCTGGCCTTGCGGGCGGAGCTGCTGCGGTCGGGGGTAGACAGCTTTCAGGCCGCCGAGATCGTGTGCAGCTTTCTGAGCGGCCGCGGCTATGGGATCTCGTCGCAGGAGGCGCGCGGCGTCGCGTCGCGCATCGAGGTGCCGGGAGCGACCGCGGAGCATATCCAGGCGGAGTTGGAGCGCGTTGCGCGGGTGATGTAGCCGCAGCGGCTCGCCACGTACACGCGCGTCTCTCAGAAATGGAAGCGGTAGCGAAGCTCGCCGTAGATCTGCCGCGGGTCGTTTTCGTGGAAGCCGCCGAAGGTGAGGCTGTTATCCAGCAGGACGCGGCGATTGGCCACGTTGGTGCTGTTGACCGAAACCGTCATGTTCTCGCCGAAGCCGCGGGTCAGCTGCAGATCGAACGTGGTGTGCGAGGGCAGATACGCGCCGGCATAGGGCGAGGGTGGCCCTGGGTAGCCGTTGGAAAATCCTGAACCGTAGTAGACGTTCGTGGAGGCACGGATGTGCCCGGGCAGAAACGCGTTGCCGCCCACATTGAGGGTATTGCGCTGATCGTGGTCGAGCGGGGTGTAGCCCGGGGCGACGGCGCACTGCGACGGCGTGCCGGGGTTGTCGCAGATGAGGCCGCCAGTGATGGCTCCTTGCTGCTGGGCGATCTGATTGGAGTAGGCCAGGTGAACGCCGCCGTAGCGCCAGTCGCGCGGCGAACGCAGAGTGAGCTCCCAGGCCTGAATGAGTGCGCCAGCGACGGTGACCGGGAGGTAGATGCTGGATTCGCCGATGTTGGAGTGATCGAGGAAGTTCGAGGCTTCGGTCTGAAAGGTGTCGGCGTCGAGCAACCAGCCTCGGAACGGGATCTGGACGCCGAACTGGTGCTCCTCGTCACGCTCCCCGTGCAGCGGCGCAAAGCCGGTGTTGTTGCCCTGCGCATAGGTGAGCACCGGTCCGGCGACGGTGACCAGCGGGGGCGGCTGATAGAAGTGGCCGTAAAAGGCGCGAAAGACCCAATGGAGCTTTGGGAGCTGCAGCGCGATGCCGAGACGAGGGTCGTTCGCTGTCTCCGTGAAACCGGAGCCGGAGAAGTAGCTTGCGCGCAGCCCGGCGGTCAGCGTGAGAAACGAGGTCGGCTTGTAGTTGTCGGAGACGTACTCCTCGACCAGGCCACCAGCGGCGTGATCCGCTTCGCTGAAGTTCGGGGCGCTCGCGTCGTTGAAGGTAACGGCGAAGAGATCGCTGTCATGCTGGCCCCAGGCGTAGAAGCCGGCTTGGAGGTGATTGTGCGCGATGTCGCCGGCGGCGCTGGCCTGCACGCCGGCGTAGTTTGAGGCGCGGTCGGAGGTGGTTGCCGTGGGCGTGTCGTTGGGGTTGGGCTGGTAGTCTGCGCTGTTGTAGTGGAAGAAGGGTGACAGCTGCAGCACGGTGTCGGGCGTGAAGCTATGGCCCCAGGTGAAGGCGACCACGCCATCGGTCTCGTGCTGTGCGTCGCGAAGACCGCTGGAGTTATAGAGCTGGTTTTCGTAGTCGCTGGGGTCGGGGTCGTAGGGGATCTGGAAGAAGTCGGAGCGCAGCTGGGTCAGCAGGCGAAGCTGATCCTTCGCATCCTTGTTGAAGGTGAACGACCCGAAGCCGCCGTAGCCGTTCTCTGCACCGTGGAAGGCCCGTTCGATGGGCGGCGCGAGGCCGTAATCACTGCGATTGCCGTTCAGACTGACGTAGTAGGCGCCGCGCTGCGAGTGATCGCCAAAGGAGATCTGCTCGTCGGTTTCAAGCGCACTGCCGGCGGTGGCGATCAGTTCGCCCTCGCGGTCGCGCTCGAAGCCGCTCTTGGGATTGACGTCGAAGACCCCGTAGGTGCGGTCGCCCAGATCGGCGTTGTAGCTGCCGCGGTCCACCTGCAGGTACTGAATGTCGCGTGGGTCGATCTGAGGGCCGAGGTTGCTGGCGATGTTGGTGTTGGGGATCTCGACCCCGTCGAGGAGCCAGCTGACCTGGTGACCGCCGCGCAGATGCAGCATGTCGTGCGTGATGTAGGCGCCGGGGACGTAGTCGGTGATCATGGCGAGCGAATCGCTGCGGTCGGCCCCCGGCGTGTTCTCGATCGCGTGCTGGCTGAGCAGCGTGGTCGGCGTCACGGAACCGGCGACTGCCGCGTCCGCGTTGGCGGTGACCGTAACCGACTGCTTCACCGTGGCGAGCGACAGCGCCACATGCAGTACGGGAGACGCGCCCGCGGTGAGGGTGACCGGTTCGGTGGAGGTGTCAAAACCGGTGTGCCTGACCGAGAGAACGTACTCGCCGAAGGGAACCGCGGTGAAGTGGAAGCTGCCGTCGGGCGCCGTCAGCGCGGTGAGGGTCAGGGCCGAGTCGCGCGCATGGAGCTCCACCCGGGCGCCCGGGAGGGGATGATGTTGCAGGTCATGCACGACGCCGGAGACATCGGCAAAGAGCGAGGCGCGCGCGGACGGCACAAAGACAGTCAACGCAGCGATCAGGAGGACCACGAGACGGCCAAGAGCGGCGGCGCGGCGCGAGGGCGCTGAGGCGGCGCGGCGCGAAGGCGCCGGGGCAGCAGGCGGCGCAGGCCGCGCGGAGACGCGCTGGGCGGGTGGGGGCATGGGGCTACGCCAAGGCGGACGTGGGGGCCGGCGCGGGCGGCCGGGGGTTCGCCTTCGCGGCCACGGTCCTCCTGAT
>CAXTWN010000047.1:0-11833 GCA_964248055.1 uncultured Acidobacteriaceae bacterium | reverse complement strand
GGGCGTGTGGCGGCATGGGGATACTCCAAGGCGAACGTGGGGTCAGGCGCGGGCGGCCGGAGACCGCCGAAACGCACCCGGCAGCAACGCCGGCGCGACGGTCACGGCGCAGTTGCAGGTTCACAACGCGTGACTTTGCGGATCTCGAGACAGGGGCGGCGGCTAGACGAGGAGCGAGGCAGGAGGGCCGCGCTTTGGCCGGGAGCGGTCGTGGAGTACGCGGCGGCGTGGCTCCGCGTGCCCGACGACTGCCGGACCGCTGAGGAACGCCGCACAGACTGCCTGCGCCGGAGGCAGGGCGAGGCGATCAACGTGCGCGGTGGGAAGGAGGGCCGGCGCGTAGGGGCAACGGCCGGCGGGGGGCTGCCAGCGCGGGGACTGCGGATCGTTGCCCTGGAGCGCCAGACGCTCGGCGGCATCCATGGCGCAGTGGTGCGCGCCGGTGCGGCGGCAGCACGCGGGCAGGCCGGCCCCGGTGCCCTGCCCCAGGGCGAGCAGAGGCACACCCAGCGGCAACAGCAACGCGGCGAACAGCAGGATGGCAGAAAGGCGGCGCACGGTCCGAGACCCATTCGACACCATGGGCGGGCCGGGAGCAAGCGCGACGAGCAAGCAGGAGGAGAAAACCGTTCCATTCCCGGACAGCCGGCGCGCAAATCTCAGCAGCGAAGCCCGCCTGGAGGTGCGGAAGCGGCTTCGCGCCTCTACAATAGATCGAGTCTTTTCGGCTTAGAACCACTATCGGGTCTCAGATTTCATGGCTTTCTACGATCTTTGCGTCGTCATCCCCACCCTCAATGAGCGGGAAAACATCGGGTTGCTGCTGGAACGGCTCCGGACGATCCTGGCCGGCATCCGTTATGAGGTGATGGTCGTCGATGACGATTCGTCCGACGGGACCTCCGCCGAGGTGCGGCGGCTCTCGCGAACGCAGGACGGCGTGCATGTGCTGCACAGGATCGGGCGGCGGGGGCTGGCCTCGGCGTGCATCGAGGGGATGCTGGCAACTTCGGCGACGTACATCGCGGTCATGGACGCGGATCTACAGCACGACGAGGCGGTTTTGCCAGAGATGTACCGCCGAATTTCCACCGAAGGCCTGGATCTGGTGGTCGGGTCGCGCAACATCGAAGGCGGCAGCATGGGCGAGTTTGCCAGCTGGCGCGTGAAACTGAGCCGGGTGGGACGCAAGCTGAGCGGCGTGGAGCGTCATGGTCATCTGACGGATCCGATGAGCGGCTTCTTCGTGGTGCGCCGGAGCTACTTCGAAAAGATCGCGCACCGGCTCACGGGCATCGGCTTCAAGATCCTGCTGGACATCGTGCTCTCCTCCGGAGACGACCTGCGGATCGGCGAGGTGCCATACCACTTTCGCCTGCGGCAGCATGGGCAAAGCAAGCTGGATCTGATTGTCGGACTGGAGTACATCGAGCTGCTGCTGGACAAGGTCGTTGGCGACTACATCTCGGTCCGGTTTGCGTTGTTTTCGATCGTGGGCACCGTGGGTGTGGCGATTCACCTCCTGCTGCTGTGGGGCTGGCTGCATCTGGGGCACGTTCCATTTACCGAGGCGCAGACCTTCGCCACCGGCATGGTCATGGTGCTGAACTATGCCTTGAACAACTCGCTCACCTACCGCGACCGGCGGCGCAGGGGCGGAGCGTTTTGGACGGGGCTGCTGAGCTTCTGCGTCGCGTGCTCGCTGGGTATGGTGGCGAACGTTGCGGTCGCGAGTGTGGCGTTTCAGCACGGGGTACCGTGGGCGCTGGCGGGCATCAGCGGGCTCCTGTTCAGCGCCGTGTGGAACTACGGCGTCACCTCCATGACCACGTGGCGACGCGCCCGTCGTTCCGTGGCACAACGGGCGGAACGGCGTGCGTTAGCCATCGCCAGCCTGAAGGAGACCGAGGCGGAGCACCAGGCTCATCTGGGTCGCATCGCCTAGGCGCCTAGCGCGGGGTGGATGTCCACGATCCAGCAGACGCCGAGGGCCGGAGTGGATCGTGGCCCGCGAGCGACCGGGGCAAATCGAAGTATCTCTGCAGGAGGAAAGATGGAGACGGACCTGATCTGGCTGCCTGAGCGCGCCGACTGGACCACGCTGCTGAAGACGGCCTCCGAACAGGAGCCGCGCGAGGCTTTCGCAACGTTCCATCTGCTGGCGAACAGCCGCATGGACTTTGTGCGCGCTGCCCGGCTGGACAAGGCGATCCAGCGGTACAAGGACGAACACGGGGTCGCCCCTGGTCTTCCTACAGTACGGCTGGCGCTGCTCGCCTCGTCGAACATCTCTGCACTGATCCCGGGCATTCGCGTGGGGGCGCTGCGGCGCGGCCTGGTGGTGGAGGTGTACGAGGGGCCGTATGGGGTGTACCGGCAGGAGATCGCCGACGCAAGCTCCGGGCTGCACGCATTTCGCCCGGAGGTGGTGTGTTTCGCGCTCGATGCGCAGCACCTGGCGGGCGCCGAGACGGCCAGCGTGGAAGGCGCGCTTGCGGATCTGCGCGGGTACTGGGAGGCGGCTCGCACCGCGTTGCACTGCGTGGTGGTGCAGCAGACGGTTCTGCCCCGGATCCCGACCGTGGTGGGCAACAACGAGGAGCGGCTGCCGCAGTCGCCGGCAGCGATCATCGAGGGCATCAACCATGGGCTGCGCGCGATGGCTCAGGCCGAAGGGGTCTATCTGCTGAGCGTGGATCGCTGGGCCGCCGAGGATGGCTTGTGGCAGTGGCACGACCCTTCGCTCTGGTACAGCTCCAAGCAGGAGATTCATCCGCGCGTTTCAAACACCTACGGCGATCAGCTTGGCCGGTTGCTGGCGGCGCTGCGGGGACGCAGTTCAAAGTGCCTGGTGCTGGATCTGGACAACACGGTCTGGGGCGGCGTGATCGGCGACGACGGCGTGGAAGGCATCGTCTTGGGACAGGGCACGGCGGCGGGCGAGGCGCACCTTGCGCTGCAGCACTATGCACGCCGGCTCTCGCAGCGTGGCGTGATTTTGGCGGTGTGCTCGAAGAACGATGAGGTGAACGCGTTTGCGGGCTTTGATCAGCATCCGGAGATGCTGTTGAAGCGCAGCGACATCGCGTGCTTTGTGGCCAACTGGCAGGACAAGGCGACCAACCTGCGCGAGATCGCCGAACGGCTGAACATCGGGCTCGATTCGCTGGTGTTTGTGGATGACAACCCGGTGGAGCGCGGCTTGATCCGGCGCGAACTGCCCATGGTGGCGGTACCCGAGCTGCCCGAAGAGCCGGCAGAGTACGTCACCACCCTGGCGCGGGCGGGGTACTTCGAGGCGCTGGAGATCACAGCCGAGGACCGCGAGCGCGCGGAGCAGTACCGGGCCAACGCGGAGCGTGAGGGGCTTCGCCGCTCGGCGACAGACATGGACAGCTTCCTGGACGCGCTGGGCATGACGCTGACCTGGAGCAGCTTCGATCCGGCGAGTCTGAAGCGCGTGGTGCAGTTGATCAACAAGACCAACCAGTTCAACCTGACGACGCGACGCTACAGCGAAGCGGACGTCCTCACCATGCTGCGCGACCCGAACACCGCCACGGTGCAGATGCGGCTGACGGACGTGTATGGCGACAACGGGATGATCGGGCTGGTGATCGGGCGGCGCACCCCGGAGGGCGCGTTGCTGATCGACACCTGGCTGATGAGCTGCCGGGTGCTGGGCCGGCAGGTCGAGGAAGCCACGCTGAACCTGCTCGCGGAGCACGCGGTTCGGCTAGGCTGCACCAGCCTCATCGGCGAGTTCCGCCCGACGGCAAAGAACAGCATGGTGCGGGAGCACTACGCTAAACTCGGGTTTGAGCTCCTGGACACACGCGAGGACGGCAGCACCCTCTGGGCGTTATCCCTCGACGGCTTCACCCCACGCACGACGCACATGGAGGTGCGGGAAGGAATCCATGCCAACTACACCAGTGTATGAACAGCTTACGGAGATCTTTCGCGAGGTCTTTGATGACGACAGCATCGTGCTTTCGCCAAACACGACGGCCGCCGATATAGACGGTTGGGATTCCGTAGGTCATGTCAGCCTGATCCTGGCGATCGAGTCCCGCATGAAAATGAAATTCAAGACCTCCGAGATCGAGTCGCTGCACAACGTGGGCGAACTTGCCGGATTGGTGGAGTACAAGTTGGAAGCTGCAGGACGCTCGGTTATCAGCTAGCAACTTCGTTGCTCCTTCGAACACGTAAACATTTCTCTATACGGGCGGCTGCTGAGGAGCCGGACCTTAAGGCCACCAAACGTGCTTTTTAACTCCTATCCTTTTCTGTTTGTCTTCCTGCCGATTGCCTTACTTGGGTATCAAATTGCGGCGCACTGGCATCGTCACGCGGTAGTCATCTGGCTTTCGATTGCGTCGCTCGCGTTTTACGGTTACTGGCGGCCGGTGTACCTGATTCTGCTTTGCGCGTCGATCCTTGTGAACTACTTGTTCGGGAGCCTGATCAGCCGAAAGATCCCCAATCGCGTCGACACAGGCCTGCTGCTGACCGCGGCCATCGTCATTAACATCGGTGCACTCTGCTATTTCAAGTATCTCTTTCCCAGCCTGAACTTTCTTGCGGCGATCACGGGGAGCTCGTATCGCTGGAAGGACGTGTTCCTGCCACTTGGGATTTCGTTCTTCACATTTACGCAGATCGCTTATTTGGTCGATTTGCAACAGGAGACGGTACGTCACCAGGATCTAGGCAGCTACACGCTGTTTGCGACTTTCTTCCCGCACCTTATCGCCGGGCCCATCCTCCATCACGCAGAGGTAATGCCTCAATTTCAGCAGCAAAAGGATTATCGGCTACGCGCCGATGATGTGGCGGTGGGGTTTGCGTGGTTCTCGATGGGTCTGTTCAAGAAGGTGCTGCTGGCCGACAACTTCGCGCCAGGTGCAGATGCAATGTGGGCTGCGACGCATACCCTGAGCGCCCCGGCGGCGTGGGCCGGCGTGTTGTCGTATGCGCTGCAGCTATATTTTGATTTCTCTGGCTATTCAGATATGGCGCTGGGGCTTGCGCGCATGTTTTCGATTGACTTCCCGCTAAACTTCAGCTCGCCCTATAAGGCGACCAACATTGTCAACTTCTGGCAGCGCTGGCACATGACGCTGACCCGGTACATCAATGCCTACCTCTACAACCCTGTATTTTTGTGGGTCAATCGGCGGCGGCTCGCTAAGGGTAGAAAGGTATCGCGCAAGGCGATGGCTACACCCTCTGGCTTTCTCGCCATGAGCGCGATGCCGACGATGTTTTCCTTCTTTATCGCGGGCGTTTGGCACGGCGCGGGACTGCAGTTCCTGGTCTTTGGGGTGCTGCACGGCATCTTTCTTTCCACCAACCAGGGCTGGCGCACCTACCGCACGCTTCACCCCAGGAAGAGTGTGCCGGGGAGGGTCCGAGGATACATCAACCAAGCAGCGGCGGTGTTGCTGACCTTTGTGTCGGTGCTGATCGGGCAGGTTTTCTTCCGCGCGCCCAGCGTTGCCGCTGGATGCTCGGTGGTAGCGAAGCTGGTAGGTCTTCATCATCACATGCACAGTGTTGTCGAAACTGCCATAACGCCGTATCATCCATCGCCGGGTCGGTGGGCATCGATCGTCGCCGGCCTCGCGATCGTGTGGGCGTTCCCAAACACACAACAGATTTTGCGCCAGTTCAAGCCCGCGCTCAGCGTCACACGACACGACGAAGAAGGAAGAACCTGGGGCATCGCCTGGCGTCCTAACGCGGCGTGGGGACTCGCACTGGGGCTGGCGCTCTTTTACACTGTGGTGAAGCTCGAAACACCAAGCAGCTTCTTGTACTTCCAGTTCTGACAGATTTGTACGCTCTGCCGATGCTGCCAAGTCGCCGTGCGGACGATCGCTGCTGAGAGACCACGGTCGGGGTCGTCGGAGGTTGATCAAAGATGCGCGAGTTCATTCCTTCGGTGCCGACCGGAGGCGCGGAGGCGCCGCGTGGTCCAGAGCGCAACCCAGGTCCCTACGTCCGATTTCTCTGCTTGACCCTGCTGTTCGTGGTGCTCGGCTTTGTAGCCGCGTTTCCGCTAGTACGCTCTTCGCTGTATCCCAAGTGGCGCGACCGGCAATGGGGTCCCATGCTGGATTTCGCGTTCCGTCCAGGGGGCGAAGACGCCGATATCGTGATCTTCGGGGATTCAAGCGCGTTTATTGGAATCGACCCTCGCATTCTGAATGCTCAGCTCGGCTTGAAGACCATCCTGCTACCGAACACGATCGGCAGCCTGCCGATCACAGGGGAGATCCCGCTGGACCGCTACCTGCAGCATCATGCACGTCCTCGGCTACTGGTATTGTATTTCTCGCCTTGGAACCTCGATTACACACGGGCCAAGGAGGTCTTTCTCTTCGAGGGTGAAGAGATGATCTTCCGCAATGGCACCTGGGAGGAGTGCGCGGCGTTTGCGGTTCGACATCCGTTCGAGACAATGGTATTTCCGTTCCGACTATACAACACATACGCCGCCGGCATTTTCAGAACCTTGCGGCACCCGAGCAGTCCTGCCCCCACGCTGGCTGGAGCCTCAGGCCACATGGACGATACCGACCCGTTTCCCAAGCTCCAAGCCTCGTGCAAGATCCCGGAAGCCTTTCTGAAGCAACGCGGGGTAAGTTCGATTGAGGCGCTCGCCGCAAAGTACTCTGGGACCGTTCCGGTCATGCTCTATCTCGCACCGGTTCCCGGCTGCCACGGTGCCACTGCGGTGACCCACTGGAGTTTTCCTTTGCACGCGGCGGCACCTGAAGTTCTTGCACCTGGTGAGGTGGTGGGAGACCGATGGTTCGCTCACGTGAAGCCGGCCTTTGTACCCGTTTCCTCTCACCTACTTGCCCAGGCGATAGGTCAACGTCTCGGGGTGCCTGTACAGCCCTCCAGCATGCCTTCAGAGTCAACACAAGGCTCACAATGAGGACAGGTCATCCGGCTTTCAGAGCTTGTTGGTCTCTTCCAGAAGGGAATGGCAGAAGTGCTTCCACTTCGCTGACTGGTAATATGAGCCGGTAGATTGCAAGGCAAACAGAGAGGATCAGGGTAGCCAGAGTGCCGATTTCTCGTCGCGCTGGGTTGACTTCGATCAAAGATATGATCACCAGTCCAATCCAAAAGCTGCGCCACCATCCGATCGGAAGCGTCCTGAAGAACTCCACAGCAATGTACACGGCGGGGACCATGGCGACATCGGCGTCGTAGGTTTGCAGGCGTGGGTTGCAGAGAATAGAGAACGTCAGAAGGCAAGGCATCCAGAATGTGCTGGCCAGCACCTCCTGTCGGCGTATGCGTAATCCCAGCAAGAGCAGAAACACCGGTGCGATGAGCAACGCGTTGATTACTGTAGGGCTCAGGCCGTGTATCAAGGGTGGCTTGCCTGGGCGCAGAAGATGGAGGAACAGACCGAACCCTACGTCGCGGTGAACAATGACCTGTGTGTTCACACTCTGTTGGAACTCCCGAGAGAGCCGCGGGGCGAAATGCCATTGGAGCGCATATCCCGAGAGGCAAACGATAATGCTCGATGCGACAGCCAGGAGTTGTCCCTGCCCCGCCAATAAGGGCAGTAAGACCAACGCCATAAACTGCGGCTTCAGCAAACCCGCTAGAGCCACTACGGCGAGAAACGGAATCCATTGGTTCCGTCGCACGCCCGCTATGCCGGCACTGAGGGCAGCCGCGTAAAGGACATTTGTGATGTTGCCGGTAAGCAGCGCCCAGGTTCCATAGCTCGCGCTGAAGATGGCCAGGGCCAGCGGAGCGGAAAGCCAAGAACCCCGAAGATAAAAGTGTGCGATGAGCGGCGGGATCGCGAAGGTGCTGAACACCGCTAAGGCGAGGTAAAGGTCGAACCCGAAGCTTCCTGGGAAGATGTGCCTGAGCCCGCTCATCAGATACAAGAAGACAGGTGGGCCCACGAACAGAAGGCTCTTGCCTTGCACGTATGGTCCAGGTGATACATAAGGATCCAGGCCTTTTGCCCAGTTCTGGAGTGCTTGCCCGTAAATGTGCGCATCCCAGAACGCAAACGACGGCTTCCGCACCAAGTACAGCGCGCAGAGGCTAACACCGAAAATCACCCCGACGAATGTGACAGATTGTCTGACGCGTGTGCGCCAGTAAGTACCGCGTATAAGCATCGCTTGGCGCATACTTTCAACCTTTCTGACGTCGTGCAACTTGCTTGACCTTCCCCGGTGTAGGGACAACCCTACCCTTCGCTAATCAGCGCCGGCAGTTGGATCAAGCGGTCCCAGATGCACTTCGTATATGTCGCTGGTGGGCTGGAGAGGGTTCGACCAAATGAGCTTCAAGCTGACATTTGGATTTGACTCCGCCTGCTTAAGCAGGTTAGAGAACAACCAGGAATACTCCTCTCGTGTCGGTGTCACTATCAGGAGGAACTCGCGATGGGCGGTGGTGAACTGGTCGTAATCTTCAAGCGGCAGCCGTAACTCGCGCCCGAAGACCTCCATGTTCAGTTCGGTCGTCACGGATTTCGGCTGCTGCAAGGAGTGCGCCCTGCTCGTAAGTAAAACCAGCCTCCGCTTAAGATCTGCGGGGGCGTATTGCTCGAGCGGAAGCATAACCAAGGGGCCATCGGCGACCACCGGGAGGGGTGTGGTGCGGATGAACTCGCCCCACAATGGATCATAGTCTGAAGGCAGGTACATCACGGGCCGGCCGTTAAGCTCATGCACAGCCTCTCTCAGGAAATCACGGGAGTGCACGAGGAAGAGCATGAACATCAAGCCGGCGAAGGCCCAGCCCGCACGCACATTGCGCAACATCCCTTCCGCGAAGCTGCCTACTAAAAACACAGTCGCCCCAACCTCGAAATAGAGCACGTACTGGGGACGAAAGACCCCGAGAACCTTCGCTCCCAGAAAAGCGATAAACGGTATAAGAACGATGCCGAGCAGCAGTCCCCACTCGGGCCAGGTGAAGCCAACATCCTCGCGCGTGTCTCGCTGGAATTTGCTCCCTCTTTTTCCGTACAGCAGCCAGAGCGTGATTCCGCCAAGGACGGCGATCTCGGCAAAATCTCGCCCGATCGGCACCAGGAAGAGCGTGTAGGTGCCCATGAGATCGCCCACCGTCGGCTTGGCCCAGAAGGTGTTGCCGTAAATGGCGCGGGCACGCACGGTCGTGGGCAAAACCACCGCCACCATCGCCGGGAAGAGCAGAAGGGCAAACCACATGCCCCAGCGCGTGCGCCTGGTGCGTTGCCGATGAAACCACTCGGCGAAGGCAAACGGAACAAAAAGGAAGATCGCAAATACGTGAAAAAGAACCGCGCAACCAAGACCAAGGAAGACCCCGAAGGCGGCGAGCCTATCCGAGGAGTCCGTTTGGTTCGCGCTTTCCCAACTCGCCAGAGCAATCGCGAGTCCCATGATTACAAACGCGTAGGCGCGGATCTCACTCGCAAAGAGGAATGTGCCTCCCTGAGCGAGAAGAAACACCGTTCCTGAGGCGTAGCCTGCGGAGTACCGCCGGCGGAGAACAAGCCACACGCAGGCGCAGGCGATGAGATACGCGAGCATGAAGGGAAGTCGCGTGACAACCTCTTCCCTGCCGGGCAGCTTTTGGGCGAGATGCACCAGCATGGTGGGGAGGAAGCTGGTGGTGTCGCGTCCCGATTCGTAAAAGCGGAAAATCTGAGCGAGCGTTGGAAGGTCTGCGAGCCGGAGCGTGATTAACTCGTCATACCAGAACAGCTTTTGTGCGGACTGCCCAAGGGTGGCCCACGCTACAAAGAAGAGGGTCGCGCCCAGCACCAGAGTATCGATTGCGCTTTCCTGAAAGCCGAGCTTCCGCGTTGGGAGAGGGTTCGCGACTTCCCTCGGCGTTATGGTCATGCGATTTCCTTTAGAGCGGTTCCTGCCATTATCTCCTGTTCATCCCGCTTTTGTTGCAAGGGATTGTCCGGCGGGAGATGTGCCACGGCGACGCGGGGGAGGAGAGGACCGCTGCTCGCGGCGGTGGGCGGCAAACCCTGCGCCGCGGTTGCTGCATCTTCTGGCGCGGTCGCTGCATCTTGTAGCGTGCAAGCCGTGGTTTTGATCTCCTGGTCCGAAAACACCTGCCTTCGGCGGAGGTGTCTTCGCGCACTTTTGTGCCCCCTCCGCCTGGCTTGGTAAACAGGGTGAGGATTGCAGGCGGTGCTGACGCATCGCAAGTACGCACAGCACTTTGATGAAGCGAGTTCCAGTGCGCAGGATCGTTCAGCAGCAGCCGCCGGGGCCGCGGGGCTGGCGCTTTGCCGTGGCTCCGTTGGTCCTGGTGGCGATGGCGGTTCCGTGCCTGCGAGCGCAGACGCCGGCGGAGAGTGTTTCTGGGCCGACGGCGCCGGCGCCGGTGCCGCTTTCTGGTCCGGCGGCGCAGAGCGGCGGCGTAGGCGTGACGCAGGGGACGACGAACTCCGGCGGCGGCAACTCCGTGAACACGATCAACAGCACCGTGACCGTGCAGCCGCCCTATGACGGCAGCGTGATCGTGGGCAAGGCCTCCGGCGAACTGCTGCCACTGACGCTGGCCGAGGCGTTAAAGCGCGGGTTGCGCACCAACCTGGGGGCGCTGGCGCAGGAGGCGGCGGTGCAGCAGGCGCAGGGGCAGCGCGATGTGGCCAGGAGTGCGCTGCTGCCCAACCTGAACGCCGGCGTGGTGGAGACGTTTGAGCGCGAGAACCTGTCCACGCTGGGCATTACGTCGAAGATGTTTCCGGAGGGGCCGAAGTTCAACTACATCGATGCGCGGGTGCGGCTGCAGCAGACGGTACTGGACCTGGTGCGGGTGGACAATCTGCGCAGCGCGAGCGAAAGCCTGAAGGCGAGCCTCAGGTCGACGCGCAACAGCCGCGACCTGATCGTGCTGGCGGTGGGGGGATCGTACCTGCAGCTGATCGCCACGGAGGCGCGCGTCGTGGCCGCGCAGGCGCAGGTGGAAAGCTCGCGGGCGGTAGCCAAGCAGGCGGCCGACCGCTTTGCGGCGGGGTTGAATGCGCGCATCGATCCGACGCGAGAGCAGGTGCAGTTGCAGACCGAGCAGCAGCGGCTACGCGCCCTGCAGGCGGATCGCGATACGCAGAAGCTGCGGCTGGCGCGGATCATCGGCCTGCCACTGGGGCAGCCCTTCGTCCTTGCGGATGATTACAAGTACACGCCGCTGAGCGGCTACACCCTGGAAGACGCGTTGCAGAAGGCGATGCAGGGGCGGTCGGATCTGCAGGCGGCGGCAGCGGGCGTGCGCGCGGCGGAGCAGGGCGTCAAGGCGGCCAGGGCAGAACGCGCGCCGCAGTTGACGGTGAATGCGGACTTTGGCGGGGCGGGCACCACGCCCTCGCAGCACTCGACCAGTGTGTATGAGGTGTATGGCCTGTTGACGGTGCCGCTCTATGAGGGTGGACGCATCCGCGGCGAGGTGGCGCAGGCGAATGCGGCGCTCACACAGCGCAAAGCGGAGCTGGAGAGCCTGCGCGGGCAGGTGGATGAGGACGTGCGGCAGGCGTTTATCAATCTGAACTCTGCGGCGGACCAGGTGACCGTGGCGCAGAACAACGTGGAGCTTTCGCACCAGACGCTGACGCAGGCGCGCGACCGCTTTGCTGCCGGCATAACCGATACGGTCGAGGTCGTGCAGGCCGAACAGGCGGTGGTGCAGGCCGACGACGATTACATCAGCGCGGTGTATGAGCACAACCTGGCGAAGGTCTCGCTGGCGCGCGCCATGGGCGACGCGGAGCAGACGTTGCCGCAGATGCTGAGGAAGTAGAGACCATGCCTGAGACACCCCCCACACC
>CAXTWN010000046.1:13839-20821 GCA_964248055.1 uncultured Acidobacteriaceae bacterium | reverse complement strand
GCCTCGCGCATGGTTTTCGAGGGGATGGTGCCGGTGTTGATGCAGGCACCACCCACGACCTCGCGCATTTCCACGAGCGCAACGCGTTTGCCGTGCTTCGCGCCGTAGATGGCGGCGCGTTGGCCGGCGGGGCCGGAGCCGATGACGATCAAGTCGTACGCAGTTCCCATAGAGTCGGGGTAACTCTCCTCGGGTTTGGAAGACGGGCCGTCGCGGGTCCGCGGGTGGGTCGCGCGTAAGCCTGGGCTGAAGCGTGATCCGGGGGTTGCCGCTCCCTATCATAGACCTGAGCGGCGCCTCAGCAGGATGGGACGGAGCGGGAATCGGCTCCCAGAGAGGTTGTAGGGGAAGTTCATTGCTACGGTACGCAATTTCGGACCTCGGCTCACGCACGTGGCCCTCCTTCGCAGCGCAACGGACGGCGTGGCAGGAGCAGGTACGCCGATGGGCTGCGGAGGGAGTGCACTTCCTTCAGCTCCGCGAAAAGTCTCTGGAGGCCGGCGCACTGCTGCAGGTGGCGGAGGCCGCGCGTGCGGTGCTCGACGAGGTCTTCGCAGACCCCAACTCTGCTGCTGGGCACGCCAGACCGCGGCTGCTGGTGAACAGCCGCCTGGATGTCGCGGTCGCGGCCCGTGCCGATGGCGTGCACCTCACCTCGCGTCCGGGTGAGTTGACCCCGCGACAGGCCCGGCAGGTCTTTGCGGTTGCAGGGCTAGGCTCCTGCCTTGTGAGTATCAGCTGCCACACGCCGGAGGAGGCTGCCGCGGCGCGGGACTCGGGCGCCGATCTGATCCTGTTCGGTCCGGTCTTCGAGAAGCGCGTTGGGGGCCTGCTGGTCGCCCCCGGGACAGGGCTCGCACGCCTTCGCGTGGCCTGCGCGGCCGCGGCGCCCACCCCGGTGCTGGCGCTCGGCGGCCTCGACCCGGCGAACCTCCCGGCCTGCCTCGGGGCCGGCGCGGCGGGCGTGGCGGGCATACGGCTCTTCGCTCACTCTGCATGAGAAAATAGCCCTTGTGATGGTGATTAAACCGGTCCAGCTTGTGGATGAGCCGCTCGCGCTCAACCTGCAGATCCCTGAAGGCGAGATCGACTACGCCACCGACGTGCGCCAGGTGGGGCCGCTGACTGTAAACGGCCGGGCCGAGCTGCTGGTCGAGCATCGCGGGCACAAGGAGACGGTGGAAGACATCCGGGTCCGGGCTACCCTTGCCGGCTCCTTTGAGCTGTTGTGCGCGCGCTGCCTCACCGGAGTGCCCACGCCGCTGGAGGCGCGCTTCGATCTGATCTTCCGCCCGGGTGGCGTGGACGCCGAGGCCGGCGAGCATGCCATCACCGAGGACGAGACTGAAATCGGGTATTATGAGAAGAGCGGCCTGCCGCTGGAGGACGTCGTGCGCGAGCAGGTGCTGCTGACCCTGCCCGGCCGGGTGCTCTGCCGGGAGGCATGCAAGGGCCTTTGTCCACACTGCGGGGCTGACCGCAACGCAACGGACTGTGCGTGCGGCGAGCCCACCGGCGATCCCCGTTGGGGCGCGCTGGCCGGGATCAATCTCACCAAGGCCTGAGCCCGCGATCCGTTTTGGTTGCACCGCCGATGCCGGGGCGTTCCGCGCCCCCTCGGCACATTTGAGTGTTTGAGAGGTTTGCCATGCCGAATCCGAAGCGGCGCCACAGTAAGCAGCGCACCGCCAAGCGCCGCTCCCACGACTTCCTGACGCCCGTCGGCGTCTCCGCCTGCCCCAACTGCGGCGAGCGCAAGCTGCCCCACCGCGCCTGCAAGAACTGCGGCCAGTACAAGGGCCAGCAAGTTCTGCCGGCCAAAGAAGCCGTCTAGGTCCCATCCCCGGCCTCTCTTCGTCCGGGGCGTTCTCCCCGGTTGGCATCCGCCCCTTTGCCCTGCGAGCTCGCTGAAGCGTCCTGATGCCGATCGACATCGTTCTCGATGCCATGGGTTCCGACAAGGCACCCGACCCGGAGATCCGCGGCGCGATCCTTGCCTGCCGGCAGCTTGATGTCCGGGTCCACCTTGTCGGCCCGGAGGACCTGCTGCGTCCGCGGCTGCGGGAGTGCCTCAAGACCGCCAGCCAGCGGTCCCCGCTGCAGTTTCCAGGCACCAAGGCGGATCGCCTTCCCATCTTTATCCGGCAGGCCAGCGAATGGATCAGCATGGAGGATAAAGCGGCGCAGGCCGTCCGCTCCAAGCGCGACTCCTCCATGCGCGTCGGGCTCAAGATGGTCCGCGAGGGCAGGGCCGGCGGCTTTGTCACGGCAGGCAACACCGGCGCGGCCATGGCCACCGCCAAGATGGTCCTCGGCTCCCTGAACGGCGTCGATCGCCCGGCGCTTGCCACCGTTCTGCCCACCACGGAGGGCAGGCCGTGCGTCTTTCTCGACGTGGGCGCCAACGTGGATTGCGACGCCAACAACCTGCTCCAGTTCGCGGTGATGGGCCACATGTACGCCAAAAACGTGCTCCATGTGGACACGCCACGCGTGGGCCTGCTTTCCATCGGCGAGGAGGAAAGCAAAGGCAACGCCCTTACCCGCGAAGCGCTGCCCCTGCTGCGCGAACTGGGCGCGCGCTCCGGGCTCAACTTCGTCGGCAACGTGGAAGGCCGCGACCTGTATAACGGCCGCGCGGATGTGATCGTGGCCGACGGTTTCATCGGCAACGTCGCGATCAAGACCAGCGAAGGCGTTATCCGGCTCGTGCGTACCAGCCTGCGCGAGAGCCTGAAATCCACCGTAACCGCACAGGTCGGCGCGCTGCTCAGCCGTAAGGCCTTCGACGCCTTCAAGAAGCGCTTTGACTACTCCGAGTACGGAGGTGCGCCGCTTCTGGGCGTGCGCGGCGTCTGCATCGTCGGGCACGGCTCGTCCAACGAGCGCGCCATCATGAACGGCATCCGCGTGGCCGCCGAATTTGCCGCCAACGAGGTGAATCCGGCCATTGAGGCCATGTTGGCCCAGCCGCAAGACCCTCAGCCCCCGGTCGCTCCCCCGGAGGGATGACGCGACACCCGGCACACGGTGCGGGGCTTCGCACCTTCAGGCCTGCATCCGTTTCGCCTCGACGATCTTGGTCGAGCCGCCTTCCATCTTCAGAAGCTCATAGCCGGTGCCGTCCTCATACGCCAGCGTCAGCCCAAGCAGGTGAAAGATAGCGAAGAAACGTGACCACGGAATGGGCTGCAGGGCCTCCGCTGCTTCGGGCGCTTTGCCGAAGACGAACGCCAGCATGGCGGGCTCGCTGTCCTGCTGAAACGGGGCTCGTTCCACGGGATGAGCATCGTACCGCGCTGCCCAGACCCGGATCTCCTCTTCGTCGTTCGTAACTCTGCGCAAGACAGACTCCAGTCAGGCGGTGCGCCGTTGCGGGAGTGGGCTCCCTAACGGTGAGGTGTGGTGAAAGCTACGCGATCGTTTCGTTCGATGCTAAAAGACGCTGCCGAGCAGGTCCTAACGATGCGGGCGGGCAAACAGCGCTTGCGGGCAGCCTCTGGCCCCCGCTTGCCATCCCACCCGCTTGAGAGCGCCGCAAGTTGACGCTAAGAAAGCATCGCTTGGAGGGCTTGCACGCTATGCCAGAGGTCTTGGACACCACGAATCTTCCCGTCTTTCCCGCAGGTGCGGGCAAAGGCGCCCACTACACCCCGCTGCCGCAGGACGTAGAGTCCGGCAAGGTGCGGGCGCACACGCTGCAGACCATCGGCGCGGATCGCCAGACCCTCTACAAGTTGTGGCGCGATGTCACCAACGCTCCCAAATTTCAGGAGTACGTCATCTCCGTGGAGCCGAAGACCGCCACCCGCAGCACCTGGACCTTCGGCGATCCCGAGGACCCGGAGGGCAAGCGCGTCAGCTATGACACCGAAGTCTATGAAGACATCCCCGGCGAGAAGATCGCCTGGCGTTCGGTGGAAAGCGAGTTCGACGAAGAGGGTTCCGTGCTCTTCGAGGACGCGCCTGGTGGCCGGGGCACCCGCGTCACCCTGCTCGAAAACGTGCGCGTTCCCGGGGGGCGTCTCACCCTTGCCGCCGCGGGGCTCGCGCGTCGCACGCCACGTCAGGTCGTGATCGAAGATCTTCGCCACTTCAAGGAGCTGGTCGAGTCCGGCGAGATCCCCTCGGTGGTGGACAATCCTCACGGGCCGCGGGGCTTTGTCGGTTCGGTGAAGACCAGGCTCTACGGAGAAAACAACCCGACCCCTCCCGGCAGCAGCCTGGTGCGCGAGGCCGTCGCCCCCACCAGCACGCCGTCCGAGTCCGCCTAGGCCGTGCTGCCCTCCTGTCCTTCGCGACAGGACGTGCCCCGCTGCTCGGACGCACCAATCTTTCCGGCTCCCGCGCGCGCCACCGCCTGAGCCACCAACGAGTCTCTGGAGATTCACATGAAAGCTGTCTGCTGGATGGGTACGCGCAACATCCAAACCCTCACCGTCCCCGATCCCAAGCTGGTCAACCCGCACGACATCATCATCAAGGTGACGCGCACCGCGATCTGCGGCTCCGATCTTCATCTCTACGACGGCTACATCCCCACCATGGTCGCGGGCGACGTGCTCGGTCATGAGTTCATGGGCATCGTCGAGGAGGTCGGCCCCGAGGTGAAGAACCTGCAGCGCGGCGACCGCGTCGTGGTCCCCTTTACCATCGCCTGCGGCAACTGCTTCTTCTGCAAGAAGGACCTGTGGAGCCTGTGCGACAACACCAACCCCAACGCCCAGGTCGCCGAGACCATGTACGGCTACTCCGGCTCCGCGCTCTTCGGCTACTCCCACATCTACGGGGGCTATGCGGGCGGACAGGCACAATATGCGCGCATCCCGCACGCGGATGTCGGGTGCCTGAAGATCGAAAACGATCTGCCCGATGAGAAGCTGCTGTTCCTTACCGACATCTTCCCCACCGGCTACATGGGCGCGGAGAACGGCAACATCCAGCCCGGCGATACGGTTGCGGTCTGGGGCTGCGGTCCGGTCGGTCTCTTCGCCATCGCCAGCGCCTACATGATGGGCGCCGAACGCGTCATTGCCATCGATCGCTTCCCCGAGCGCCTGCGCCTGGCCCGCGAGTACTGCGGCGCCACGACGATCGACTACAGCGAAGATGATGTCCTCGTCGTGGAGGCGCTGCGCGATCTGACCGGCGGCATCGGCCCCGATGTTTGCATCGACGCCGTTGGCATGGAGGCGCACTCCAACACCTTTGTGGGCCTGTACGACAAGATCAAGCAGAGCCTGTTTCTTGAAACCGATCGCCCCTTCGTTCTGCGGCAGGCCTTCCAGTCCATCCGCAAGGGCGGCACGCTGTCCATCCCCGGCGTCTACGGCGGCGTGCTCGACAAGGTGAACTTCGGTGCAGCCTTCGGCAAGGGCATCAAGATGGCCATGGGCCAGACCCACATGCACAAGTACCTGAAGCCGCTGCTCCAACGCATCGAGAACAAGGAGATCGATCCGACCTTCCTGATCTCGCACCGCATCGGCATCGAAGAGGCCTCGGAGATGTACAACGTCTGGGCCAAGAAGCTGGACCAGGTTACCAAAATCGTCATCGACCCATGGCAGGACCGGCTCGGCCAGCCCCTCGAAGCCGCGTCCTAACGCGTCCCAGTCCTATGGCCCGGTACTCGCTCCGTGCGACGCCGGGCCGTTCGCTTTGCGCAAATCAAGCTGGGCCTTCAACGCGTCGGCGAGAACCTCCGTCGCGTCGGGCACGTGCGGCGGCAGAATGTGCGCGTAGTACGGGTCATCGGCAAAGAAGCGGGCCGGCAAGGTCCTGGGCGGCGCTGCCCCGAGCGCGGCGTAGGACCGGCCCGTCACCTCTGCACTTCCCTTGCAATCCGGCAGCGGCGCCAGGTAGACCAGCACACGTGTCGTTGGGGTGGTGTAGCGCTGCACCAGTGCCTCAACAGACGCTGCCCCGGCCTCCGTGCGGTACTCCGCCGGCAGCGTGCACGAGGGCCCAAGCGGCGGGAAGCCGAGGTTGTAGTCCGCGTGCCCCAGCGCCTCCGCAGTTCCCTGCTCGCGATTCACGTGGTGCAGCGCCGCACGAATCATCTTGGGCCCGAAGGTGCTGTACAGGCGAAACGGAAACACCAGCATCTCCGTGGGGTGGCGGAGCGCAAAGCGGGCGATCTCGCCGCGGCTTCCATGCCGCAGCAGCATCTCTTCGCCCTCGAAGCGACGGAACGTGGCGATCCGGGTGAAGTCCAGATCCCAGGCCGTGAAGTACAGCACCAGCAGCTTCGGTGCCGCGTTGTGCGCCAGGTATGCCTTCAGCGGGCCATCGTCTGTCACCGGCAGGCTGCCGACCGTGTCGGGCAGCACCACGCTCTGGACCCCAAGCTCAGCGTTCAGCCGATGCGGATCGATGCCGATAAACGCGGACGAGTCGCCGAAGATCACCACGTCCGCGTTCTGACCGCGAACGTCGTAGGTGTACTCCAGCATGGGCGTCCACTGCGCCGTCGCCCAATGTTCATACGATGCGGAGGTGGCGATCAGAAAGGGAAACGGGTAGAACAACGCCGGAATCACCAGCACCAATGCCAGATACCGCGCCAGCCGCGGTCCGCCGGGCGAGCGACCCACGCTGGCGGTCGCTGGCTCCGCACGCGCCTCGTCGGTGTTCAGCGTAGCCATCCCTTGAAGATTGTATGAGCTTCCGCGGAACCTGTGCCCTTCTGTGAGGCACAAGTGACGTTGCGGGAGCGACGCGCTGCGGTTGGTGACAGACGGACTGTGATTGTGGTGAAGGAATTGACCGAGGTATGGCGAACGTATGGACTGAGTTGGGCTAGAACGGGTGAGGTTGGGCAGAGCGCGGTAGAAGCTTGGGGTGAATGTGGTCCAGCAACGAAGCGTCATCTCGACCGGAGCAGACGGTCGTATCGTCTGCGCAGTGGAGAGACCCGCGCATCTTGGCGGGACTGCGTCGTACGTACGTGCCGCCACGAACGAGATGGCGGGGTCTCTCC
>CAXTWN010000046.1:1636-13829 GCA_964248055.1 uncultured Acidobacteriaceae bacterium | reverse complement strand
CGCGGCCGACGAACGAATTAGCGGGGTCTCTCCACTCCGGCTGCGCCTCCGGTCGAGATGACACGGTATGGGTAGGCGGCTGGCGATCAGGGGAACGACGGAGGCTGGAGCGATAGCTGGAGGAATTTTGTCCAGCCATCAAAAGCGTCATCTCGACCGGAGCGGACGGTCGTGTCGTCTGCGCAGTGGAGAGACCCCCGCATTTCGGCTGGGACTGCATCGGACGTACGTGCTGCCACGAACGAAATACAGGGGCTCTCCACTCCCGCTGCGCCTCCGGTCGACATGACGCCGTGTGGGGATGAGTTTCGGCCAGGACTGCATCGGACGGAAGCGCTGCCCACGAACAAAATACGGGGTTCTCTCCGCTCCCGGCTGCGCCTCCGGTCGAGATGACGCTGTTGTAGAAGTCTCCAGTTTTGCCTTAAAACTGGAAGTAAAGAAAGCTTGTCGGGTTCTGCATCTTCACCAGGACCGCAAAGAACGTAAGGCCAAGGCAAACTCCCCAGGCCACTGTAGGCCGCCACAAAAAATGCAGCACGCCTTCCGTCTTATCGGCCGTCGTGAGCTCAAGCGCGGGCTTGAAGCGAAGCAAAATCTGCTGCGTGTTCGGCAGAAGCCAGACGATCGCCAGCCCCACCGCAATCGGCCCCAGTTCGCTGATGCGCGGCGCATACGCGGGCGACGCCGTGCCCGCCGAGAGGTGCCGGTGCAGCCCGAGCGCGCCCGCCACCATCGCCATGGCCGACCCCGCACTCGATGCGCGGAAGAACACCTGGGCCAGTACCACCGCCGCGAACGTCAGCAGCACCCGCGCGCCATGGCTGAAGCCGCGCGCCAGCGGGTTGCGCTGAAACAGCGACTCCGGCCGGTTGGGGCGGAAGATGCGCCACGCCTGATTAACCGTCAGGTACACGGCATGCAGCAAGCCGAAGACCACGAACTGCAACCCGGCGCCATGCCACACGCCCGCCAGGAACAGCGACACTCCCGTAGGCCACGCGATCATGCTGAAAAAACCGCCGGGCGTTGCCATAGCCTTGCGCGAGATCTTCTTTCCGCGCGCCGCGCGCCGCCGCGTGACGGCCAGGCTCAGCGGGTTGTACAGATAGGAGTTGATGTAGCGCGTCAGCGTCATGTGCCAGCGCTGCCAGAAATCGATGATGCTGGCCGACTTGTACGGCGAACTGAAGTTCAGCGGAAAGTCGATCGAGAACATGCGCGCCAGCCCCAGCGCCATGTCCGAGTAGCCCGAAAAGTCAAAGTAGATCTGCAGCGTATAACTCAGAATGCCGACCCACGCTCCCAGCGCATGGATGCCCGCGGTTGCGGCATAGGCCGGATCCGCCGCGAGCGCGAACCGGTCCGCCAGCAGCACCTTCTTGCACAGCCCCAGAATGAACCATGAGAAGCCGACGGTGACATCCTCCAGCCGCAGCCGGTAGTCGCGCTCCTGCTGAAACTGCGGCATGATCTCCGCATGGTGAAGAATGGGGCCGGCGATCAGGTGCGGAAAAAACGTCGCAAACAGCGTATAGCTGCCCAGGTCCTGCTGCACCGCCTCGCCCTGCTGCAGATCGACCAGATACGCGATCTGCGTAAACGTGAAGAACGAGATCCCCAGCGGCAGAAAGACGTTGTTCCAATGCATCGGGCTACGCTGGTAGGAGCCGATGAAATTCAGCAACGGAAATAGGTACTTGTAGTAGCAAAGCGCGACCAGGTTCACGGTGATCGCGAGCCCCAGCAGCACCTGCGACGGGACGCGGTTGGGAATGCGCCGGCTGATCATCGCCCCCGCGACGTAGTTGAACAGCACCGAAGCGCACAGCAGGATCAGGTACGCCGGCCGCCAATAACCGTAGAACGCCAGCGACGCCAGCGAAAGCCAGATGACCACGGCGCGCCGATGCCAGTGCGCCGCAATCTGGTAGCCAATCAGCGTGAGCGGCAAGAACCCGAACAGAAAGATGTAGGAGTTGAAGAGCATGGGTTCGGGTGTGTGCCTGCGCTACGCGGGCATGCCGAGCTGCTTGGCCTTGAGCTTGTCCTCGATCAACTGCGCGAGATGCCCCACGTTATGCAGCGACTCCAGCTCAAAGGTCTTGAAGCGAATCTTCAGCCGTGTCTCAATGGCCACGATCAGGTTCACATGCGCCGCCGAGTCCCAGTCCCGGATGTCGGCCGCGGTCGTCTCCGGTGTCAGCGTGATGGAGTCATCGTCAAACACGTCGCGAAAGATCTCCGTCAGCTGCGCAAAGATCTCGGGGCTCGCCATCACTCTTCCTTCCAGCAGTCTTTAGCGCAGCGGCCGCACAGCCCATCGCGATCCTGCAAAGCCGACAGCGATACACTGGCCTTCTCTGCAGACGATTGTAAAGGAACGGATAGGCGCGGACGGCGGGCCGCGCAGGCTCAATCGCTGGGACCTCGCCGGCATGCTGGCCGGGCTCTGCTACACGCTGGCCGTCACCGCCGTGCTCTCCCATGGCCGCGTCTTCTGGGAAGACGAGATGCTCGGCTGGATGCTGCTGCGCGATCCCTCGTGGCACCACATGCTGCGGGCCTACAACCTCGGCGCAGACGGCGGCGGCTTCACCTTCTACCTGCTCGGGCGTGGCTGGCTCACCCTCTTCGGGCCCTCTGAGCTGTCCTTCCGGCTCTTCTCGTCCACCTGCTTCGGCCTTGCCTTTGCGGTGAGCTGGGCCGCCCTGCGCCGCTTCTACGGCGTGGGCCTTATCGCGTTCGCGCTCTTCAACACCTGGTTCTTCAGCCCGCCGTTCGTCGCCCACATGGCGGAGGGCCGCTTCTACGGGCTGCTGGTGCTTGCCGTGTCGCTGGCCTTCTGGCTGACCCTGCGGCTGGCCGACGACCCGCAGCCCACGCCTGCGCGCCTGTACCTTGCGACGTTTCTCATCCACGCCCTGCTCACCACCACCCACCTGCTGGGCATCGTCTTCAGCGCCTTCCTGCTCGGCGCCACGCTTGCGCTGGACCTCCTCGCGCACCGGCCGCGCCCCCGGCTTTACCTCATCGGCGCAGCCGCCTGGCTGTTACTGCTTCCGGAGCACGCCAACATCGCTGCCACGATGCGCGTCGGCAAGCCGCACTTCTGGACCAGGCCCCCCAAGCTCTTCGACGGCCTGCTGCTCTACGCCGGCTCGAGCAAAGAGATCGCGCTGGTGCTCCTGGTGCTCGCCGCAGCCGTGCTCTGGCGACTCCTCCGCACCCCTCACCCGCGCAGCGTGCTCCAGCAGGCCTGGACCGCCCGCCAGCCGATCTACGTCGTCACCGCGGCCTTCCTTCTCGTCCCGCTCGCCTTTCTGCTGCAGGGCCTGGTCGGCACCTGGCTGCTGAACGACCGCTATCTGCTGCCGCTCACGGTAGCGGTCGCGTATCTCACCGCCGAACTCGCCCAACTAGCCCTTCCCGCGCGCCCCGCGCCCGCCCCGCGCTGGTGGCCCGTCCTCCGCTGGGCCGCCGGCACCGTCTTCGTTGCGGCCATGCTCTTCTGGGACCTCAAACACCTCGCCAGCTTCTCCGAGTCGCAGCCGGACTACACCGCCGCCCTCACCGCCCGCCTGCCGCACGACCTCCCGGTCGTCTGCGAGGACGGCAAGACCTTCATGGAGCTCATCGGCCGCCAGCACGACTCCGGCGTGCACTACGTCTTTCTGCTCGACTGGCAGCAGAGCCTCAGCCCCTCCGCACCGCGCGTCGAGGTCACCCAATATCACCTGCTCGAAAACTGGCGCAAGGCGGGCTACTTCTCCGGTTCCATCGAGCCCATCGACCAGTTCCTGCGCGAACACGACCGCTTCCTGGTGCTCCATGCCGGCCCCGCCATCCCCAACACCCTGCCTCCGGAGATCGGCAACCCGCTCGCCGAGCGCCTCGCGCACGACCCCGCCTTCGAGGTCCGCCCCTACACCACGCTCACCCACGCCAAGCAGCAGGACACGGTGTTCCTCGTCTGCAAAGGCAGCCAGTGCCTCGACCGCTAGGCGCCCCGAGGCACAGCATCTAGCTGGATCGCAACCTTTGTGCTCGGAGCGGATCGGCCCGCACGGAGACTCCGGTTCCGGCCTCAAGCCGGAGGCGTGCGGGACACTTTTGCCGGCGGCTGCTTGTGTCCGTTTGCCGACGTGTTGTGATGGCTTCTGCTATTGCGTCTTGGCAAATGTTTGCATCAGGATCGCTCCGCCCAGGGAGAGCAGCAAAGCTGCAGGCATGACGATCGCGCCCACTTTGAGAAAGTCCAGGAAGCTTACATCGAGCTTCTCCTTTCGCAAAGCAAGCAGCCAGAGTATGGTGGCCAGCGAGCCGGTGACCGAGAGGTTCGGTCCAAGGTCGACGCCGATCAGCATCGCGTGCGCCATCAGGCCGTGAACCTGGGCCGTTGCGAGTGTTCCGCCCGCGATGAGGCCAAGCGGCAGGTTGTTGACCAGGTTGTTGCCCACGGCCACGACCAGGCCCACCACGAGCGCGGCAACGGGCGCGCCGAGCCGTTCGGTGGCCGTAAGCCAGTGCTGCGTGACCCGCAGCGCACCCATACTCTCCACCGCGTCGACCATGATGAACAGCCCGGCGACCAGGAGGAGTGTGGGCCAGCTGATCTCTTTCGTCAGCCTGAGCGGGTTGCTCTTCGCCTTGACGGAGACTGCGGCAGTGATTACCAGCGCCGCCAGGCACGCGGGCAGGCCGAGATCTTTCTTCAGGGTAGAGGCCGTGAGCAGAGCGGCGACCATCAGCATCAGGCCGGCGAGCACCACCTTGCCTTCCGCCTTCAGCGGCTCCGCTTGTACCTTTTCGTCGATGGGAGCGCCGAGATCCTTGCGGAAGTGCAGACGGAGCACCGCATACGTCGCCGCAATCGAAAGCAGGGACGGGACACCGAACGACAGGAGCCAGCGTCCCAGCGGCGGCATGGCACGACCATGAAACACAACCAGGTTGGCAGGGTTGGAGATCGGCAGCACGAACGAGGCCGCGTTTGCGATCAATGCGCACACAAACAGGTACGGCAACGGTTCGACCTTAGCCTTGCGCACCGCGGACAGGATCGCCGGGGTGAGCACAACAGCCGTGGCGTCGTTGGACATGAAGACCGTCACCAGCGTGCCGATGCCATACACCAGGGTGAACAGCCGGACGCAGGAGCCACGCGCCCCCTGGACAGCCGCGGAGGAGACCCAATCGAAGACGCCATGCTCGCGCGCGAGCTCCGACAGCAGCATCATGCCGATCAGAAACAGGTAC
The DNA here is from genome assembly GCA_964248055.1 of uncultured Acidobacteriaceae bacterium. Classification (GTDB taxonomy): domain Bacteria; phylum Acidobacteriota; class Terriglobia; order Terriglobales; family Acidobacteriaceae; genus Granulicella. The sequence goes on along the minus strand of CAXTWN010000046.1, from coordinate 8,570 downwards.
ACGTCCGTGCCTTCCCCAATGGCCTTGCCGGCAAGCTGCAGCGGAATCAGGCGAAGGAGGATCAGCAGCAGTGCACCGCCGCTGATCCAGTACACCTCCGCGATCTCTTTGGGACGAACCAACATCAGCAAAAGGCTGATCGCCACGATAAGTGGCAGCAGGACATGAGCGAGCGCGGGCGACATCACTCCTACTTTGTACCGTTTCTGTTGGCGCTAAACTGGGCTCTGAGCTCCGGCCAGGCTTTGAAGGCTTGCCTTGATCGCATTCAGCGCGATGGAGCGCGGGCAGTCAAACCCAGAGCGCACAAACGCTGCCCCAGGTGGGACCTTCTCTAAGCCTCAACGCCGAAAGACGGCAATCGACGCCCCACCGGCGATCACAAATACCAAGGGCAAGTGAGTGGCCCGACAACCGTTTGTTATTCTTCTCTTTGCCGCTGAATGCACGTGGCAGCGAAAGCGCCGGGAAACCCGATGAAGTTGGTCCCTTCCATCCTGCTCCTCTTGTCTCTCGGAACTCTCGTGGCCCATGGTCAGGCGTCTTCCGTCACCTGGCAGGGGAGTTATCTCAGTGAGGGCGAACGGCACCGGATGGTGCTCCAGGCGGACGAGGCTGCCGACGGCCACTGGACAGTGCGCAACCTGGCAGTCGACTTCATCCCAGACCCGGTACATCTCGATACCGCCACCTTGCTTGACGGCCATCTCGTGGCCTCCGCAAACAGCGGCACGGGGACCCTGGATGCCCATCTGCTTTCGGGTGGTACTGCCCTGGACGGCACCTGGACGTGGAAGAATCAGGCCGCCACGCTTCATCTGCTGCGCGTGCCGAACGAAGCCGCGTGGCATACGCCCCTGAACTACCAGTACCACCACAAAGAGGTGACGTACGCGCGGCCCTCCCCTGAGGAGCCGAAGATCCCGTTTGCACCCCGCCTGGCGGTGGACTACATGGAGCAGGGCGCCATGGCGTGGACCGGCGAGCGCGGCTGCATCGCGTGCCATAGCAACGGGTCCTACATGGTCGTCCGTCCGCTGATGTCGCCGGAGCTCGGCGCGCCACAGCAGGCGATGCATGATTTCTGGGTGTCCGAGTTAAAGGCCGCTCTCGCCGCCGATCCAAAACAGCGGAACGGCAACTTCGATGGTACGCAGGCGGTCTATTTGGCCGCCGGACTTGCCATCTGGGATGCCAACGTCTCGCACCGCCTCTCCCCGGAGACGGTGCAGGCGCTGGACCTCATGTTTCAGTTCCAACGCCCTGCCGGGGACTGGTACATCGAAGACGACAACAATCCGCCGTTCGAATCAAGCCCGTACCAGGTGGCAACGGTGGCGGCGCGTGCGGTTGCGAATGCGCCTGGATGGCTGGCGCAACAACATGACTCCGCTGCGGCAGCCCATGTCGAGTTGCTGAAGCGCTATCTTCGCACACCACAAAAGATGCAGGGCGACTACGATCGCACCGACCTGCTCTGGACCGCCTCAGAGTATCCGGGTCTTCTTGACGCGCGGCAGAAGCAGGACCTCATCAGGATGATCTTCGCGCACCAGCAGTTCGATGGCGGCTGGTCCCTGCGGACGTTCGCCCTACCCGAGCAGTGGGGCAAGGGCAATCGCGCAGCCAAGCTCCGGTCCGAGTTGGAGTTCAGCTTCCCGCAGAGCGATGGCCACATGACGGGCCTCGCCATCATCGCCTTGCGCAAAGCGGGGGTGCCGAGGAATGATCCACGCCTCCAAAGAGGCGTGCAGTGGCTGCTCAGCAACCAGCGAGCCTCCGGAAGATGGTGGACACGGTCGCTGAATCGCGATGGATGGCAGTTCATCAGCTACAGCGGCACGGCGTATCCGCTGCTCGCTCTCGCGCTGTGCGATGCCCTGCCGAAGGCATAATCAAGTCTCCAGGAGACTCGGGCGACACTTACAGCTGGGGAGACCGCGCTGGTAGGGTCAGCTCTAAGGATGAGGGAGCTGTGGCCGCTACTGGCTCCTTCGCGCCGGCTCGATTGCCGCGCTGCGTGTCTTGTTTCGCTTCGTCTGCGTTGCGAGCCACTGCGTCAAAGGGCAGGAACAGCGTAAAGACTGTTCCTGAAGGGCCGGGGCCCTGGCGGCTGCGCACGCGCATCGTGCCTCCATGACGCCGCACGATCTCGTCACTGATCCACAGGCCCAGCCCCGTTCCGGATAGGCCCTTGGTGCTGAAGAAGGGCTCAAAGATCTTCTGAAGGGTGGATTTGGCGATACCGGATCCGGTGTCAGCGACGGTGGTGACGAGACCGGGTGAGCCGAGCGCGGACGTGGAGGTCTGGCGCGTGCGGAGCAGAAGGCGGCCAGGCGTTCCGAGCATCGCGTCGATAGCGTTGCCTACGAGGTTGCTGAGTACCTGCCGAATCTCATCGTCGAAGCAGAAGACAGGTTGGTGCGAGCGAAAGCGACACTCGACCGACACCTTACTGTTGAGGAGCTTGCCCTGGTATACGGAGAGCACGTTGTCGATGAGGTCGCTCATGTCGACGGACCGCGGCTTGGTCGATTGCTTGTAAAAGCGCAGTGTCTGGTGACTGATCGCGGAGACACGCCGCAACTCTCGTTCCGCATCGTCAAGGTATGACTTGGCCTGGGGATCGACCGCGTGTTGGCGCGCGAGAAAGACCAGGTTGGTTACGGACTCCAGCGGGTTGTTGATCTCATGCGCGATGCTCGAGGCGAGACGTCCCACAACGGCGAGCTTTTCGCTCTGGATCAGCGCGGAGGCGGCCAGGTGACGTTGCGTTACGTCAAGCGTGACCCCCACCAGGCGCACCGGACGCTCTGCATCGTCGTACAGTGTGCGACCGCTTGCGACGAGATAGTGCAGAGAGCCATCCGGCCAGAGGACGCGGTACTCGGCCCGGTACACCTCGTGTTGGTCGATCGACTGGCGTAACGCCGCCTGCATCGCATCCAGGTCGTCGGGATGAACCGAGGCCAGCAGATCGGGGTACGTGAACGGTTCCGCCGCGCTGCGCCCGAAGTTCGCCCTGCAGGAGGGCGAAGACGTCATCTCCATCGTGCTGAGGTCAAGCTCCCACGCGCCCAGTTGCGCGGTGGTGAGCGCAATCTGGAGACGTTCGTCCGCCGCACGAAGATCCCGCTCCGCCTGCTTACGCTCGTCCACGCTGCGAAAGACCAGAACAACACCGGTGAGCAAACCCGTCTCGTCGGCAATGGGCGCGGCACTATCTTCAATGTGAGTCTCCGTACCGTCGCGGCGGCGCAGCATGGTGTGGTTTGCAAGCCCGACGATGGTGCCGCGGCGGCGGACCTCGTGCACGGGGTTCTCGACGAGCTTGCGACTGTGCTCGTTATAGATCCGGAAGACCTCAACGAGTGGAGCGCCTGCCGCTTCGGTGAGCGTCCATCCCGTCAGCGTCTCCGCGATGGGGTTCATGCGCGTGATGCGACCCTCCAGATCCGTCACGATGACTCCGTCACCGATGCTTTGGAGGATGCGAGACGAGTGCGCTTCACTGCGGCGGAGTTCCATCTGCCCGCGAAGGATGGTGCGCGAGTCAGCCCAGAGCAGCGCTGTTTGCAACACGATGAGGAGGACCACCAGCAGAGCCAGCGCGAAGGCCGCGTCGTAGTAGCCGTGGCGTAGTCCTGCGGCGACGGGGAACGCCAGCAGGATGGGGACAAGGGTGACCGCAAGCAGAAAATAGCGCCGGCCACCTTCCGTGCGCGCGGAGAGACCCAAGGTCCGGTAGGGCTCGTGTGCCGGCCGGGAGGCGAGGAGGGCAATCTGCAGCAGCGTGAGCCCCGTGGCGGTATGCACAGCGAGCGAGCGCAGCCAGGGAACCTCTGCCAAGGGCCCCACCTGAAACGCAAAGCCAACCAGACCGGAGACCGAGGCGACAAGGGCCGCCAGGGTGAGCGCCACCGCCGCCTTGTACCAGCGGTCACGGAGCAGAAAGGCCGCCGCCGTAAGCACCAGACAGAACGCCGTTCCGTGGGACATGCGGCCGGCGGGATCGTAGAAGCGGTCCGCCTGGACACGCGCGATCAGCTGATCGATCGAGAAGTTCCGGCCGGTGAGGTACTCCAGAGACGACAGACCGCTGACGAGCAGAGAAAGGCCTGCAGCTCCGGCCGCAGCCACCTGTGACCAGGCCGGGCGCCCGCGTCTCGCCTCCAAAAGAAACGCCAGCGCAAGCAGCCCCAGGCACAAGGCTGTGTTGGGCTTCATGGTGGCATAGCCCGGAAACACCGAGGTGAGTAGAGGGATGTGCGCCCACCATCCCACCAGATCAAGCACGCTGAGGGTCAGCACCAGCAGCGAGCACCCGAAGACGAGGCTGCGCGCTTCGGCGTTGCTATGGAGGGCAGCTGCAGGGGAACTCATACGTTCTCAGGTGTTTTCCCTTCTCGATGCTCAAGGAATGGTAGCGTACGGCGCGAGGTCGATCGCACAGCGCGTGACCGGCAAGGATCTCAGTTCCGGTGGATGAAACGGTCACCGAAGGAGTCCACTAATCGACCAAGCGGCTCCTCCCATCACGGTCAAAACCTTCCGTCCACTGGCTCTCTGCTGATCGGCTTCCGCGCCGATGCAGCCCTTGAGGTAGGACGATGAAACTCGCTGTTCGTGGCTGCAAAGGGTATCTGCAATTGAACCAGGAAGGTGAACACAGATGTGGTCTCGAAGAAGCGCAGCCCACGGCTGCGGAGTCGAGGTCGACCTCCACTCGGTGCTCTGGCGTTCACTCTGTCATGGCACGGATCACCACGGCACTCGCGGGAGGCAAGATGACCTCGGCCCCACGGAGCGGTTCGGCAGGCGCCGGTGCCCAACGTCCTGCCCTGTCGACTGCGGCTCCGGCAAAGGTGATCCCGGTTTTGCTCTCCAGGGACGGTCCCGTCAAGCGCAGCACAGAGGCTCCCCGGAGCGGCGACTGCGGGAGCGAGACCCGCACGCTGCGGTCCGTGCCCTGGTGAATTACGACCACGCTGCGCAGCGCCGTCCCTGCCCCGAGCGCGTACGCCGTCAGCGCCTCGTTGCCCTCACACGTCAGCGGCAGCACTGAGGGCGCTTCGCGCACCGCGGCCGCAAACGCCAGCATCCCGTAATACGGCGCGCCCGCGCTGTTGTGCCCGGCTCCATCGTCCTGGATCGGCGAGTAGGAGCTCACAAATCCGAGCTGATTGACGCCGGTCTCGAGGTTCACTCCCGCACAGCCCGCCTGCGCCAGCAGCAGCAGGTAGTTCAACGTCCAAAGCGCGCCGGCGAGCGTGTCGCTCACCCCCGGCCGCCCCCCGCCGAAGAACGAGTTCGTCTCGCACATGCGCCACGGAAGTCCGCTCCCGCCGGATGCCCGCCGCAGCCGATCCAGCGCGCTCTGCAGCGCCGGATCCGGCCGCATCAGCTGATCGAAGGTCCCCTGTTGCTGGCTTCCGCGATAGTAGTGCGTGGTCAGCAGCTGCACATCGCCACGCGCGTCTGCGGCCATCCGTTCCACCCACTCCACGGAGGCCGCCGTGTCCGGCGCGGCGAACCGCAGCCCGGGCACCGCGGCCACCAGTGCCTGGTACCAGCGCATGTACTCTGCCCGAAACGCCTCGTAGGGGTACGGCGGCGGGCGCAACGGCCTGTCGCCCCGGCCGTAGTTCTCCACCTCGTTGCCAAGTTCGACCGCCAGCAGCCGGGGCCCCAGCACCTCGGCGACATCGGTCGCCTCGGCAAGCGCCTCGTCCAGCGTTCCCCGACCGAAGTTCAGGCTCCAGATCGCCGTCCATCCCGTCCGGTCCAGAAAGCCGCGCAGCTGCCGGAGGCTCGCCCGGTTGATGATCGTGTCCTTGGGCTCCGTTCTCGCGGCTTCCGTTGCGGCATAGCGCGTAAAGTCCGCGACGATGCCGCCCAGGCGTAGAACCCCGCTCGGTCCCAGGTTCCGCACCAGCTGCACATACGCCGCGTTGTCCGCGCTCAGCAGCCCCGGCCGCGCGGCGGAGGACATCTCGAAGCCCAGCCCCAGGAAGTTCTTCGGCACGCTGGCCAGCGGCCGGCCCGGGTGGAGTCGCAGCCTGGAGGCACCCTCAGCCAGGCCGAGCGCATGCAGCCGCGGCGGGATGGCGGCTCCCGCACACAGCGCTACGCCGCTCTGCAACAGCCTCCGGCGCGTCAGCCGCGAGCACTCCCGCTGCACCAAGGGATCACCCCACCCATCGCCGCGCGTTGTCGAAGAGGCGCTGCCACGGGCTCCCCGGCAAGCGCCGCGTCCAGGTGTTCTGCTCCGGCAAAAAGATGCGCTCGGGGTGCGGCATCAGGATCAGCGCGCGGCCATCGGTGCTGGTCACGCCGGCGACCCCACCCGGCGACCCGCTCGGGTTCAGCGGATACCGCTCCGTCTGCCGCCCAAAGGTGTCCGTGTAGCGCAGCGCAACGAGCGGCTCGGGGGGCGAGACACTGGCGTGGCCTTCGCCGTGCGCCACCACGATCGGCACCCGTGCCCCAGCCATGCCCGCCAGAAAGATCGACCCGGTCGCCGGGATCTCCGTCATGCACAGCCGCGCCTCAAAGCGTGTGGACACATTGCGCTCGAAACGCGGCCATTGCTCCGCTCCGGGGATGATCTCGGCCAGCTGCGCCATCATCTGGCAGCCGTTGCAGACGCCCAGCGAAAACGTCTCCGCCCGGGCAAAGAAGGCCGTAAACTGCTCCCGCAGCGACTCGTTCAAGAGCACGGTCTTCGCCCAGCCGGACCCGGCGCCCAGCACGTCGCCGTAGCTGAACCCGCCACACGCCGCCAGGCCCACAAACTCCTCCAGCGACCGCCGCCCGGCCAGCAGATCGCTCATGTGCACGTCCACCGCCGCAAATCCGGCACAGTCGAAGGCATAGGCCATCTCGTTCTGCCCGTTGACGCCCTGCTCGCGCAGGATGGCCACCCTGGGTCGGG
>CAXTWN010000046.1:871-1626 GCA_964248055.1 uncultured Acidobacteriaceae bacterium | reverse complement strand
ACACCCGCGCGGTCAGATCGAACGGCACCTGCACCGTCAGCCCCGGCCGCTCCGCCTCCGCCAGCAACGCAAACTCCTGCGCTGCGGACTCCGGGTTGTCGCGCAGGCTCGCGATGTGAAAGCTGGTCTCCGACCACATGCGGTGCAGCGCCGTCCGGGTGTTGCGGTACAGCTCCCGCGTTCCGGCCCGAAACACGATCTCGTTCGCCCGCACGGGCCGTCCCAGGCACCGCACCGGCACGCCCGCCTGGGCCAGGAACCCGAGCACCGCCTCTTCCTGGTGCGCCCGCACCTGCACCACCGCTCCCAGCTCCTCGCTGAAGAGCGCGCCGAGCGGATCTTCCTCCGCAGACGCCGGCAGATCGATCGCCAGCCCCATCCCCCCGGCAAAGGCCATCTCCACGAGCGTCGCAAACAGCCCGCCGTCCGCGCGGTCATGGTATGCCAGCAGCCTTCCATCCCGGTTCAACTGCTGTACCGCGCCGAAAAACGCCTTTAGCAGCGCCGGCCCGGGCGTGTCCGGCACCTCCGCCCCGCTCTGGCCGAAGACCTGCGCCAGGCACGACCCACCCAGCCGGCTACGCCCCTCGCCCAGGTCCAGCAGCAGCAGCACCGTCTCCTCGCCGCGCTGCAACTCCGGCGTCAGCGTGCGTCGCACATCCACCACCGGCGCAAACCCCGACACGATCAGCGACAGCGGCGACGTCACCGCCTTGTGCTCACCATCCTCCTGCCAACGCAGCTGCATCGACAGC
>CAXTWN010000046.1:0-861 GCA_964248055.1 uncultured Acidobacteriaceae bacterium | reverse complement strand
AACAGCTTCTGGTCCTCGATCCCCTGCCCGGCCGCCGCCATCCAGTTCGCCGAAAGCTTGATGTCGGACAGCTTCGCGATCGCTGCCCCTGCCAGGTTCGTGATCACCTCGCCCACGGCCATGCGCGCCGACGCCTCGGCGTTCACTACCGCGATGGGCGTCCGCTCGCCGACCGCCATCGCCTCGCCCGGCGCCTCGGGCAGCTCGGTACCTCCAAAGGCCCGCATCGTTACGGCACAATCGGCTACCGGCACCTGCCACGGCCCCACCATCTGGTCCTGCACCACCAGCCCGCCCACGGAGCGGTCGCCGATGGTCACCAGGAAGTTCTTTGACGCCACGGTCGGCAGCCGCAACACCCGCTCCACGGCCTCCGCCACCGCGACGCCGCGGAGGTCCAACTCCACCGCCGGCACCGCCTGGCGCGTAAATCGCCGCTCCGTCCTGGGCGGTTTGCCGAACAACACGCTCATGGGCAGATCGATCGGGTCGCCGCCCCGCTCCGCCGCGCGCACCGCGCCCTCGGTCAGCCGCAGCCGCTGTTCCTCGGTCGCAAACCCCACCACCGCAAAGGGGCACCGCTCGCGCGCACAGATCGCCTCAAAGACCGGCAGATCCCCTGGCGCGATCGCCAGCACATACCGCTCCTGAGCCTCGTTGCACCAGATCTCCAGCGGGCTCAGCCCCTCCTCGCTGCGCGGAATCATCTCCAGCGCAAACGCCCCGCCGCGCCCGCCGTCCTTCACCAGCTCCGGAAAGGCATTCGAGAGCCCGCCTGCACCCACGTCGTGGATAAATGCAATGGGATTGCCTTGCCCGCGCTGCCAGCAGCGGTCGATGACCTCCTGCGCCCGCCGCTCC